>JAFQIL010000068.1 GCA_017397565.1 Oscillospiraceae bacterium | reverse complement strand
TCGTGCTGACGCACGAATGAATAATTGATAATGAATAATTGCGGTATTTCCTTCGGAAATGATTTTAAATATGTCGCCGAAGGCGACTCCTTCATTGTTCATTATTCATCATTCATTATTCATTAGCAGGCGCAGCCTGCCCGATAAATGGCAATTTGTTAGTGCCGGTGCTGTTTACAAAGAATTTGAAATTTAGGGGAAGACAAACCGGTTTTTTTGTGATATACTATAAGAAGTTATAAGCTTTTATGTTGCGTGTAAGGAGGTCGATCCTTTGAAATATTGGCGCGGATATTTGACTGCGGTAGTTTTTGCCGGGCTGACCCTGGCTCTGCAGCAGTTTGCGAAAAACCACGGCGATTTATTGGATATGGTCTATCCCTATATGACCCGAATCGTTCAGGATATGCTGACCGGCTGGTCCAGCGGCTTCAGCTTCTGCCTGTGGCAGATCTTAGTGGGTATTTTTGTGGTGATTCTCATCGCCACCGTGGTGCTGATGGTGATTCTGCGTTGGAACTTCTTCCAATGGCTGGGCTGGGTTCTGGCCTGTGTCAGCATCGTTTTCTGCCTGCACACCGGTCTTTACGGTCTGAACACCCATTGCAGCCCTCTGGCGGAAGACATCCGGCTGAATGTAACAGAGTTTACCGTCACAGAGCTTGTCAATGCCACCACCTATTACCGGGACAAGGCCAACGCCCTTGCCCCCCAAATCCCCCGGGATGCCGAAGGCAAGCCCCAGCTGTCCTCTTTCGAAGAAATGGCCGGTCAAGCCGGAGAGGGCTTCAAAAAGCTGACCTATGAGCATTCTTATTCTGTCTTTGGCGGAAATACTGCCCCGGTGAAGGAACTGGGTATGTCGGATATGTTCACTTCCATGGGAATTGCCGGCATGACCATGCCGCTGACCGGAGAAGCCGCCGTAAACCCCCAAATTCCCGGAATCTCCCTTCCCTTTACCATGTGCCACGAAATGGCCCACAGAATGTGTATCTCCCAGGAGCGGGATGCCAACCTGGCGGCATTCTTAGCCTGTCAGGCCAATTCCGACCCCACATTCCAGTATTCCGCCTACTTTATGGCTTACCGCTACTGCTACAGCGCGTTGCGCAGTGACAGAACATCCACCGCTCAGGCCGCGGCAAAAACCATTCAGGCCGGAGTAGGCTCTCTGCTGCAGCAGGATCTTACCGATTATGACACCTTCTTCGCCCAAAAACAGGACGAGAAAACCACCAACATGGCAAACAAGGTCAACGACACCTATATTCAGGTCAGCGGTGACGAAAGCGGCGTTCGTTCCTACGAAGAGGTCAGCACTTTGTTGGTCAGCTGGTATATCCAGGAGGTTTATCTCCCCGCTCACCAGGACGAAGTGGAAAAATTTGATCCTTTGGACCCCGATCAGGTGGATCTGGACTACGGCTTTGGAGGCTGACACTATGAAAGACACCCTTTTACGGGAAGCCGCCGCCTTGGACCTTGCCCTTTCTGAGGAAACAGCCGATACCCTCTGTGCCTTTGGTCAGGCGGTGATTCAGCAAAATGAAGTGATGAACCTTACCGCCATTGTAGAGCCTACTCAGGTAGCAAAGCTTCACCTGCTGGACAGTCTGACGGTGCTGAAGACCGCAGAGCTTGACGGCAAGACCGTCATTGATGTAGGCTGCGGTGCTGGGTTTCCCGGTGTGCCTCTGGCCATCGCCTGCAAAGATGCTAAGGTAACGCTGCTGGACTCTTTGGGTAAGCGGGTAACCTGGCTGGCAGAAACTCTGCCGGGACTGGGTATCCGCGCCGAATGTGTCACCGCCCGGGCCGAAGAAGCCGCCGCTTCCCGCCGGGAGCAATATGATTTTGCCACCAGTCGGGCCGTGGCGCGGCTGAATATTCTGCTGGAGCTGACTGCCCCCTTTGTAAAGGTCGGCGGCGCGGTGCTGGCTATGAAGGGTGCTGCCGCTCAGGAAGAGCTGGCTGAAGCCAAAAACGCCATTCGCCAGTTGGGCCTGAAGCTGGAAGCTGTCCACAAGTTCCCCATTGACGGGGCTGACCACTGTGTTATTGTGCTGCGAAAAGTCGCCCCCACCCCCGCCCGGTTTCCCCGGCGATATGCCAAGATCAAGCAAATGCCCTTGTAAAAGAAGAATCCGCCCTACTTTCGTAGGGCGGTATTTTTTCGCTTTGCGTGTTTTTTCCCGCGGGTCTTTGATTTTATCCCAGGGTCTGCAAAAACCGGGACAACCGATCCAGACCTGTTTCCAGCTGAGAATCGTCACAGCAGTAGGAGATACGGATATGTCCCGGACAACCAAAGCAGCTGCCGGGTACCGTGGCTACGCCGCCTTCGGTGATCAGCCGGGTGCAGAATTCCTCATCCGTCAGCCCGAACCGGGAAATCTCCGGGAACACATAAAACGCGCCCTCCGGCTCCGTGAAAGAAAGTCCCATCTCTTTTAAGCGGCGGCATACCAATTCCCGCCGCCGGGCATATACCTTCGCCATGGGCATGGTGTCAACTGTCAGGGCAGTCACACAGGCATCCTGCAAAAAGGTGGGAACAGAAGCCAGCTGCGCCGCATGCAGCAGCAACAGCCGTTCCATCACCTGCTCCGGGCACACCAAATAGCCGATTCGCCAGCCGGTCATGGCATAGGGCTTTGAAAAGCTTTGGCATAGCAGCACCTGTTCTGAAAGTGCCCCATCCAAGCTCAGATCCGGGCAAGGTGCCTGGGACATGCCCTGATAAACATTGTCGCAGATGATATAAATATTTCTTCCTGCCACCGCGGCTTTTACCGCTTCCAAAGAGGCTTTGGACAGAACCGCACCGGTGGGGTTGTTGGGAGAATTTAAAACAATGGCCTTGGTCTTTTCCGTGATGACGGAGTCCAAAGCTTCCGCTGTCAGCTGAAAATCGAATTTCTGCAGATCCAAAACCACCGGCACAGCACCGGCTGCCAGCGTGATGGATTCATATAAGGGAAATGCCGGGGTAGGAATAATAACCTCCTCGCCCGGATTCAGGATGCCGGTGAGGGCAGTATACAACGCGCCGGTGGCACCGACGGTGATGAGCACCTGCTCCGGCTTGCAGATCATTCCCCGTTTGGTCTCAAACTCCGCGATGGCTTTGCGCAGGCCTTCCTCGCCCTGATTGGGGGCATAGTGGGTGCGGTTTTTCTCCAAAGCCGCCACCGCCGCCGCCTTGATTTCCCGGGGTGTATCAAAATCCGGCTCTCCGATGGTTAACATAACACAGTCAGAGACCGACTTAGCCAAGTTGGTATACCGCCGGATGCCGCTGCGCTGCAGGGCGGATAATTTCTCATTCAAAGGAATCATTGATATTTTTCTGCCAATTCCTCAAAGAAATCGGCACCTTTCTCCAAAACAGATTCGTCAAAATCGAAATTCACACTGTGCAGAGCAGGACCTTCCCCCAAACCCAGGAAGAAAAACACACCGGGGACTCTCTGTTGATATTCCGAGAAATCCTCCGCCGTCAAAGACGGCTCCGGCAGCAGCTCCACCGGCAGCAGCCGGGAAACCGCATCCACCAGCACCGGGGGATTCATCACCGCAGGAGAGCCCTTGGTGATATGCACGTTGGCGGTGCAACCGGTTGCCTCACAGGTCTCCTTTATGATCCGTTCCAGTCCGGTCTGCAAATAATCATGAATCTCCGGCCGATAGGAACGCAGGCTGCCCTGCAACACCGTTTTCGCGGAAATCGCATTGCGGACGGTACCGCTTTGGAAAAAGCCGAAATTCAAAATTCGATATTCTTCCGGAGGCAGTGCTTTTTCCAGCTCCCTGGCTCGGGTATAGATCTGCATACCCGCATCCAACGCATCCAGTCCCTCACAGGCTTTGCCGATATGGGCAGACCGGCCGGTGATCTCAATATCCACCTCGCAGGCCTTGGCCATTAACTCATTTTTCCGGGTAAACAATTTCCCCTTTTCCAGCGCGGGCCACAGATGCAGTCCAAAAACCGCCTTCACCCGGTACTGCTCCAGCACACCGGCTTCGCAGATCTGCTCCGCGCCCTGGATGGGTTCCTCTGCCGGCTGGAAGATCAGCAGCACATTGTGCGGCAGCTCCTTCTTATCAGACAGCCGCCGGGCAAGCTCCAGCAAGATGGCAGTATGGCCGTCATGTCCGCAGGCATGCATACGCCCCGGGTGAGTAGATGCATAGGGCTTATCCGAATTTTCCTGAATAGGCAGTCCGTCCATATCCGCCCGGAAGGCAATGGCGCTGTCCGCGCCGAAGTCGAAAAAGGCGCATACCGCACAGCCTGCCGGGGTCAGCACCTGACAGTTCAGCCCGGAAAGACTGTTCAAAACATATTTCTGAGTCTTGGGCAGCTCCAGCCCCAGCTCCGGGATCTGATGAAGGGCTCGTCTGTCTTGAATGATCTGCATGGTGCAGCAGCCTCCTTAACATTTTTCGTTATTATACTCCATCCCCGGTCAAGTGTCAATTTTTAGCTTGTATTTCCGCAGAAAAGATGGTAACATACAGTTAAATAACTTGCCATTTATCGAGCAGTTGGCATATCTGCAAAGGAGAAACTCTTATGAACGCACAGGAAATTATTGAATACATCCGCACATCGGAAAAGAAGACCCCGGTAAAGGTCTATGTTTGGGAAAAAACTCCCGTAGCGTTCCCCAACTGCAAGGTGTTTGAGGCTGCCCCCGGTCAGAAGATCGTCTTCGGTGACTGGAAGGATGTGCAGCCTGTTTTGGAGAATAACGAGTTTGCCCATTTGGAAATCGAGAACAACTGCCGCAATTCCGCTATCCCCATGCTGGATATGAAGGATGTCCCTGCCCGAATCGAGCCGGGTGCCATCATCCGGGAGCAGGTAGAAATCGGTAAGAACGCTGTTATTATGATGGGCGCGATCCTGAACATCGGCGCCGTGGTAGGTGACGGCACTATGATCGACATGGGCGCTGTTTTGGGCGGTCGTGCCACCGTGGGCAAAAACTGCCATGTGGGTGCAGGCGCGGTGCTGGCCGGTGTTATTGAACCCGCCTCCGCTACCCCTGTGATCGTGGAAGACGATGTGCTCATCGGCGCCAATGCCGTGGTGATCGAGGGCTGCCGCATCGGAAAAGGCGCTGTAGTCGCTGCCGGTGCTGTGGTGGTAGCCGATGTAGAGCCGGAAACTGTGGTTGCCGGCTGCCCTGCCCGGGTCATCAAGCGCAAGGACGAAAAAACCGCCGGCAAAACTGCTTTGGTGGATGCTTTGCGGGCTCTGTAATAAAAATACACCCCCGGTGGAGTTGACAAACACTCCACCGGGCAGTATAATACAGCCAACTCCATAGGACAGTTCGTAACCATCCTGTCGGTAAACAAAACTAAGGACATGATGGGCGCAATGCGCCCATTTTTTATTGGAGGTATCCCCGTGAGAAAAAATGTTCGTCACTTGACCCATGCCGCCCTGATCGCGGCATTATATGTCGCCCTGACCTATCTGCAAAACTTTCTGGTTCCCGGCTCTGCCACATTTTTCATTCAGTTCCGGGTATCGGAAGCGCTGTGTGTGCTGGCGCTGTTCACCCCGGCGGCCATTCCGGGTCTGAGTATCGGATGTCTTCTTTTTAATCTTTCCTATTCCGCGGCGCTGCCGCTGGACTTTTTGGTAGGAACCTTGGCCACCACCCTGGCCTGCAGCAGTATGTACCTGACCCGGAAGATCACCTTTGGGAGCATTCCGTTTTTGAGTCTTTTGATGCCGGCCTTTTGGAACGCGTTGCTGGTAGGATGGGAGCTTGCCTTCCATATCGGCGGCGGCTTTTGGCTTAACGCAGCGTATGTAGCCATTGGAGAAGCTGCCGTGCTGCTGATTTTGGGTACCGCCCTTTACCAGGTAATGGTCAAGCGGGGGATCGCCGCCCGCCTGTTTGAAAACCGCTGAATTGCCATTTATCGGTGCATTTCCAATTCGAAATACTGCCACGAACCGAAAGAACTGTCATTGCGAGGGCCGATAGGCCCGTGGCAATCTCCCGGTACCAGCCACCGACCCTTCTCCTGTCATTGCGAGGAGGGCGAATGCCCGACGTGGCAATCTCCCGGTACAAGTTACCCACTTTTTCTAAGGTTAAATAGAGGAAACTGCCTGATTTATCCTATCTTTACAACAGTTCCAAAGAACATCCTTGTTTCCGGGAGATTCTACCACGGGCATTCCCTTCGGTCACCACGGCTGCTATCGCAGCCTCGGAATGACAGCTTTTTGGGCAGGTGGTTCCTATATTGAAACTCCCCGATAAACGGGAATTTGATTTTTTATAAGGTTTTATGGTATACTGCTTTTAAGGATGTGATATCATGCTGGAATTTAAGCGCATGGACCCGGATTTCCGGGAAGAATACAATGCCCTTCTTGCCGCTTCCGGACGGCAAGGCTGCGAATATACCTTTGTCAATTTAAGTCTTTGGGGCAGACAACGAATGGCCCGATTTCAGGACTGGGTGATCCTGTTTTCTCAATACGGACGGTGCAGCGTCTATCCCTTCCCGGTAGGTGTGGGCGATCCCCGGCCTGCTTTGGATGCCATTTTTGAGGATGCCCGTCTGCGGGGTATCCCCTGCCGTCTGACCGGACTGACTCAGGAAAACTGCGCCCTTCTGGAAAGCTACTGCCCCGGCAAATTCCGCATCCATCCGGACCGGGACAGCTTTGATTATGTGTATAATATCGAAGATCTGGCTTTCTTAAAAGGAAAACGCTTTCAGAGCAAGCGGAATTTCTGCAACCGCTTTTGGAGCGCTAACCCCCACTGCCGGCTCGTTCCCATCACCAAAGAAAATCTGCCGCAGGTACAAGCCTTGCTGGATCGGTGGTATCACGACCGGTTACAGTCAGATCCTTATCAGGATTTCCTGCTGGAGCAGCTGGCACTGACCCGGGCCTTTTCCCACTGGGAGCAGCTGGGCATGGTGGGCATGGCGCTGCTGGATGGAGAGCAAGTGATCGCTTTCTCTATGGCAAGTCCCTTAGGAAGTGACACCTTTGATATCCATTTTGAAAAAGCCCTGGATATTGCAGACGGTGCCTATGCCGCCATCAATCAGGGCTTTGCCCGGTATTTGATGGAGCATTATCCCCAGACCCGCTGGTTGAACCGGGAAGACGATCTGGGTATCCCCGGCCTTCGCAAAGCCAAGCTCTCCTACCACCCGGATCACATGGTAGAAAAGCACTGGGCACGGCTGTGGGAGGACGAAGATGTTTGCTAAGCACCCTGAAAATCAGGACATCCCTGCCCTGCGGCAGCTTTGGCAGGAGGCCTTCGGCGATGACGATGCTTTTTTGGACAGGTTCTTTGCCACCGGCTACAGCGAAAACCGTTGCCGGGTCGTGATGCGATCCGGCAACGCTGCCGCCGCCCTTTACTGGTTTGACTGCCAATGGAACGGCAAAAAGCTAGCCTATCTTTATGCCGTGGCTACCGCCAAAGCTTTTCAGGGACAGGGCCTGTGCCGTTTTTTGATGGAAGATACCCATCAGCAGCTTGCAAAGCAAGGCTATGCCGGCACGATTCTTGTCCCCGGCAGCGACGGTCTTCGGAGGATGTATGATAAGCTGGGCTATACCACCTCAACCACTCTCCGGGAATTTACCCAGGAAGCCGGTGACGAAGCCTTCCCCGTAACGGAAATCTCCCGGGCAGAATACGCCCGGCTTCGCGCTGTCTTGCTTCCCGAAGGCGGCATTGCCCAAGAGGGCGCGGGACTTGCCTTTTTGGAAACCTACGCCAGCTTCTATGCCGGAAAGGCGTGCCTGCTCTGCGCCGTAAAGGACGGGCAGAAGCTTTTCGTCCCGGAATTTTTGGGGGACGAAGCCCATATTCCCGGCATTTTGCGTTATCTGAACTGTAAGGAAGGCACGATCCGCACCCCCGGAGA
The DNA here is from genome assembly GCA_017397565.1 of Oscillospiraceae bacterium. Classification (GTDB taxonomy): domain Bacteria; phylum Bacillota; class Clostridia; order Oscillospirales; family Oscillospiraceae; genus Faecousia. Next base: position 18,207 of record JAFQIL010000068.1, on the reverse strand, counting down.
AGAAAAACCCTTTGCCATGTACCGCCGCTTGACAGACGATACTTCCGCCCCTCGCTACTTTGCCCACGCCTTCGACTGACCCAACAAATTGCCATTTCTCGTGCTGACGCACGAATGCACGAATGGATAATGGATAATGGATAATGGATAATTGACAAAGCTGTTTCAGCAGAACAACTGCCCCGTTGACGAATCGTCAACGGGGCAGTTTTGATTCTGTTACAGAATTCCGGCAAAGCACTGGGCTGCCAGATAAATTCCCAACGCGCCCATCACCGGAGCGATCCGCGCCACCGGGCCGGAGGACAGCCGCTCCTGCATGCTGCGGAAGATCCAGGCAACCGCCGTAAACACGCAGCCGCCCACTGCCGCCAGCTTCAGTGCCTCCAGAGGCTGGGCAAAGAAGGCAGCCAAAGGCAGAAGACCGAAGGCCAACGCAGACAGGAGGAAAATGACCACATAGCCGCCCTTGCTGCCGCCGGTGAGATAATGCTCCAGCAGCAGCGCCACCACTGACAGCAGCACCATATTGGGAATATCCAGCCGGGGCATCACCGCCATAGGAATAAAGGTACGCACCAGTGTCATCACCAGTAACGCGATACCCATTACCACAGCCAGGGCAGTGATCAGAAAATACTTACTGTTTTTCATAGCTCAACCTCCCCAGGAAGTGGCACCGGAATCAATATCCGCACCGGTAACATAGGCCACCGCAGAATTGACGCTCCGGGCAATGGCTTTGGAGGTAACGGTGGCACCGGTAATACCGTCTACATAGGTTTGTGCATCACCGCCGGCAGTACCGGTAGCGCCGGAGAAGGCATCTTCACCGCCGGTTTGGATGGCCACATCCCCTTCTGTGTTCAAAAACTGTGCCAAAAATTCGTAATCCGTCAATGCATTGGCACCCAGACCAAGGGTCTCCGACATATCCAAAACCCGTAAGCCCACTACCTTGCCTTCGTTGCTGACACCGATGAGCATGGTGATCTCCCCGGCGTAGCCATAGGTGCAGGTTTCAATGACGAAGCCGTTTTCACCCTTGTGTACGGAGCGAATGTTGGCATCGTCCCCGGTATAAGACTCCAGCGTAAAGCTTTCACTGCCGGGAAGCAATGTCTGCAGCAAGCGCAGATGCTCTTTTTGGGCATTGGCCTGGGCCACGGAGCGCAGCGCCCAGGATGCGCCAAAAAGCACTACCGCGATCAGCAGCACGGAAAGAAGGGGGAACAGAATCTTTTTCATTTCTCCACACCTCCCTTATTTTTGCCAAACCGCCGGATGGGGGTATACCGGTCAATGACCCAAACCAAAGCATTCATCAACAAAATTGCATAGGTAACGCCTTCCGGGAACAGACCGAAATAACGGAAAATCACCGTCAACGCGCCGCAGCCTACACCAAACACCCACTGACCCACAGGGGTAGCCGGAGAAGTGGCATAGTCTGTTGCCATAAAGATGGCTCCCAGCATTACACCGCCGCTGAGCAGGCTGTAAAGCATCCAGCTGACAGGATCGCCTGTTTTGGAGAAGACCAGTGTCAGCACCGCCACCGTACCTAAGTACGCAACCGGAATTCTCGGAGAAATGACCTTCCGGCAAATCAGATAGATACCGCCCAGAAGCAGGGCCACGGCAGAAATCTCCCCGATAGAACCGGGGCAGTTGCCCAGGAACATATCCAGCAAGCTCTCTTCCGGCAGGGCAGGCATCACCATATGGTGCAGGGGCGTTGCCGCCGTCACACCGTCTACGGTGTAGCGAACGATCCCCACCGGGAAAACAAGCAGCATCAGGGCTCTTGCCGCCAAAGCAGGGTTAAAAATGTTCTGACCCAAGCCGCCCCAAAGCGCTTTTACGAAAATAATGGCAAATACGCTGCCTGCCGCCACCAGCCAGTAAGGTACCGTGACCGGCAGGGTCATGGCCAGCAGCAGTCCCGTAACCACGGCAGAGCCGTCCACAATGGTATTCCGGGTTCTCGTCACCAGACTGTAGAGCCATTCTGCCAGGACTGCGCAGCCGATGCTCAGCACCGTAACATACAGCGCCCGAAGCCCCATTTGCCAAATGCCCACGCCAAGGGCAGGCAGCAACGCCAGCACCACATCCAGCATGATCCGGTTGGTGCGGAAATTTCCCCGGATATGGGGAGAGGAAGCAACTGTCAATTTCATTTTACCTTTGCCTCCTTCAGCATTTTCTTGCCCTTGCGGAACCGTTCCACCAGAGGCAGCTTGCCGGGACAGGTGAAGGCGCAGCTTCCGCATTCGATACAATCGGTGACATGAAGCCGTTCCAGCTCATCCAGCCGCCCGGCATTGACAAACCGGTACATATACAAAGGCTGCAGACGCATGGGACATACGCTCACACACTTACCGCAGCGCAGGCACACAGGGTTTTCCGCCGCGCCGTTTTGATCCTTCAGCAGGCACAAAACAGAGTTGGTGGCCTTTACCACAGGCGCGCTCAGCTCGTTTTGGGCAACGCCCATCATCGGGCCGCCGCAGATGACACGTTCTGTCTTTTCATGGAGTCCACCGGCGATCTCAACAAGATCATGGAAGGATGTGCCGATACGCACATGAAAGTTTTGGGGCTGGGCAATGGCCTCACCGGAAACGGTAACGATTCTCTGGGTCACCGGCAGTCCCTTTTCCACCGCCCGGCTGATGGCCGCGAAGGTAGACACATTAAATACCGCGCAGCCCACACTTACCGGCAGCTTACCGGGCATCACTTCCCGCCCGGTGATGGCCTGGATCAGCTGCTTTTCCGCACCCTGAGGATATCGGGTGGGCAAAACCTTCAAGGTAATCCCGGGATAGTATTCCAAAACAGAGCGAAGCTTAGCGATCGCCAACGCCTTATTGTCCTCCACCGCCAGCACGATCGTTTCCGGCTGCAGAAGCTCCGCTAGGGTCTGCATACCCTTTAGCACCAGCTCCGGTGCTGTCCGAAGGAGGGCATCGTCTGCGGTAATATAAGGCTCACACTCACAGGCATTGGCGATAAGAGTATCTACCTTACCCATGGCACTCAGTGCTTTTACATCACCGGGGAAGGCCGCGCCGCCCATACCCACAATACCGGCTTCCCGGATGGTATGGAGAATCTCCTCCGTTGTTTCCGGGACAGGCATGGTAACTGCCTCATCCTGAAAGTCATTTTCAATGACGACAGCCAAAACGCTTCCCAGCGTGGGATGGGGTCTGGACTCAATGGCCGTTACTCTGCCGGAAACGGAGGCATGGACCGGTACACACAAGCCCTCTCCGTCACCGATCTTCTGACCACGGAGCACCCTGTCACCTACCTTTACCAAGGGCGTACAGGGAATACCGATATGCTGCTGCAGGGGGATCACCACCTGCTTGGGTGTGATCACCGGAAGTGTCACAGACTTCGTGGACATTTCCTTATTGTATTTGGGGTGGATTCCCCCAAAAAACAGGTGTTTCATATTTTCACCTCGATTATGTTCGTATCAGTGCCGAGAAGCCGGGGCTGTAAAAGCGGTTACCCGCCGCGTCCACCCACATGGCTTCGGCATTCCATTGCTCCAGCAAAGCCTGGCCGGCTTCCCGGGGCAGGAGAAACAGGGCTGTAGACAAGGCATCCGCCAAACCCGAATCCCGGCAAACCACCGTCACACTGCGCCAGTAATCCGAAGGATATCGGGTATCCGGGTCGATAATATGGTGATAGACTTTTCCCTCCACCATATACGCCCGCTGATAATCGCCGCTGGTTACCACACAACCGCCGGTAACCGCCAGGGTGTGCAGATAGTTTTCACCACCTGCGGGATTTTGGATCCCCACAACCCAAGGCGTTCCCTTTGCGTCCTTAGGTCCGGTGGCGCAGACATTGCCGCCTACGCTGAGAAGCAACCCCTTCGGTGCGTTTTCCGCCACCTTTTGGGCTGCCCAGCCCTTGGCGATGGCTCCGACGTCCAACCGCATTTCCGGGTCGGAAAGATAGACCGTAGAAGCTTCCTCGTCAAGGATCAGCATACGGATATCCGTATGCTTTGCCGCTTCTTCCAAAGCAGCGGCATCCGGCAGGGCGGCATTCTGAGGATCGTTGATCCCGGATTCCCGGGCTTCGTGCCACAGCTGTAAAACCCTTCCCATAGCCACATTCACTCTGCCGTCTGTCGTATCGTAATACCGCTTACAGTCCAACAGCATCTGCAGGATTCGGCTGTCTACCTTCACCGGGGCGATCCCCGCCTGATCGTTGACGGTCTTCAGATTGTTGATGCCGGGATATTCCTCATAAATATCAAACAGCTGATGATATATCTGCAATTCATCCCGGATCGCATAGGCATTTTTTTCAAAAGCTTCCTTGCTTTCCGCCTGACCTACCACGGTAGTCACCGTGTCGAACAGCTCCAGAAAGGTTGCCGTATATTGCTTATTGGCCGAGGTCTGGGGCAAACCGGCGCAGCCGGTGAGCATGAGCAAACTCAGAAGCAGGACCGCAAGCCGTTTCATTTAGCAAAAGCCTTGGCCACCAGTGTCTGGAAGTCACCGATAGCAATGGTAACGGTGGCAGCAAGGTCGGCATCGGTGGGCTTACCCTCCGTTACCGCGATATCGGCTACCTGCTGAGCAGTCTTGCCGGTGACATACTTGGCAAAGGAGGCTGCCTGCTCGTTCCACTCGTACTTGGAGCCGGCGTTTACCATGCCGTAATCCCGCCCCAGCTGATTCTTGGTCTTGATGGGAGCCTTCAGATCGGTGGAGATCTTGCCGGTGGTATCGAAGCTTACCTTGGCCTGCACAGCGTCGATGGCACAGGCGGTAATGACGCCGTCCTTCTCATTCAGTGCCATGGCAGTGATATCCAGCTGCGCAACGCCTGCCTTTTCCGCGGTGGCGTTCTTGCTGCTGCCCACAGAGCTCTTCGTCACCAAAATCAGCTCTTCGCCGGACTGAGCGCCCAGGTGGGTGGCATTCTTAACAGCCTCTTCGATGGCCGCCACATAGCCGCCTAAGTAGATGGTAGCCGTGGATGCCAGATCCGAGCCTGCAGGTGCCTTGCCGGTCTCGTCCACAGCACCGCTCTTCAGCTGCTCTACCGTCTTGCCCACAGCAAAGTTTGCCAGCGCCTCAGCCTGCTGGAACCACTCGTACTTGGCGCCGGCACCCACCATGCCGTAATCATAGCCCAGCTCGTTCTTGGTCTTGATCTGGGTATTTTTCACATCCGTAGTGATCGTGCCGGTGGCGTCAAAGCTTACCTTGGTGCCTACGCTGTCAATGACACAGTCGGTGATGACGCCCTTGTCATCCACATTGACAGCAACGATGGTCACATCGTACTCCGCCGCACTGGCGTCCTTGCTCTTACCGATACCGGCAACGATGGCAAGACCGGTCTTCACAGAGCCTTCACCCACAACAGGGGGATTGGGGTTGTTGGGGGTATTGGGGGTGTTGGTATGTCCGCCGGTGGGGCAGGTGCATTGGTTGGTGTAGACAACCGTTGTACCGGCGCAGCCTGCCAGCAGACTCAGCGCCAAAATCAGCGCCGTCAGCACGAAAAATTTCTTCATAATCGTTCCTCCCTTTTTGGGTATCTTTTCGGGTAATATCTTACCATATTCCAGCGCTTCTTGCAACATATAAATATATTCCTGTAAAAAAGGTTGACAAAACAGAAATAAAAGGCTATAATACCAAAGCCTGCGTATGCGGGCAATCCTTGCTCCCGGCGCGACCGGGGGCCAAAAGTCCAAAAGGAGGTGCAAACAACATGGCTAAGATCACCGGTAAGTACGAGGTGCTCTACATCATCGACCCCGCTCAGGGCGAGGAGGGCATCGCCGCACTTGTGGAAAAGTTCAAGGCAATGGTGGAGGCGGAGGGTACTCTGCAGAACATTGACGAGTGGGGCAAGCGTCGGCTGGCCTACCCCATCAACGATCTGCCCGAGGGCTACTACGTTCTGATGAACTTCGAGTCCAAGCCCGAATTCCCCGCTGAGCTGGAGCGCGTTATGAAGATCACCGACGGTATCATGCGCTGCCTGACCACCGTAGTGGAGGCGTAATATTATGCTGAACCACATCACTCTTATGGGTCGCCTTGTGGCAGACCCGGAACTGCGCCGCACCGGAAGCGGTGTCGCAGTTGCCAGTTTCCGTATCGCTGTTGACCGGGACTTCGCTCCCAAGGACGGCGGCGAAAGAAAGGCTGATTTCATTTCCTGTGTCGCTTGGCGTCAGACCGGAGAGTTTATCTCCAAGTATTTCACCAAGGGCCGCATGATCGTAGTGGATGGCCGCCTGGAAATGCGGGACTGGACCGACAGAGATGGCAACAAGCGTACCACTGCTGAAGTTATTGTAGACAATGCCTACTTTGGCGACAGCAAGCGTGACGGCGACAGCAGTTATTCTGCTCCCGCTGCTCCCAGCTTCGGTGGCTATTCCGCCCCCACAGCTGCTCCCGGCTCCGACTTCGCGATGCTGGACGATAATGACGCACAGCTGCCTTTCTAACCTTTGACTCTTTTTCACAAAACTTACAAGGAGGAACCTATCATGGCCAACGAACAGCGTGTTCGTCCCCGCAAGCGTAAGAAGGTTTGCGCATTTTGCGTGGATAAGATGACCAGCATCGATTACAAGGACACCGCCAAGATCCGCCGTTACCTGTCCGAGCGTGGCAAAATCCTGCCCCGCCGTACCACCGGCACTTGCGCTGCTCACCAGCGTGACCTGACCATCGCCATCAAGCGTGCCCGTCAGATCGCTCTGCTGCCCTACGTTGCTGACTGATTTGCAATCCAAAACCCCCGAAGCTTCCGCTTCGGGGGGTTTTCAATTTCGGCGGGCAGTGCCCGCTGACAATCTCGGGACTGGCTGTCGGGTGATATGGGCAACGCATCTCGCTTCGCCCAATTCATTCCCGTGGAGAAATGTTCAAACTTCCGTTTATCGGGAAGTTTTGCAACACTTCGTAGGGCGGAGTCATGACTCCGCCGATCGCTTCCGAAAGGCTGAAAGGTTCTTGTTTTGCAAAAAACCGCCGATAACAGACCAGAAACTGCGTTTAAAATTGCAACGGGTCGGCGGACTCAGAGTTAAGCCCTACGCACAACGAATTTACAAACTGCCCGATAAACTGCAATTTGGCAGCGTGCGGGATTTCTTTATGAAAATTTAACCGTTTTTCGTTGCATCCGGGAAATTTCTATGCTACAATGGGGAAAACTCACAAAAGGTGATTGCTTTGTTTAAAAAATATCTGATTGCGTTTTTGGTATCCATGGTGCCGCTGATCGAACTGCGGGGCGGTGTGCCTATCGCTGTGGGCATGGGACTTGATTACCTGCCTGCGCTGGTTATCTGCGCCATTGCCAATATGCTTCCGGTGCCTATTATCTATTTCTTTGCCCGGAAAGTCCTCATCTGGGGCTCCGACAAAAAATTCACCGGTAAATTCTTCCGCTTTTGCCTGGAAAAAGGCGAACGGGGTGGCCAAAGGCTGGTGAAAAAGGCTGGCCGGGGCGGTCTTTTTGTATCGCTGATGCTGTTTGTGGGCATCCCCATCCCCGGCACCGGTGCCTGGACAGGCGCATTGGCTGCCAGCTTTTTGAATATGGGTTTTAAATCTACTGTGCTGTCCGTTTCTTTAGGCGTCATCATCGCCGGAATCATTATGGGTGTCGTTTCCCTGACCGGCGTGCATATTTTCGGGTTATAAACAGGAGGAATTATCATGGAAAACTGTCTGTTTTGTAAGATCATCGCCGGGGACATCCCCTCCACCAAAGTGTATGAGGACGAAACGGTCCTGGCCTTCCGGGACATTGCGCCCATGGCACCCACCCACATTTTGGTGATCCCCAAATGTCATATCCCTTCGGTTGACGGTATCACCCCGGAGAACAGTGCCGTAGTAGCCCACATTTTTGAGCTGATCCCCCAGATCGCCGCGGCAGAAAAGCTGACCGGCGGCTACCGGGTAGTTTCCAACTGCGGCCCGGATGCCGGTCAGACGGTGAATCACCTGCACTTCCACATTTTAGGCGGCAAAGAGCTGTCTGTCCAAATGGCATAACCACACACCGGGGCGATTCCGCCCCGGTGTTCTTTTAACCGGCAAATTGCCATTTTGCGTGCTGACGCACGAATTGACAATTGATAATGGATAATTGATAATTGTGGTATTTCCTTCGGAAATGATTTTAAAAATGTCGCCTTTGGCGACTCCTTAATTGTCCATTGTCAATTTTCAATTGTCAATTTGCAGCCATCGGCCGCCCGATAAACGGGAATTTTACGCGCTCTTGACATTTTTCCCATTCTTGGCTATAATAATTTCAGTCGCAAAACAAATAAGTCTTCGGGGAGCCGGATGCATCCGGCTGAGATTAGGCTATCGCAGCCTTGACCCGTGAACCTGATACGGTTAGTACCGTCGGAGGGAAAGATGCATAGATGGGACTTCTTTCGATGTCGCATTGCACCTGGACGGTTTGCAATGCGACATATTTTTATGGGCAATGCCCGAAAGGAGAACTCTCTATGAAAAAAACCACAAACCATCTTCGCATCCGCGCCCTGTGCGAAGGCGCCCTGTTCGTGGCCCTGGCACAGATCCTCAGCTTTTTCAAGCTGTTTCCGGACATGATCAACGGCGGTGCCATTACCTTTGCCATGTTCCCCATCTGTCTGTACGCAGTCCGGTGGGGACTGGGTCGGGGTCTGCTTGCCGGCTTTGCCCTGGGTCTGCTGCAGTTGATCTTTGACGGTGCCTACGCCTGGGGCTGGCAGTCCATGCTGCTGGATTACCTGGTTGCCTATACCCCCTTGGGTCTTGCAGGTCTGTTCCGGGGTAAAAGCTGGGGCATCTTCCCCGGCACGGTTCTCGGCTGCGTCGGCAGATTTCTGATCCACTACATCAGCGGCGTGACCATCTATCGGATCTACGAGCCTACCGAGGTCCTCGGTTTCGGTACTTTTGACAGTGCCAGCCTGTACTCCTTGGTATATAACGGCGTGTATATGCTGCCCTGTGCGGTGCTGGCGCTGGCAGTTGCCGGTGTTTTATATGTGCCTTTGAAGAAATTCTTCACCGGCAGCGACATTCCTAATTCCTAATTCCTAATTTCCTGATGCACCTTTTTTACCTCCCGGAATACCATGGAATGAGCGGCAAACCGCTCGAAAAAATCTTGGAGGTAATGATTATGTGTATGTCCAATGGTAATAACGGCTGCTGGTGGATCATCATCCTGGTTCTGCTCTTCTGCTGCTGCGGCAACGGCAATGTTGGCGGCAACAACTGCGGCTGCGGCTGTGATCACAACTGCTGCTAAGTAAAAATGGGCGCCCCGGTGGGGCGCCCTCAATTTATCTATAGCCTTTTATTTTCGCAAGATCTCTTCCATGGTCACCCCAATGGTATACTGGAACAAATTATCCCGGGGCGCGGATATTTGGGTGAACAAACCGCGTTGGGCATAGATGGCGTAGTCCCGGAACAAAATGGGGCAGAGTCTTCCATCCTCCACCACCGCTTTATGCAGGGTGTAGTAGTTACCGGCATTGGCCAATGCTTCCAAGCTTAAAGCATACAGCGCCGGATCTGCAATATTGTTAAAATTCAAGACTCCGTCTTCCCCAAAAAACTCCGACAGATCCATATTCGGTGTCAGCTTGGTCTGACCCAGATATAAGTCATACTCATACCACTCCACATGAACTAAGAATTCCTCCTGATTCAGCTCCAGCGTGGTCACGACCAGCCCCGCTTCTTCCATGATCTTTACAATTTCCCGGGCCACCCGCAGGCGTACACCGTCGTCGCTGTTGAGCAAGAAGAGCACATTCTCCCCTACAAGACCGGCAGCTTCCACCGCCTCGGCCAAAGCATTCGGGTCATAGGTGTATTTTGCCGCCAGCTTGTGGTCATATAGTGAAGAGTAGGGCGAGGCCGGCAAAACTGCCGCCTGACCAAAGCCCCGGTAATAGGCATCGATTAAGCCTTCCCGGTCGATGGAACGCGCCAGGGCGGCACGAACCGCCGCATTAGAAAACACCTTCCGTTCCGGATTTGCCGCCAAATACAAAAGCTGTCCGCTTTCGCAGTCCCACAACTCATAGTCACAACGGAAATCCGCATAAGTCGGACTGCCGGGGTCTACGCAAACCATACTCACCTTTTGGCTTTCAAAAGCGTCCCGAACCTTTTCGGCAGAGTCTACCGCTGTCAGAGGGATAAAATCTGCCTTTGCGATCAGGTCCGTACTTTCGCACCACCAATTGGTCCGGCGGCGCAGCCACTGGCCGGAAATGGTATCTTCCAGCAAATAAGGTCCGGTTCCCAAAGGCTTTTCTGACTCCACCTGGGAAACCTTGACAATGGGCACATCCAGCAGTACCGGCAGATTCTCATAAGGGGTGTTCAGCGCGATCTCAACGCCGCCCCCCTCCAGCTGCTCCACCGACATCACATGACGGAATCGACCGCCATAGACCGGGGAATCCATAGCTGCCTGCAGACTGGCGATTACATCCGCTTCGGTAACCGTAGTGCCGTCAGAATAGGTAGCATCGGTACGAACATAAAAAACATAGGTACGCATATCCCGGCTCACCTGATAGCTTTGACAAAGCATGGGTGATACCTGATAATTTCTGTCCACGGTGAACAAGCCCTGGTAGATCAGCGACAGCATCACCCGGTTGGTTGCGTCTGTGCAGGTATAAGGATTTAAGGGGCGTTCCGGATAATACGCCAACGACAAGGTGGTATCCGTTTTTTCCTGAGTAGGCGGCTGGATCTGTTCTTCTCCCAAAGCGTCTCCGGTAGGAATATAAGGTGTCTCCACAGTGGTGCAGCCGCTGAGCAGCAGAACCAGTGCCAACAGCAGCGCAGTCATTCGCTTCATACATTCCCCTCCTTACAAACAATGATCGCTCCCTGAGAGCCCCGGTTGCCCCGGGTATAGCGGTGAGACCAAAATCTGTCATGCTCACACATGGTGCAGGCGGTGCTGATCTCGATGTGTTCCACACCGGCCCTGCGAAGCGCCAGCGCATTGATCTCTTTTAGGTTTACATAATATTTTTCCTGTTGGGGGCGGATATGCTCCCAAACCATGTCACCGAAGGCTTCCGCCAACGCCTTGGGAACATCCCCGTCCGTTTCAAAGCAGCAAAAACCAATGTTTGGCCCGATGGCGGCCCGGATATTTTCCGGACAGCAGTCAAACTCCCGAACCATGGCTCCGACGGTTTTTCCCGCAATATCCGCCGCAGTCCCCCGCCACCCGGCATGGGCAGCGCCTACCGCGCCGGTTTTGGGATCATGGAACAAAATGGGGGTACAGTCTGCGGTAAAGACCCCCAGTGCCACCCCCGGCTCCCGGGTAATCAGGGCGTCACATTCCGGATAGGCCCGATGATCCAGCCCCAGCGCATCTTTCCGGGTCACGGTACGGATGATATCAGAATGCACCTGCCGGGTCAGCACCAATTTATCCAAATCAAATCCCAGCGCCCCGGCCAAAACGGCATAATTTTTCTGCACATTCTCCGAGGGATCGCCCCGATGCATGGCAAGATTTAACGTAGAAAACTGCTCCCCGCTCACACCGCCCAGCCGGGTGGTAAAGGCGTGAGGCACAGAGATCCTCTCGGCGGACAGAAATTCCATATCTCCGTTTTTTTTGCTTATAACTGACATAGTTGCTCCTATCCTACAGCGATGCAAGGCTTCCTTGTGTAAGGGGTTGATTTGGTGCGGTGCGAATCAAGTAGGGGCGGCAATCTGCCGCCCGCGGGCGACATCGTAGGGGAGGCGTTTCGCCTCCCGCGGGACGGGAAACCCGTCCCCTACTGCAATTTTTCCTTCTGCATACAGCACTTTTTGTACTTTTTGCCGCTGCCGCAGGGGCAAGGTTCGTTGGGGCCAACCTTCTTGTCCTTGTTGCGGACAGGCGCTTTTTTCACCGTTGTCTGGGATGCCGCGGCAGTGCCGGTCTCCTTGGCTACCCGCTGACGGCGCAGCTCCTGCTGAGGCCGGATCTGCACCAGCATCAGCCGGCGCACCGTCTCCTCCCGGATGGCGGTAACCATGGCTTCAAACATGGCAAAGCCCTCTTCTTTATAGGCAATGACCGGATCATGCTGACCGTAGGCCCGCAAACCGATGCCCTGCTTCAGATCGTCCATGGCATCGATATGATCCATCCAGTATTCGTCTACCACCCGGAGCATAATGACCCGTTCGGCCTCACGCATGACAGCAGGTGTCAAATCCGCTTCCTTGCGTTCATAGGCCTGCTCTGCCAACTCGCACAGTGCGTCGGGATCAGAATTCTGAGCTACACTTCCCACAGGATAGAAGATCCCTTCAAACCTGGTAAGCTCTTCTTCCTCTGCCCCCAGAATCACTTCCCGAAGCATAGAGAGCATATTGTCCCGCAGATCTTCGCCGCTAAGCACCTTCTGCCGCTGGGCATAGATAATGCCGCGCTGGGTATTCATCACATCGTCAAACTCCAGCACACTCTTTCTGGAACGGAAGTGGCGGCTTTCCACAGCCTTTTGGGCATTTTCCACCGCACCGGAAAGGATCTTGGCATCAATGGGCATATCCTCCTCCAGGCGAAGCATATCCATCATACCCATGATCCGGTCAGAGGAGAACAGACGCATCAGATCGTCCTGCATGCTCAGATAGAACCGGCTCTCACCGGGGTCTCCCTGACGGCCGCTTCGACCACGAAGCTGGTTGTCGATACGGCGGGATTCATGGCGCTCAGTGCCAATGATGAACAGGCCGCCGGCCTGCCGAACCTTTTCTGCCTCGTCAGCAATCTCAGCCTTATGTTTTTGCAGGAGCTTTTCATACTTTTCCCGGATGGCCAGGATCTCCGGATCCTGAGTCTCGGCAAAGGAATCCGCCTCTGCCAGCAGCTCCTCAGGAAGCTCTTCCTTCCGCAGCTCCGTCTTCGCCAAAAACTCGGCGTTACCGCCCAACACAATATCCGTACCACGGCCTGCCATGTTGGTGGCAATGGTAACTGCCCCAAACTTACCGGCCTGGGCTACGATCTGGGCTTCCATCTCATGGTACTTGGCATTCAGAACATTATGAGGAATGCCTTCCTTCTTCAAAAGCTTGCTGAGCAGCTCGCTTCGCTCGATGGAAATGGTACCTACCAGCACCGGCTGACCCTTGGCATGGCATTGCTTGACCTGCTGAATGATTGCCCGGAATTTAGCAGCTTCCGTCTTGTAGACCACATCCGACCGATCCACACGGGCAATGGGACGGTTAGTGGGAATTTCCACCACATCCAGCTTATAAATCGTGGCAAATTCCTCTTCCTCGGTCAGGGCAGTACCGGTCATACCGGAAAGCTTGTCATACAGACGGAAGAAATTCTGGAAGGTAATGGTGGCCAGAGTCTTGCTTTCCCCGGCAACGGTGACCTTTTCCTTTGCCTCGATGGCCTGATGCAGGCCCTCATTGTACCGACGTCCGTACATCAGTCGGCCGGTAAACTCATCGACGATGATGATTTGGCCTTCTTTTACCACATAGTCGATATCCTTTTTCATCAGACCCCGGGCCTTCATAGCCTGATTGATATGATGGGACAAAGTGGTATTTTCGGTATCCGCCAGATTTTCCACCCCAAAGAACTTTTCTGCCTTGGCGATGCCGGTGGCGGTCAGAGAAACGGTGCGGCTCTTTTCGTCCACGAAATAGTCGCAATCGTAATCGTCGTGAACCTCTTTATCCTCGGTCTTGGCAAAAACCTTCTTCCGCAGACCGGACACAAAGTTATCTGCCATTTGATAAAGCTGGCTGGATTCTTCACCCTTGCCGGAAATGATCAGAGGCGTCCGGGCCTCGTCAATGAGGATGGAGTCCACCTCGTCCACGATGGCGAAGGCATGTCCCCGCTGAACAAGCTCGCTTTGATAAATGGCCATGTTATCCCGGAGGTAGTCAAAGCCCAGCTCGTTATTGGTACAGTAGGTGATGTCCGCGGCATAGGACACCCGACGCTCTGCCGGGGTCATACCGGGAATGATCAGGCCAACCGTCAGACCCATATACCGATAGACCTTGCCCATCCACTCCGAGTCACGCTTGGCAAGGTAATCGTTGACAGTGACCACATGGACACCCCGGCCAGTCAGGGCATTGAGGTAACAGGGCAAAATGGCAACCAGGGTCTTACCTTCACCGGTTTTCATTTCCGCGATCCGACCCTGATGCAAAATGATGCCGCCGATGAGCTGCACCGGGTAGGGCTTCATGCCCAGCACCCGCCAGGCCGCCTCCCGGACAGCCGCAAAGGCATCCACCAAAATATCGTCCAAGGTTTCCCCTTGGGCCAGACGCTCTTTCAATTCTGCGGTTTTCCCCTTCAATTCTTCTTCGGAAAGGGCAGCATAGGTTTCTTCCAATGCCAGAATGCTGTCCACCATCGGTTGGATCCGCTTCAGCTCCCGCTGTGAGCGTGTGCCGAAGATTTTTGTTATCAGTCCCATAGGAATCCTCCACATTGCAGCTAATTTTTCCTATTATACCATAACTTTTCGAAAAATCATAGCCTGTTTGTAAATTTCCGCCCACGCAATTATCCCCAAATGCCGACAAATTGCCATTCCTCGGGCAGTTGTTTAGAACTTGCGGCGAAGCCGCCCTTGGCCCCCTCTGACGAGGGGGCTGGCAAAAATCGGCTCTTTGGAACCGATTTTTGACTGGGGGAGAGAAAATGCTGTCATTTTAGGATGTTTTCGTATTTCTCTCCCTCAGTCAAATTGCCTAATTCCGGCAATTTGACAGCTCCCTCGTCAGAGGGAGCCTTTTTAGTGTTCTACCCAACTCATCGACAAGCGAAAATTGGCAGCATCTTTTTTCCGCAAAAATCCGGGGCTGACGGAATCCGTCAGCCCCTAAGTGCTCAATTGTAAAACAGAAGAGAAAACCAAGTCACCACATTTTCCCCATACTGGAAGGGAATGCCCAAGCTTTCCAGCAGCGGCAACAGGTTGATGCCGTGGCTTTCCACGCAGGGGTGCATCCGTTCCGGCAATCGGCAAGGCTCCCCGTCCAAAACAGCACACCGTTCACACTCGGCGCAGGCCTCGGTGGACAAAATATAAGGCTCGATCCCCTGCTGCCGCATCAAGTCCCGCACCGTATTGGTGATGGCTTCATGGTCATGGCGGGTGTTCAAAGCTTCCGGGATGTTGGCAATATCCGAAACCTCCGTCAGAGTCGCCACCATCAAGCAGTGCTGATAACCCTTGCACCGGGCGGTGCATTGACTGACCTCCCCCACACCGGGAGGACAGGCCCAGCTTTTTCCGTACATAGGGCACTCATTTTCGCAGATCCAGCGGATCCGGTCAGAAAATTCCAGCTCCTCCGGAGAAAAGAAGTGATACCAGTACAGCGGCAGCTCCGCCAGCTGCGCTTCTAACAATTCACAGTTCATAGTCACTCACTCTTCCTGTTTTTTCGGTGCGTATTCTACACCCACCGCCCGGCACAGGGCTTCCAAATCATCCTGAGACACAGCCTCCGCCCGGACATAGGTGCCCCAGCTGTCGTTAATGACCAGCTTGTTTTCATCCAAATATAAGATTTCGTAGGTCTTGGTCTCATCGCCATAATCCACATAATCATTGAACATCTGGCTGATGATCACCTTTCCGTCTTCTACCTGATACTTCCCGCACAACCCCTCATAGCTCCGGCCGCCGGGGACCCATTTCCAAACATCATTGCCGGTGCGCTGGTAGAAATAGTCGTAGTCGCTGGCCAAGTATGCGCCGTTTTCAAAAAAACACAGCTCATTGGTATACAGCTGATTTTCATCAGGCACAGGAAAGTCTTCATCTCCACCCTTGATGCTGATCCAGGTGCCCTCCAAATTCTCCGCTGTGATTTCCATTTGGGTGGGTTCCGGGGCGGTGGTGGTAGGCGCCACGGAGGTAGTCGGTGTTTCGGTGGCGCCTGCGGAAGCCTTTTGGTCTTCGCCGCAGGCACAAAGGCTCAAAATCAGCATCACACATAAAAGACCTGCAAACAATTTCCTGACAGACATATCCGTTCCTCTTTTCTTTTTTATGTATCCAATTCCTTTAAAATTGCCATGCAGCCTGCGAGGATATCCTCCCAGGTCTGACTGAAATCCCCGGTGTACCAGGGGTCGGCCACATCCCGGGAAAGGAGCGGACGGCACTTGTCCGCCTTGCTGCCAAACATACTGCGCAGATACCGGGCATTGCTGCGATCCATATAGTAGATGTGATCAAAATGCAGCAGATCCGCTTCCGTGATCTGCCGGGCCGCCCGGCGGTCAAAGGGAACGCCCCGGCGATTCAGCTCCCGCTGGGCGGGGGGATAAATGGGATTTCCCAACTCTTCCCGGCTCACCGCCACCGAAGCAATTTCAAACTCTCCGGCTCTGCCCGCCTTGCGGACAAGATCCTTCAAAACAAACTCCGCCATAGGACTGCGGCAGATATTGCCGTGGCAAACAAAAAGAACTTTCGTCATATCACACGCTCCTGTGTAGGGGACGGCCCTTGGACGTCTCGCTTGTATAGCATATTTTTTCGGGGCGTCGTAGGCGCCGCCCCCTACATTGATAGATCGCATTATAGCACAAAACAAGGTGGATTGCAACAAAGGCTTCCCCTGGGGGAAGCTGGCAAAAATCTCTGATTTTTGACTGATGAGGGTCGATCCTAAAAATCGTTTTTGCCGCACTGCGTGCAGTTATTACCCTCATCCGTCACCGCCTGGCGGCGGCGACACCTTCCCCCAGGGGAAGGCATTTCCCCATCCCACCGGCAAGGATCCCCCCAAAGGGGAGGGCATTTCCCGTCGGCAAGAGTTACGCCTCTAAAGTAGATGACGAAAAATCGGCTTTTGAGCAGCGGAACAGATAGCCGACGATATGGGCATAAAAATCCGCTACCTGTATCATAGTCGAATTTACGGCTATGGGCGGGCAGCGGAACTTAGGATGGATACAGAAAATCTTGATTTCTCTGTGTTGCAGGAGTATAATTTCGATAGGAAATGAGACTAAGGGAGGAGAATATATGCGTGAGTTAACAGAGCTTCCCGCTTGGGAAAGATTATTAAAGAGAATTGTCTGGGCGCAGTTTGGCGATATTCGGGGAAAGAATATCCTTGATTTTGGAAGTGGCGAAGGAGTTACTGCAAGTCATTTTGCGGAAAATAACAATGTTGTCGCTATCGAACCATCGGAAGATATGCTAATCAATAGATGGGAAGATTTTGAATACAGACAGATTCAAGGTGATGTTACAAAGCTTTCGGCTTTTGAAGATAACACCTTTGATATGATTATTTGCCATAATGTATTGGAGTATATAGAGGACAAAAAGAGTATTTTGGACGAACTCTATCGGGTGCTAAAGCCTCAAGGAGTACTCTCGATAGTTAAGCATAATCGTGCTGGCCGAGTGATGCAGATGGCAGTATTGCTTGATGAGTTGGAAAAAGCAAACGACCTATTAGACGGAAAAAACAGTACCGCATCGAAATTTGGGGCGATTAGATATTATGAAGATGAAATGATTTCAAAATGGACACCTGGTCTAAAACACAAGGATTGCTTTGGCATTCGTACTTTTTGGGATTTGCAGCAGAACCAAGAAAAGCACAATTCCGAAGAATGGCAAAGTAGAATGATGCAGCTTGAGATGCGAGTATCACAAATGGATGAATTTAGGCAAATAGCTTTCTTTCATCATCTGTTTTTCATTAAGGAAGTATAAAAAGCAGCCGCCTCCGTGATGGAGGCGGCTGTGCTATTTCGTGTCATGTTGGGGCAAAATGTGGTTATTTTGTAAAGTAGTAAGCGAGTAGTACAAATGGGCTCAACCCGTTGCAAAGGGTGGTATAGCATTGCATGGATTGGTATGTCGTGCCTGGCTTAAATCTTCCCGTGGCAAACAAAAAGAACTTTCGTCATATCACACGCTCCTGTGTAGGGGACGGCCCCTTGGACGTCCCGCTTGTATCGCATATTTTTTCGGGGCGACGTAGGCGCCGCCCCCTACATTGATAGATCGCATTATAGCACAAAACAAGGTGGATTGCAACAAAGGCTTCCCCTGGGGGAAGCTGGCAAAAATCTCTGATTTTTGACTGATGAGGGTCGATC
>JAFQIL010000031.1 GCA_017397565.1 Oscillospiraceae bacterium | reverse complement strand
TTCGCGGCACGCTACTTACAGCGCATTGCTCTCTAAGCTGTCCCTTGCTGCAGATCACAGAGAAAACCTGCTTAACCGTGGACTTACCGATGCAGATATCGAACGACTGGGTTATAAGACAACTCCGGTTATCGGTATGAGCGCTCTTGCTAAACAACTTCGCTCGGAAGGACACTATCTTGCAGGTGTACCGGGATTCTATCGGGATACAAGCGGTTCATGGTGTTTCATCCACGAGAAACGCGGTATCCTGATACCGGTTCGTGATCACCTTGGCAGAATACAGGGCCTACAGGTCCGACGCGACAACGTAACCAAGAGAAAGTTTCGTTGGATTTCCAGTACAGACCAGGAAGACGGATGCCGTGCTGAAGGTTGGACGCATCTCGTTGGTCCTGTCAGACCGACTTTGGTACTGACTGAAGGACCGATGAAGGCGGACGTCATCAATGCACTCACCGGAATGACGGTGCTGGCGGTTCCCGGCGTAAACACACTTACTCAGTTGGAGCTTACTCTGACAGAGCTTCGTCGTGAAGGCTTGGTAGAGATCAAAACTGCCTTTGATATGGATTTTGCAATTAACCATCACGTGCAGAATGGATATAACAGTCTGCTTGAATTGTTGGGCAATATGGGTTTTCGTTATGGAACCTATTTGTGGGATCCAAATTACAAAGGTCTGGACGACTATATCTGGGAGTGTTGTTTCCAGAGAAGAAGGTCACAGTAACAGTAAAGGAACTGGGCGGGGCAAATTTTGCTTCGCCCTTTTTCTGTGCGCTTTTTTACGGTTTATGAGTATTTCTGTTGTAAATACGCATAACGAGTCGTGTAATGAAGATGTACAAATAAAAAACCTGGAGGTACTACACTATGTTAATCGCAATTGACCATGGCAATTTTGCCATCAAAACCGTAAATCATTCCTTCGTTGCTGGACTTGCTGAGCATACGGTGAAGCCGCCCATGACCGATGAGGTTTTGGAATTTGGCGGCAAATTCTGGACGCTCAGTGGTAAGCGTCTGAACTATATGAAGGACAAAACCAACGATGAGAGATATTTCATTCTAACTCTCATCGCAATCGCAAAAGAACTGGAATCGGCTGGCAGACATATGCCTTTCGAGCAGGTTCAGTTGGCGGTGGGTCTTCCGCCTGAGCACTACGGTGTGCTGAAGAATAAATTCGCCAACTACTTCAAAAAGGATACCCCAATCAATTTCCTCTACAAAGAGAGGTCGTACAGTATTATAATTGATAAGGTTATGGTTTTTCCGCAGGCGTATGCGGCGGTTGTTCCGCAGAGCAGTCTAATCGTAAACACTCCGCGTATTTTTATCGTAGATATCGGTGGTTACACCACGGATGTATTGCTTCTTAAGAACGGCAAACTTGACTTTCAGTTCTGCAGAAGCTTGGAGTCCGGCGTAATCACAATGAATAATGAAATCATCCGCAAGGTCAACTCTTATCACGATATGTTACTTGAGGATGAGCATATCAGTGATGTGCTCTCTGGAAAGGATATCGGTCTGCCGGATGACGTCGTGGAAACTATCACGAGCGCAACCAAACAGCACGCAAGCAATATTCTGAATCAGCTCCGCGAGTTGCAGGTTGATCTCCGATCCAACCCGGCAATCTTTGTCGGTGGTGGAAGCATTTTGCTCCGACCGTTCCTTGAGAATTCGCCTATGGTTATGAGAGGCAGTTTCGTGGATTCCCCGAATGCCAATGCCTTAGGTTATGAAATGCTCGGCAGAACGCAGATGCTCCGCCCTAATGCATAAGGGTGGAGGGATGCAAGGTGAAGAAAGACGGCAAATATAGATTTACACTGCAGTTCGGCTCGGAATCCGATGAAGAATACAGAGCCGGCGAATTTTTAGAACACCTGGGCAATAAGAAAAGTGCAGTCATTATTGCAGCGTTAAACGAGTATCTGGCCTCTCACCCTGAACTTCAGTCCCCATATTGTAAAATAGAAGTAAAGGTTGGTTCCAACTTCAATCAAGAGAAGGTGGAGCAAATCATACGGACTATAGTTGAAGAGAAGATGGCTATGCTTCAGTTGTCGGGCACTGCCACCCCGAGAACTGAACAGGTACCAGAAGCACTCGAACAAGATGTTGCAACAATGCTGGATAACCTTGATTTGTTTGGGTGAAATACAGATGAGTCTGCTATCACCAATAGTAGACTCATTTGCTTTATTCAAGAATGTTTTTTAGTATTGCTACAAGGACTTGCACAATTCGTGATAGCACTTGCACATATGCTTTCTTCAGTTTTACCTATCGTTCCGTTAAAATATTTATGTAAGGAGAAGATGAAACGGTGGATTATACAACTTTAGGTAAAAACATACGAAAATACCGTTTGCTACACGGTATACGACAAGAGGATCTTGCAGAAAAGTGCAATTGTAGCGTCAGTCATATAGCCCATATTGAAAATGGTGTTGGAAAACCAAGTTTAGAAATGGTCGTAATAATTGCCAATAATCTTGCAGTTACAGTTGATCAGCTTTTAAGTGGTTATTACAACAATCCGGAAAAAATCTACTTGCGGGAGATAGCGGAGAGAATAGAAAAATATGATGTCTCTCAACGTATTCTTGTATGTGAGAGTTTTGGATCTTACTTAGATGCCATGGAACGCTTTGCCAAAAAGTGAACTAAGGAGAATTGTATTATGCGAGGACGCAACTAAGAAAAAGCTCAATTTGAATAAAGCGCACAAAACAATTGGTGCCGACAATAATATGTCGGTTTTATATGCACGCCAGATTAAGCGGCTCTGCCATATTTGCGTATGGTTGGGTCGCTTTTTGTTTGTTTTACAGAAAGGAGGTGATTCCAATGTTCTAATTGCTGTGGACCTGACTGTAAAAACACAGATAAAATTTTCACGGCATGCCACTGTGGCATGTTGTAAATATAGTTTTGCTCGGTGGTATGCCCCAAAGGAGGCATATGTTTGGACTACCGACAAAACAATGAACGAGATGAGCTCCGTGCGAGATTTACCGCATGGCTCGACACGTTGATACGACGTGCTAAGCTCAATTACCTTCGCAAGACCGAAATCCCGGTTGATATTGTTTCTTTGGAGGAGCTGTTTGAAGAAAATCTCCCGGTTTCAGAGGATGAATGGATGCGGCGACTCCTATACCAGGACAATGATTTCAACTTTGAGGAAGAGCGTCTTGCGACTGCCTATGCAGAGTTGCCGCTGATGAGGCAGCAAATTCTCAAGTTTCTTTATGTGGACGAGCTGACCGTGAGCGAAATTGCAAAAAGACTGAATTGCTCAGCTCAGTACGTTTCAGACCAAAAGCAAAAAGGTTTGAAGCATCTCCGCAAGAAGATGTCTGAAGGTGGTGATGAAAATGGATAAAGAATTGTTCCGAATCACCTTGCAGGGCGCAGTCGCAGGCAATCACGATGATTTTGAAAAGATCATCGAACTGTATACGCCCTTGATAGAGCATCATTGCTATATCAACGGTAAGTACGATGAAGATCTGCATCAGTACATACTCATGCGAATAGCTCTCAAAATAAGCAAATTTAATATCTAAGAAAGAGGCTCCGGAGCAATCCGGAGTCTTTTTTTAAAAATTTTTGCCGGGGCGACTATATTTGCGATTTTTCAGGTGTTTTTCTTTATGAAAGCATCCCTATGACTTTTTGCACCTTGAAAATTGAATAGTCTTTACCTCTACGGTCCCGGCGTGGGAAGCGGCTATCCAACTGCCCGGCAAGCAGCTCCAAGAGCACTGATATGTGGGTGGCACCTACATAACGCGATGATCCATCCGGGGATAATGAGACTTCCGTAATTCGCGGTCCGGCCACAATGAAGGCGGGAAGGTGAAATTCCTATGGCCCTGTTCGCTGCAGGCAGAGTGTAAAGTCATTGTATTTATATTAAGGAAGAAACTTGGTTTGTTTATTCAAACCGGAAAAGGAGGTTCAGTATGGGACATCAAAGACAAGATGTTGAACGCACAAAGCAATTTGCTAAAAAGTTTGTTAGATACAAAGAAGGCGCAGAGAAATACAGCCTGGGGTTAACCAAGTTCCAGGCATTAGCTAAAGAAGCAAAAGCGGTCTATAAAATTGATGGAATAGCATTGGTGAATTGCGAAATATTTGAACAATTTTTGGAGTCATTCCGAGAATATTAAGGATGGTATATATGAATTTGAGAACGATACGGGGACGAATGGCACACAGGATATTGACTTTCTGTCTTACGATAAGTATAATATATACAGTGTTTGGAGGTAGCATATGACTCGGATGGGACGTCCGAGAAAGGACGATGCAAAAAGATCATCCATTACAATCCGTATATCGGATGAGACCCATAAGCGGTTAAATGAGTATGCTTCTAAGCACAATATGTCAATGACAGAGGTTGCCTTGCGAAGTTTGGAAGAGTATCTGTCCAAAAAGAAGTGAGTGCTGTGAGCCCCCTTTTCAATATTTATTGAAGGAGGTAATCAGTATGGCAAAGGCACGAAAAGACGAGCGCGGCAGAGCGCTAAGAAAAGGAGAGGTACAGAGAGCGTCAGATAAACGATATATGTACACTTATACAGACCCGTTGGGTCGGCGTAAGTTTATATATGCGAATGATCTGGCAACACTTAGAGAGAAAGAAAAGCAGCTGATGAAGGATCAGTTGGATGGCTTGGATATTTATGTTGCGGGCAAAGCGACTGTTAACGACACGTTTGATAGGTATATGTCTACTAAATGTAAGTTGCGAGAGACCACCCGTAGCAACTATATCTACATCTATGATCGTTTTGTCAGAGACACATTTGGCAGAAAGAAAATTGCTGAGGTTAAGTATTCGGATGTGCTTCAATTCTATCTTCATCTTCTCAATGTGGATGATTTGTCGTTGGGCACACTGGATTCGGTACATACCTTGCTGCACCCGACATTTCAATTAGCGGTTCGGGATGAGGTAATCAGAAAGAACCCGTCTGATGGAGTGATGAAGGAAGTTAGCAAAGAGTCCGACAAAGCAAGAGGTATGCGCCACGCTCTCACTATGGCGCAGCAGAGATCCTTTATGGATTACATTGCCAATCATCCGGTGTATTATCATTGGTGGCCGTTATTTGCAGTGCTATTAGGCACCGGCGGTCGAATTGGTGAGGTGTTGGGACTGACGTGGAATGATCTTGATTTTGATAATCGTAAGATCAGCATCAATCATAGCGTCGTCTATTATCCGATAGGGAACTCCCGAACATCTACTTTGCAGATCTCAAAGCCGAAGACCGAAGCAGGTATTCGCACAATCCCAATGCTTGATGTGGTGTATGATGCATTTCAGATGGTACGCGAAGAGCAAGACGAGAATGGCGTATATGAGCCCGAACTTGATGGTATGAAAGGGTTCATATTTATTAATCGCTATGGCGGAGTACAAACCCCGCAGTCTGTTAATCGAACCATCAAGCGCATTATCTGTAGCCACAACTCTGAAGAGGTTGTTAAAGCCAAAAGAGAGTCTCGTGAACCGGTGATTCTTCCGGATTTCTCTTGCCATCATCTAAGGCATACTTTTTGTACCAGACTCTGTGAGCACGAAACAAACTTAAAAGTGATCCAGGATATCATGGGACATCGTAACATTGAAACGACGATGGATATCTATGCTGAAGCTACGGATCAAAAGAAGCAGGAGTCATTTAACCACTTGTCGAAGTTGGACATCTTTTGAGAAGGGTTCTCGGTGTAATTCCTGACAACAAAAAAGCTGCGAGGACAGCAGTTTGACAACAATTTTATTTTTTCCCTGATGTAATATGAATGGATATGAAGTTCGGGAAAACAAGTAAAATAAAGGATTTGATGCAATATGAAGATGTGTGAATTGTTGGAGAAACTTTTCCCCACAATGAAACCTTTGGACTAAAACACGAACACCCTATGACTGTGAAAAAGTCATAGGGTGTTTTTGTAAGTGATATTAAAGAAGACCGATAAACTGAAAATTGACGATACATTAGAGCCTTTTCTTGAAACAGATAATACGGTTTGCTTCATCAAATCCCATGGCAATATGGAATTTCAAACTGCCAATGTTATTTAATTCACAATCGCTTGCAAACTCTGTACACCCCATAGCTCTTGCCCAATTTTCGCAAGCGCAAAGGAGTTCTTTGGCATAACCGTTATTGCGATATTCATTTTTTACGAAAATACCTTCCAAATAACCTACGGGAGAGCTTTCCGTACCTTCAACATAATCGGTTCTGAGCCCGCATTGCGCAAAACCCACAGGCATATTGCCTTCGTGTTTTATAAAAAAAGCAGAATGTTCGCAGCGAAGCGTTTCTGCAAATTCTTCTTGCAATTCATCAACAGTATGCGTGTTCCACATTTGAACAGCCATTTCTGCCAAAACACGACTGTCACGATTTGTTGCTTTTCTAACCATTGAAGCATCCCTCCAAATTGACCTGCGGTTATTCTAGCATAAATCAAGGATAATCGCAAGATTTCACAATTGTTCGGGCTTTTACAGGCAAGATATGTCACCAAAAAGGTAATATAGCTTGAAACTCGGCTCCAAGGTGAGTATAATTCTATTAGAGAAATTGGAATTTGACGGTGCATGGAAGTAACTGTACAAAAGGAGGAATTCTATGTTCAACAAGCACGAAATATCACGCAATGCGTGTCAATTGTTCGGCGGCCAAGCAAAGTGTGGCTACGATTGGTGGTGGCATTCCTTTACTGCGATCCATGAAAAGACGGGCGAGGAAAAGTCCTTCTTCATCGAATACTTCCTCTGCAATCCGCAAAGTGGCGGGGATACACCCATATTGGGACAGCTTGCAGATAATAAAAACAATGGCGTCAAGCCGTCTTATTTGATGGTAAAAGCGGGTGCATGGGGTGAAAATGCCGCACAGCTACATAGATTCTTTGGGTGGCACAATATTGAGGTGTCTTTTGAAGTGCCGTTTTCGGTGAAAGCAGATGATTGCTACTGTACTGAAAGCGAAATGCGTGGTCACGTAAAAATTGAGGATGCCGATGCGCATCCGGAATGGATGTGTCAGAACGGTGAAATGCGGTGGGATCTGAAGATTGACAAAAAAGTTGCTTTCAATGTCGGCTACGGTGCAGGCAGGCTGTTCCGCAAGATACAACTTTTTGAAATGTTTTGGCACGCAGAAGGCATGAAAACTGCCTATTCAGGCGAGGTTATTTGGAATAGCGAAAAATATATTGTTTCCCCTGAAACCTGCTATGGCTATTCTGATAAAAACTGGGGCAAGGATTTTACATCGCCTTGGGTATGGCTTTCGTCCAACAATTTGACAAGTCAGCTTACAGATAAGAAGCTGACAGACAGCGTTTTCGATATTGGCGGCGGTTGTCCGAAAATCGGCCCGATTGCGCTCAAACGGAAGCTTTTGTCTGCTTATTGGCATGAAGGCAAATGCTATGAGTTTAATTTCTCAAAATTTTGGACTTTCTGCCGCACCAAGTTCGACTGCCGGGAAACCGATACACAGATTATTTGGCATGTGGAGCAGAAAACCTGGCGCAACCGCATGGTTGCGGACATCACCTGCGAGAAAAAGGATATGCTTCTTGTGAATTACGAAGCTCCCAACGGAAAAAAGCTGCATAATCGCCTTTGGAACGGCGGTAACGGAAAAGGTACGGTCAAGCTCTACCGTGGCAACAAGCTCATCGACGAGGTGATCTGCGAAAATGTGGGCTGTGAATATGGAGAGTATGATTAAAGAATTATCGTTGGCAATCTGAATGTCAGGGGCTGTGACTTTCGTCACAGCCCCGTTTGCCTGCACTGGGAGTGTGTTGCCAATTTTCGTTTATCGGGGAGTAGGGGACGGGGTTCCCGTCCCTTGTGGCGGCTGCCCGATAAATGACAATTTGTTGGTATAAAGAAAAGGCGCAAAAGGGGCCTGTTGCATAACTGCAACAGGCCCTGTGTTTTATTTGATTTCTTGCTCCAGCGCGTCAAATTCCGGGGTACTGAAAAATTCGCCCAATGTGATCTCCAAACCGTCACATAGTTTTTTAAGAGTGACTGCGCCGGGGTTCTTGCTTCGCTGATCTAAAATGCTGTATACAGTGGAAGGCGAAACAGCAGATATATTAGCCAGTTCATTAACGGTTATGTCGCGTTTGTCGCACAGCTGAAGAATCCGGTTTGCAATGGCTTCTTTGGTGTTCACGGCACAACCCTCCTTGTGATTCATCATAAATTTAGTTTATCCGAATTTACGATAAATCGTATTTGATATATCAAAAACAAAAAGAATATGTTATTATTTGATATATCAAACTATTGGAGGTGTGTTTATGTCGGTATGTACCTTTTTCGGGCATAGAGAGTGCTGCGGTTTGGATAAAGCTGTTCTTCGGAGCGCCATTGAAGATTTGATCAAGCAAGGCACCACCGAGTTCTTGGTGGGCAATCACGGACAGTTTGATGGCATGGTGTTTTCCTGCCTGCAGGACCTCAGCAAAGAATATCCGGAGATTTCATATTCTGTTGTGCTTGCTTATTTGCCAACACGCAAGGAGGCGTATGATCTATATCAGGGACATAGCTTTTATCCTGAGGGGCAGGAGCTTGGGCCTGCAAAGTACGCTATCCACCGGCGCAATCGGTATTTGATCCGTCAGGCAGACATTTGTATGTGTTATGTTAACCAAACCTTTGGCGGTGCGTGTAAATTTGCCCGCATGGCGAAAAATCACGGCTTGCGACTTATCAACCTTGGCAGCGCGCGGCTATAAATACCCCGTCCGGATTCCGGACGGGGCATAAATTATCTCCAAAGCATCATTTGGGTGAACCAATAGGCCAGAAGCAAGGAAGCGGCCAGAACACCTATAATATATAAAACTCTTAGTCCACCGGATAAGAGCTTTTTGGAAAACACAACAGACAAAATGGTTGCGCAAATGGCGATGACACCCCAAAACAGGGCGGTAACATGGTTGGCGCTGAAGGAGGCAGAAACAGCGTTGCCGAATTCATCAACGGTTGGACAGCCACAGCCAAGCCATTTGACGATAAAGTTTTCGTTTAACCAACGGTAAGGAATGTACCAAACCGGGAATAGAAGGATAGGAAAAACAAGATATGCGGGGGAAATCTTCTGTTTTGGCTGCATAAAGGCTACCTCCTGAGGTCATTTTTGCTATCATAACATATTTTGGACCTTGTTTCAATAGTGTTTCGGATTTTGGACTTTTTGCAATTGTAGCGTTACAATTGATGTGAGACCAAGAGTATAGAAAAAGGCGATTGAGTTCGTTAGAATAAAGTTACCACACTCAACACTAACGAAAGGAACTCAACCGCCATGAATAGTGTAGCACTAAAATCCAAAAAGAACAAGAGATATTTGCCTCACGAAGTCACAACAAAGGTTTATTCCGTCAAATTATATCGCCAAACCAAAGATATTGACTTAGTGTGTCGCCGATATCACATTTCCAAAGCGTCTCTTATGCGCGGGAATAAGCTGTATGACGGCACGAAGGAATCTCTAATGCCTAAGTCACATCGCCCTCACAGCCAATATCCAAACGCTCACACAGAGCAGGAACTGACCTGGATCCGGAACTACCACCGGCGCAATCGGTATTTGATCCGTCAGGCAGACATTTGTATGTGTTATGTTAACCAAACCTTTGGCGGTGCGTACAAGTTTGCAAGATTAGCAAAGTGCGCCGGTCTGCGTGTTTTCAATCTGGGCAGCGTGGTGCTTATATAGATCATTCATTTTCCTGAAAGGCTCGGTTCTGGGTCTCGGCGGGAGGATAGCCAAACTGCTTTTTGTATGCCCGGTAAAATGCGGAGTAATCCGTAAAACCACATTGAGAATGAACAGCGGTAGCCTTTGCACCAAAAAATATCTCTCTGCGGGCCAGCGTCAGACGCCGCAGGGTCAGATAGGCCTTGGGCGTGATGCCCATATCTGCCTGAAAGATCCGATACAAATAGCTTCTGGAAACACCCAGGCGGCTACAAAGAGAGTCTACGGAGTCTAAGGTGGTAAGCTCCTCCTCCATCAGTGCGATGGCTCTGTCGGTCAAAGGAAAGCGCCGGGGCTGTGTTGGAGAGGGGAGCTCGTTTGTAACAATAAGAATATTGATCAGAAGCTCCTGAAACAGCGCAGACAGAAGGCTCTGTAAGGTGTCCTTGGATAGGATGCGGCAGTAATAGTCCATTTTTTCGAAAAGTCCCGTAACGATCTGATTTCCGTCAAAATGGAGCGTGTTGACATGGGGTGGTATTTTTGCAAGCAGAGGGAAAGCATCCACACTGACCAGCAGATTATAGCGCTCATAAGGCTCGCAGGTATTCATTTGAATCCGGTGAAGCAGGAAAGGCCGGGTGAGAATCAGTGTGTTTTTGTGGAGCGGTACGATCTTATCATCTATACAATAGGCGGTATTTCCCTTTTTGACCAGGATGATTTCATAAAAACCGTGGGAATGAAAGCCAAAATCGGCGTCTTTATGACCGGTAAGTACACAATGGTCGAAGAATAGGCCTGCGTCTTCAAATTCAGAAATCATATGTAGGTTCATGCGTGATCCCTCCTGTTGATGTTATCCTACCACGGAAGTAGACTTTTTGCAATGTCAATGTACACGAAGTACAATTCCAAAACACCGCAATGCTGGTATAATAAAGAAAAAACACAAAAGGAGTGGTTGCCATGAAGAGATTACGCACAGCCATCATCGGACAGGGAAGAAGCGGCCGGAATATTCACGGTAAGTTTTTCCTCAGTGAGGGTAATACCTATGTAGATGTGGTTGCCGTAGTGGATTGGGATCCCGCCCGTCGGGAACTGGCATTGCAGGAGTATCCCGGCTGCGAGGTTTATGCCGATTATCGGGATCTGTTCCAAAGAGAAGACCTGGATCTGGTGGTCAACTCTACCTTCTCGGATCTGCACTACAGTGTGACCAAGGATCTTTTGGAGCATGGTCTCAATGTTATTGTGGAAAAGCCTATGGCCCGCAGCTACTATGAGTGCAGTGACCTGATCCGCACCGCCAAGGAACACGGTGTTATGCTCGCAGTATTCCAGCAGAGCATGCTGGCTCCGTACTTTACCAATGCCAAAGATGCGATCCGCAGCGGGAAAATGGGTGAGATTCTGCAGATCGATATTACTTTCAGCGGCTTCTCCCGTCGTTGGGACTGGCAGAGCACCCAGTGCCGTTTAGGTGGAAATCTG
This sequence comes from Oscillospiraceae bacterium, assembly GCA_017397565.1. Classification (GTDB taxonomy): domain Bacteria; phylum Bacillota; class Clostridia; order Oscillospirales; family Oscillospiraceae; genus Faecousia. Next base: position 18,651 of record JAFQIL010000031.1, on the reverse strand, counting down.
TACAATACCGGCCCGCATCCCGTAAGCTTTGCGCTGGATCTGCTGGACTTTGATCCCCGGACAGAGCTGGTATATTCCAAGCTGGCCCGGGCTCAGGCCAGCGGTGATGCTGATGACTATGCCAAGCTGATCCTCACCGCTCCCGGCAAGCCTGTGGTGGATTTGGAAGTCAGCAGCGTGGATGCTTTTGGCGGTCCGACTCTTAAGGTTCAAGGTACCCGGGGCACTCTGATCATGAATCCGGACAGAAGCTATACAATGAAATATGTGGTTCCCGGTGAGAATCCGGAAAGACCTCTGATCATGGAGCCATTAAAGGATGAACAGGGGCTGCCTGTCTACCACAGCGAGAAGCTTCAGTTCCATGAGGAAACCATGGAAAATCCCCGGCATCCCTGGGATGAGTCTGCCCGGAGATTCTATGAGCGTATTTATAATCATTTGACTGCCGGTGTTTCCTTGCCGGTGACTGCCGAGCATGTGGCGCAGATCATCCGCATCATAGAAACTGCCCATGCGCAGAATCCCCTGCCGGTTTGGTGTAAAAAGGAGGATCCTCATGTATAAGATCGCCATCCTTGGCTGTGAGAACTCCCATGCCGAAGGCTTTTTGAAGATCATTCAGCAGGATTATCCCGATGTCCAGGTGTTGGGTGTCCACAGCGAATATCCCGGTGAGGCAGAAAAGCTACAGGAAAAGTTCGGTGTTCCTGTCATGGCCAGCAGCGATGCATTGGTAGGTCAGCTGGACGGACTGATCGTAACTGCCCGGCAAGGTGCCAGACATTATCCCCTGGCCAAGCCTTATTTGGACGACGGTATTCCTTTGTTTATCGATAAGCCTACCACAACCACAGAAGAGGATGCCCGGGTCTTCGCGGCAGAGCTTTCCAAGCGGGGCATCCGGGTCTGCGGCGGTTCTGTGCTGAAGTTTGCCAAGAGCATTCAGGAGCTGAAAGCGTTGGTAAAAAGCGGCGAAAAGGGTCAGGTTTTGGGTGGTTTCTTCCGGGCGCCAATCTCTTTGGAGAATGAATACGGTGGTTTTTACTTCTACTCTCAACACCTGGTGCAGATGGTTGGTGAGGTTTTCGGCTATCAGCCCAAGAGCGTCAGAGCCTGTCAGGTAGGGGAGCAGGTAAGCTGCACCATCCGTTACGAAGGCTTTGATGTATCTGCGGTGTACCTGAACAACTGCCATGTCTACTATGGGGCTGTTAATTTCCCCAACGAGGTGGCAGCACCTGTAACGAACACTGCCGGTGTGGCAACGGCGGAATTTAAAGAATATTACGATCTGCTGGTAGGCGGCAAGATGAACCAAAGCTATGAGGATTTCTTTGGTTGTGTATTTATCATCAATGCCATCATGCGTGCCTTGGAAAGCGGCAAGGAAGAGCCGGTAAACAAACTGTAAATTGCGATAAAAGAAGGGACTGTTGCTATTTGGCAACAGTCCCTTAAAAATCGGATATAGCAACAATACCAAGAACAATAAATTGCCATTTCCCGTGCTGTAGGGGACGGGTTTCCCGTCCCTTCGAAAAGCAACCAAGAACCGAAAGAACTGTCATTGCGAGGGCCAATAGGCCCGTGGCAATCTCCCGGTACAAATTGCCGACTTTTTCTAAGGTTAAATAGGGATAATTACTTGATTTGACTTATCTTTACAACCTTTCCACAGAACATCCCCGGTTCCGGGAGATTCCCACGGCTGCTGTCGCAGCCTCGGAATGACAGCGTTTTTGGCAGGTGGTTCCTATATTGAAACTCCCCGATAAACAGGAATTGTCAGGGGTGCAGGCGGTTTTTACACACCGTTTTTGCCGGTTGCTTTTTTCCTGTGAAATGGTATAATAGCCACTGAAATAGATCCATTCGAAAAGGAGTGGGAAAGCTTTGAAATTTTCCTGGAAAAAACTGTGGCAGGTGTTCATTACCTTTTTCAAGATCGGTGCGTTCACCTTTGGCGGCGGCTATGCCATGATCCCGCTGATCCAGCGGGAAGCAGTGGAAAACCGCAAATGGGTCACGGATGAGGATATTTTGGACATCGTCACCATCGCTGAATCTACCCCAGGTCCTGTGGCCATCAACTCGGCAACCTTTGTAGGCTACCGGGCAGCAGGCTTTTTGGGCTCTGTGGCAGGCACCTTGGGTGTGGTACTTCCGTCTTTTATCATCATTCTGCTGATCTCCTATGTACTGCGGGAGTTTCAGGAGATCGTGGCGGTACAGTATGCCTTTGCCGGCATCCGGGCAGGCGTTCTGGCACTGATCATCAAGGCCCTTTGGGGTATGTATAAAAAGTGTAAAAAGAATTTGGTCAGCTACATAGTCATGGCGGCGGCCTTCGTGCTGGCGGCCTTTGTGAAGCTCAGCGTACTGCCCCTGCTGGCTGGCTGTGCGGTGTTTGGTCTGGTAACTACGTTGATTATGGAAAGGAAGGTACAGAAATGATTTTTTTAGAGCTTTTTTGGACCTTCTTTAAAATCGGTGCGTTTACCTTCGGCGGTGGTTATGCCATGCTGCCGCTGATTCAGGCGGAGGTGACGAGCAAGGGCTGGATCAGCGAGGAAAGTATCGTGAATTTTGTGGCGGTGAGTGAAAGCACCCCCGGCCCCTTTGCTGTCAATATGGCGACCTATGTCGGCTCTGAAATGGGCGGCGTTTTTGGTGTCGGCGGTGGAATCTTTGGCGCCTTTTGTGCAACATTGGGTGTGGTACTGCCTTCTTTTGTGATCATTCTCATTGTGGCCCAGTGCTTCCAGAAGTTTCAAAGCAGCCGGGTGATCCGGGGCTGTATGTCCGGTCTGAAGCCGGCGGTGATCGGTCTGATCGCTTCCGCGGTGATCTCCATCGGCACTACGGTTTTTATTCCCAACGGTTTTATGTGGGAGATTTTCACCCAAGTCCGTACCTATATTTTCCTGGGGATCGCGGCACTGGCGCTGGTGCTTGGCTTTAAAAAGCTGCATCCGATCATCATTATCTGTATATCCGCAGTCTTGGGAATCGCTGCCGGATATTTGGGCTTTTTATAACGTTAACAGGAGCTGTTGCAAAATAAAGCAACAGCTCCTAAACTATAGACTTTTTTGAACAAATCCGTGCTTGCAAATGGCGATAAAGGTGTTATAATAACCATTATGAGAAGTATTGCCATGAATAAAGGGCGGTTAGGAGGGCACTTGTGGGTATTCGGTTAAAACTTATGCGGTACTGGCAGAGAAGAAATCGGCTGTCCCCTGCACAGATATTTGCCTTGGCATTTGCGCTGATTATTTTGGTGGGCAGCGTGCTCCTTACTTTGCCGGCAGCATCCCGGGACGGGGTATCTTGTGGCTTCCGTCCTGCTCTGTTTACGGCAACCTCCGCAACCTGTGTTACCGGACTTACACTGCATGACACCGGGACACAATGGAGCACCTTTGGACAGATTGTGATCCTGAGCATGATCGAGATCGGCGGTTTGGGCTTTATGTCTGCCGCGTCGGTAATGGTGTTTCTGTTGCGCCGGAAGGTGGGCCTGCGTCAGCGGATGCTGATGGCACAGGCCTTGAGCGTTGACGAAATGGATGGCGTGGTGCGTCTGCAAAAATGGGTTTTGTTCGGCAGCCTTTCGGTACAATTCATTGGTGCGATGGTTCTGTTTTTCCGCTTTTTGCCCCAGTTTGGTTGGCAGGACGCAGCTTGGTGGGGTGTCTTTCATTCCGTTTCCGCTTTCTGTAACGCGGGCTTTGATGTACTGGGCAACGGCAACAGTGTCATAGCGCTGAATCATGACCCGGTTGTGCTCATCACGCTGATGGCACTGGTTGTCATCGCGGGTCTCGGCTTTTTTGTTTGGGATGAAGTGGTCAGACTTCGTCACTTCCGGAAATTCAGCGTGTATACCAAGCTGGTACTGCTGACGTCCGGGGTGCTGATTTTGGGCGGTGCGGTGCTGTATCTGCTTTTGGAGTGGAGCAATCCCGACACCATGGGCGCAATGTCCGTTCCTCAAAAGATCCTGAATGCCTTTTTTCAATCTGTGACAGTCCGTACTGCCGGCTTTGCCGGGGTGGACCAGGCATTGCTGACAGAAGGAAGCAAGGGCGTCAGTATGGTTTTGATGCTGATCGGCGGCTCTTCCGGCTCTACAGCCGGCGGTGTTAAAACTGTGACGATGGTGGTACTGCTGCTGTTTGTCTGGGCAAGATGCCGTGGCAGAGAAACGGTGACCGTATATAAGCGGACCATATCCGCGGGAAAGGTCATGGATGCCATGACCATCGTTGGCATTATGGCGGCTTTGGCCTTGTTTGGCGGTGTTTTTATCAGCGCAACATCCCCTGTATCTTTTACAGACAGCTTGTTTGAAGCAGTTTCTGCTTTGGCAACAGTGGGACTGACAGCCGGTGCCACAGGAAATTTGAGTATTGCCGCCCAAATTCTCATTATCATTTATATGTATTTTGGCAGGGTCGGCGTGCTGACCTTGAGTCTTGGTTTTTTGACGGGCAACCGGGCGGAAGAGCGCTTCCGCTACGCCCAGACAAATCTTTTGATCGGCTAGGAGGAATCGTATGAAATCCTATATCGTTATTGGCTTAGGCCGGTTTGGCAGCGAGGTTGCCCGGCAGCTTTGTCTGCAGGGCTGCGAGGTGCTGGCTATGGACAGTCGCAGTGACCTGGTACAGCAGATATCCGCAGATGTGACCCATGCGGTGGTGGCAGATGCCCGGGACAAGGATGTGCTGAAAGCTCTGGGTGTCAAGGATTTTGACTGTGCCATTGTAGCCATCGGCGGCGATCTGTCTGCTTCTGTGCTGGCTACCATGAATATTAAGGAGCTTGGGGTACCCTATGTAGTGTGCAAGGCCCATGATGATACCCACCGCCGCGTCTTGGAGAAGATCGGGGCGGACCGCGTCACCATCCCGGAACAGGAAAATGCCACCCGGCTGGCCCGAAGCCTGTCTTCTTTGAATGTGCTGGATTATATCGAGCTTTCCGAGGATTACGGCATTGTGGAAATTCCGTCACCACGGAGCTGGTACGGAAAAACTTTGAAAGAACTGAATGTCCGGGCAAAGCTGGGAGTAAACATTCTGGCCATCCGGCGGGGCGGTAAGATCAATGTATCCCCGGCGGCGGATTTTTCCATTTGTGAGGCAGATATCATGGTGGTATTGGGCGACACCATTGCCCTGGAAAAGGTGCAAAAGCTATGACAGAAGAACGGATCACAGCCCGGAAAAATCCTTTACTGCAGCGAGTACGCAAATTGCTTTCTTCCCGGAAAGAACGGCAGGAAGCGGGGCTTTATGTGGCGGACGGAACAAAGCTTTTGGAAGAAGCGGTAAAATATGCCGAACTGGATACGGTGATCCTGTCTGACGGTGTGGAGGCTGATTTGCCGCAAAATGTGCGGCTGGTACGTGTCCCGGAAGATGTGATGCAGTCCGTTTCTCCCATGCAGACCCCTCAGGGGGCACTGTTTCTGTGCCGGATACCCCAGCAGAAGGTGTTTGTTCCCCAAAAGCGGATGCTGCTGCTGGATGGCATTCAGGATCCCGGAAATTTGGGGACGATCCTGCGGACGGCAGATGCCCTGCAAGTGCCTGTGGTGCTGTTAGAAGGCTGTGCCGACCCTTATAACCACAAAACAGTCCGTGCTTCCATGGGAGCGGTGTTTCGCACACCGCCTGTTCGGGCAGAATGGGAACAGGTGAAGGCGGCTTTGCAGCGGGAGAAGATCCCGGTGGGAGTGACCGCCCTAAGCGACACCGCCCGGGATATCCGGATGTGGGAGCTTCGGGATATGGCGGTGGTCATTGGCAGCGAGGGACAAGGGGTTCGCCCTCAGATCCTGGAGCAGGCAGATGCCCGGCTGATCATTCCCATGGACAGCCGATGTGAATCCTTCAATGCCGCAGTGGCGGCGACCATTGTTTTGTGGCAGATGACAAACCTGTAAAGATAGAGAGGGAAATCTATGCTGGTACATTGGATCTGGCTTGCTGCGAGACCCGGTCTGAACGATCGGGAGAAAGTGGCGGTTTTGGAATATTTTTCTGACCCGGAAGCGGCTTTCTATGCTCCGGCAGAGGCTTTTGACAAGGTGGAAGGTCTGTCTTCCCGCGCTGTTGCGTCTTTGTCGGACAAGAATCTGTCTGAGGCAGAGGATATTCTGTATCAATGCACGGAAAAGCAGATCCATATTTGTACCTATCGGGATGGCGCTTATCCTGCCAGACTGAAGAACATTCCCGATCCGCCGGTGGTACTGTATTATAAAGGTGTACTCCCGGATTTTGACGGACATCCGGTGATCGGTGTGGTGGGTACTCGCAAGTGCTCCGGTTACGGCATCACCACAGCCCAGCGGTTAGGTTATCAGATTGCGGCCTGCGGCGCGGTAGTGGTATCCGGGGCAGCAAAGGGGATTGATACCGCGGCCATGACCGGAGCTATGACAGCCGGCGGCAAGGTGGTGGGTGTCTTGGGCTGCGGTGCGGATGTGGTGTATCCGGCTTCTGCCAGACAGCTGTATCGGGATACCCAGCAAGCGGGCTGTCTTATCAGCGAGTTTCCTCCGGGAACTGCGCCGTTAAAATGGAATTTTCCAAAACGGAACCGGATCATCAGTGGCTTAAGCTGCGGCGTACTGGTGGTGGAAGCCCCGGACGACAGCGGCGCGTTGATTACTGCCCGTCAGGCGGCAGAGCAAGGCCGGGATGTGTTTGTGGTGCCCGGAAATATTGATATGCCCAGCTTTGCCGGAAGCAATGCCCTTTTACGGGAAGGTGCCATCATGGCAGGCTCCGGTTGGGACGTGGTAGGGGAATATCAGAGCCGGTATCCGGACAAAGTACATAAGAACATCCATATTGGAGAAGGTGTTCTGGAAATTCCGGAGAATGTGGAGCGTTCTATGCCGAAAGTGGCCCCAAAAACGTCATCTCCGGCAGAAAAGAAAACTTTCGACAGAAGAAAAGAAAAAATAACCGTTGACAAGGAAGACTCCTGCGCGTATAGTGACGTAGACAGCTATCGCCCGGCAACCCCGGAAGAGGCAATGCTTTTGGAGAAGCTGGGAAAAGATACCTGGCAAATCGATGAGCTGATTGCGGTGACAGAACTGTCCGCGGGAAAGGTTTTGAGTTTGCTGACTTTGCTGGAGATCAAGGGCGTAGTGGAACGCTTACAGGGTCAGCAGGTAAGAAGGAAGAATAAACCGTAAGAATGGAGTATATACATGGCAAGAGCATCAAATCTTGTAATTGTAGAGTCGCCTTCCAAGGCTAAGACCATTGGAAAGTATTTGGGTGCGGAGTACACCGTAAAGGCCAGTATGGGTCATCTGCGGGATCTGCCCAAAAGCACCATGGGCGTAGATTTGGAACACGACTTTACCCCCAAGTATATCCCGGTATCCGGCAAGGAAGAGCTGATCCGGGAACTGAAAAAAGCGGCTGCTCAGGCAGATACCGTATATCTGGCAACTGACCCGGACCGGGAGGGTGAAGCCATCTCCTGGCATCTGAAAGAACTGCTGGAGCTGCCGGCGGAAAAGGCTCGCCGCGTAACCTTCAATGAGATCACCCAGCGGGTGGTGCGGGAGTCCATCGCCAATCCCCGGGATATTGACTATCATTTGGTGGATGCTCAGCAGGCTCGGCGTATTTTGGACCGCATCGTGGGCTATCAGCTGTCTCCGCTGCTGTGGAAAAAGGTTCGCCGGGGTCTCAGTGCCGGCCGTGTCCAAAGTGTAGCTACCCGTTTGGTGGTGGATCGGGAAAATGAGATCCGTGCGTTTATCCCCCGGGAGTACTGGTCTCTGGACGTGAAGCTGAACCGGTTGGAAAAGCCCGGCTCTTTCATCGCCCGGTACTACGGCACAGACAAGAAAAAGGAACTGGAAAGCGAAGCTCAGGTACAGGCGGTGATCGATGACATTGCCGGCAAGACCTTTACGGTGACCAATGTGAAGCGGGCGGAGAAGAAGCGCACAGCTGCGCCACCCTTTACCACCTCTACTTTGCAGCAGGAGGCTTCCCGGAAGCTGAATATGACCCCCAAGCGCACCATGGCAGTTGCCCAGCAGCTTTATGAAGGTGTGGATGTGGCAGGAGAAGGCACTTTGGGTTTGATCACCTATATGCGTACCGACTCTCTGCGGCTTTCTGATGAAGCTATGGCTGCCGCCGCGGATTTTATCAAAAATCGCTACGGAAAAGAGTACTATTACGGCAAGTTTCATGTATTCAAGACCAAGTCTAATGCTCAGGATGCCCACGAGGCCATCCGTCCTACCCATGTAGAGCTGGATCCGGATCGGATTCAGGGAAGCTTGACCAAGGAGCAGTATAAGCTGTATAAGCTGATCTGGAGCCGTTTCCTGGCATCCCAAATGGCCAATGCAGTCTACGATACGGTGTCTATTGATACCCAGTGTGCCGGGCATATATTCCGCAGCAGCCATCAGAGTCTGCGGTTTGCCGGCTTTATTGCCGTCTACGAGGAAGGCAAGGACGAGGAAACAGATGTCGCTTCCTCTCCGCTGCCGGACCTGCAGGAGGGAGAACAGGCCTGCATTGGGGATATCAGCAAGGAGCAGCATTTTACCCAGCCGCCGGCCCGGTATACGGAAGCAACCTTGGTTAAGGTTATGGAAGAAAAGGGCGTAGGCCGTCCTTCTACCTATGCCGCTACCGTTTCGGTGATCCAGGATCGGGAATATGTCAATAAGGTAGACAAGCGACTGATGCCCACGGCCTTGGGTGAGGTGGTAAACAGCCTGATGATGGATCGGTTCCAGGATATCATCGATGTGGAGTTTACCGCCAATATGGAAACCAGCCTTGACGATGTGGAAGCGGGCAAGCGGAATTGGAAGGCCGTTCTTGCGGACTTTTACACAGGCTTCCAACAGGAACTGACCGATGCGGAAGCGGCCTTGGAGGGCACGCGGCTGAAAGTACCCGAAGAAGAATCCGAAGAAGTCTGTGAAGCTTGTGGACGGAAGATGGTGGTGAAGGTTGGTCGTTTCGGAAAATTCCTGGCTTGCCCCGGCTGGCCGGAGTGCAAGACCACCAAGCCCATCGTAGAGCGTATGCCCGGTCGCTGCCCCTTGTGCGGAAGCACCATTCTCAAGCGAAAATCCAAGCGTGGCTATGCCTACTACGCCTGCGAAAAGGGAACGGAGTGCGGCTTTATGAGCTGGGACGTGCCCACAGAGCTGGATTGCCCGGAATGCGGACAGACCATGTTTAAGAAATCCGGCAGAGGCAAGCAGAAAGCCTTCTGTATCAATGAACAGTGCGTCAATTTCCTGCCGGAAGATAAGCGGGGCTACTATAAGAAGAAAGAAACCGCAGAGGAAAAGAAGCCTGCTGCCAAGAAGAAATCTGCCAAAAAGACAAAGGGGGCAGAAAAATGACAACAGTAAAAGTAATCGGCGCGGGACTTGCCGGTTCGGAAGCCGCCTGGCAATTGGCCCAGCGGGGGCTTCAGGTAGAGCTCATCGAAATGAAGCCTCTGAAAAAAAGTCCTGCCCACCATAGCGATGATTTTGCGGAATTGGTCTGCTCCAATTCCTTCCGGGGCGATCGGCTGGAAAACGCGGTAGGTCTTCTGAAGGAAGAGCTGCGCCGCTGCGGAAGCCTGATCATGGAATGCGCATTGGCGACCAAAGTGGAAGCCGGCGGCTGCCTGGCAGTTGACCGTCAGGGCTTTGCGGCTATGGTTACCCAAAAGCTTCGCAGCCATCCCAATATTACCGTTACTGCCCAAGAGGTAACGGAAGTTCCTCAAGGCCCGGTGATCATTGCCACAGGCCCCCTGACCTCCGATGCCATGAGCGATGCCATCGGTAAATATTTCGGTCAGACGGAGTATCTGCACTTCTTTGACGCGGCGGCACCTTTGGTGACGGCAGAATCCATAGATATGGAGCAAGCCTGGTGGCAGAGCCGTTATGACCGGGGAACACCGGACTATGTCAACTGCGCTATGAACAAGGAGCAGTATGAGGCCTTTCTGCAGGAGCTGGTAAATGCCGAAGAGGCAGAGGTTCACGGCTTTGAGGACAACAATGTTTTTGAAGGCTGTATGCCTGTGGAGGTCATGGCCCGCCGGGGTGTGGATACTCTGCGCTACGGACCGCTGAAGCCTGTTGGCTTGACTGACCCCAAAACCGGCAAAGAGCCCTATGCGGTGGTGCAGCTGCGGCAGGATAACGCGGCAAAGAGTGTTTATAATTTGGTGGGTTTCCAGACCCATCTGAAATTCCCGGAGCAGAAGCGGGTGTTTTCCATGATCCCGGCACTGCGTAATGCTGAGTTTGTGCGCTACGGTGTGATGCACCGCAATACCTTCCTGCAAAGCCCCCGGCTGCTGGACCGGTATTATGCCGACCGCCGGAACCCTCTGGTGGCCTTTGCCGGACAGATGACCGGTGTGGAAGGGTATGTGGAGTCTGCAGCCTCCGGCTTTCTGGCAGCTGTGGCGATGGCGGCTAAGGTTCAGGGAAAACCTCTGCCGGAATTCCCCAAAACCACTGCTATCGGTGCTTTGGGCCTGTACATCAGTGATGAGAGCATTGAAAACTTCCAGCCGATGAATGTGAATTTCAGCATCATTTCTCCGCTGGAGCAGAGAATCCGCAAAAAGGCAGAAAAGAACCTGGCCATTGCCAACCGATCCTTAGCTGTGATCGACGAACTGTTGGCTCAGGGCCTGTAAAGAGAGAGGTGCGATTATGAAGATCATTCTGGATGCTATGGGCGGCGACAATGCGCCTCAGGCACCGGTTCTCGGTGCTGTGGAAGCAGCAAAGTGCTTTGGCTCTCAAGTCACCCTGGTAGGTCGCGGAGAAGAGATCCTGGGCGTTTTGCGCAGTCACGGAATTGCGGATCTGCCTGCGGGAGTGGAGATCGTCAATGCCGAGGACGTTGTGGACATGCATGATGATCCGGCCGCGGTGATCCACAAACGGAAAAATTCCTCCATGGTGGTAGGACTGAAGCTGCTGGCAGAGGGACGGGGCGATGCCTTCATTTCTGCAGGCAGCACCGGCGCGCTGCTGACAGGCGCGACACTGCTTGTCAAGCGGGTCAAGGGGATCCGCCGCGCGGCAATGGGCCCCGCTATGCCCAATAAAGCCGGTGGAAAGACGGTGCTTTTGGACTGCGGAGCCAATGCCGAGTGTACCCCGGAGTTTTTGCTCCAGTTCGGCTTGGTGGGCTCTCTTTATGCCAGAAAGAACCTGGGGGTGGCAAACCCCAAGGTTGGCCTTTTGAACATCGGTACTGAGGATTCCAAGGGCACAGCCCTGCAAAAGGAAGCCTATGCGCTTCTGCAGGATGCATCCGATCAGGGACTGATCAATTTCGTGGGCAATGTGGAGGCTCGGGCCGTGCCTTTGGGTGCGGTGGATGTGGTGGTCTGCGACGGTTTTTCCGGCAACGTGCTACTTAAATCCATCGAAGGCACTGCCATGTTTATGGGCAGCCTGATGAAGCATAAGATCTTTAAGCGCAGCCTCCTGTCCAAAATCGGCTACCTCTTCTGTAAGAAGGGCGTAGACGAGGTTATGGACATGATGGACTACCGCACCATTGGCGGCACGGAGTTTTTGGGCATTCGCAAGCCGGTGATCAAGGCACACGGCGCTTCCGATGCTCTGGCCTTCCGTAACGCGGTGCGCCAGGCAGAACAGGCGGTCCAAAAGGATGTTTCTGGGGAGCTGGAGGCCTGCTTGCAGCAGCTGTCTTCCCGAAAGGAGAAAGACGATGCTTAAGGATTTGGAAGAAGCCATTGGCTATCGTTTTCGGAACATTACCTTGCTGCAACAGGCAATGGCCCACTCTTCCTATGCCAATGAACGTTGGCATGACAGCCTGATGAGCAATGAGCGGTTAGAGTTTCTGGGAGATTCCATCTTAGGCATGCTGGTGGCAGATTATCTGTACCGGACATTCCCAAACCGTCCCGAGGGTGAACTGACCCGGATGCGGGCGGATATGGTCTGCGAAAGAAGCCTGGCGGTGGTGGCTGTACAGCTGGATCTGGGCAAGCATTTGCTTCTTGGCAAAGGTGAGGAGCAAGGCGGCGGCCGGTACCGGGAGTCTATTTTGGCTGACGCGGTGGAATCTGTCATTGCGGCTTGTTATTTGGATGGCGGCATGGAAGCGGCCAAAAGCTTCGTGCAGAAGTTTGTGTTGGTTCATGTGCCGGTAAACCGTCCCAATAATATGGACTACAAGACGGCACTTCAGGAAAAGGTTCAGCAGAAGAAAAATCAGACACTTTCCTATGTGCTGGTGGGCGAGTCCGGTCCGGATCATGACAAGCATTTTGAGGTTCAGCTGCGGCTTAATGATCAGGTGGTGGGCATCGGTTCCGGCAGCAGTAAAAAGCGGGCAGAACAGGATGCGGCAAGAGCCGCGTTGGAAGCCTTGTATTCGTAAATCAAAAACACAGCTGCATTGCAGCTGTGTTTTTTTATCGATCCGTCAAATTGCCATTTGTCGGGCTAATGCCCTCCCCTTTGGGGAGGGTGGTTCGGCAAAGCCGAACCGGGAGAGGTAATAAAAATGTTTTATTTTTGCCGAAGCTTGGAGAAAAACATCCAATTATTAACCTCTTCCGTCACGCCTTTCGGCGTGCCACCTTCCCCAAAGGGGAAGGCTTATCTGCCCGATAAACGGGAGTTTGAAAAAATTGTCTTCCGGTTGATACATCTCTGTTTTTTGGGCAAACTACCGGTGGAGGGATGGACATGAAGGAAAAGGATTATCAAAAGCTGGTAGATAACATGAGTCCCAAGTCGCCCATCTTGAAGGACTGCATCAACGCCTTTTGGATCGGTGGCCTGATTTGCGTTCTGGGACAGGCGGCCATGTGGGGCTACGGAAAGCTGGGCCTTGAGAAGCAGGACGCATCCACTGCTACCGCCATGAGCCTGGTGGCACTTTCCGCGCTTCTGACAGGCTTGAGCCTTTACGATAATATCGCAAAGCTGGCCGGGGCAGGTACCTTAGTGCCCATCACCGGCTTTGCCAACGCCGTAGCCGCTCCGGCTATCGAATTCAAAACAGAAGGCTTCATCCTGGGCGTCGGCGCGAAGATGTTTACAATCGCAGGACCGGTGATTGTGTATGGCGTGAGTGCAAGTGTGATTTATGGGGTTATTTATTGGATAACGACATTATTTTAATGCAAAAGGCTTGACCAATCGGTCAAGCCTTTTCTCATATAGGGTTAAAGATTATCTTAGTTCTTTTTGAATGGCCTTTACAACAGACCTAAAGGTAGCTCCTGTGGCTATTTTACAAAGAAGATAACCAAATGCACACATAATAAGCGGAATAAAAACAGGAAAAAGGCTATCCAAATTAGAAGTAATTGCCAGGGCAAGGAGAAATACTTCCATCAGCAGTGCAAAACTAAACCAAATAGCCATAAATACACGAACAGATTTTACCGGCTGTCCAATCATATGCAAAATGGTCTGCGTATCATTGCAGGAAACAACAATATCAATTTCGGGGACAAAAGAATTTCGACACGGCATATCGCGAAAAGTAGGTTTCAAAAAAAAACCGGTATCTTTTTGTGAACATAAGTAGTCTAAATAAGTATGTTTACGTATCAAATCAGGGAGATTGTTTAAAGAAGTAGTGCGAGTTGAACTCGCTATATTAAGCTCTGCCGTTTGTGTAAAAATAGATTTCACATACTTCTCCTTTCTTATTTTTTCTTATTATACCACACTGCTGTTTTAATGTAAATATATTTGCAAATCACTGTGTCCTATATTGACAGCAGCAGAGGGGTTCATATTAGGGGTTGGTGCAAAAATGTTTACCATTGCCGGCCCGGTGATCGTGTACGGCGTGTCCGCCAGCGTAGTGTATGGCTTGATTTATTGGATAACAACGCTATTTTAACAGCAAAAAGGCTTGCCGTTCGGCAAGCCTTTTTATCATACACACGGAAAATATCCGCCGTATTTTTCAAACAGGGAATGGATGTATTCCATATCTTCTGTGGGAATATCAAAATATCTCAAATTGCCTAGATCCTGAATACAATTGCATGTGTCACAGGCAATTGCGAAAGTTTGTCCACCAATTTTGAGGGAAATGTTCTTGTCAAAACCACAAGAGGGGACGCCGAACGAAATAGGGTCATAATTGTTTCCATTTAGAATGTCTATGACCTTTTCGGCTTCATCATCTTCTAGTGTAACACTGATATTATCTTCCCCATAAACAAAGGTCAAAATAACAGCTGCATTCTTGTTTACACTTGTTTGGGAGCAACCGCAGATTGAAACCAGCATAACCAGAATCATAAAAACGGCAAAAAATCGCTTCATATCAATCCCTCCTTTTATGTCAATATACCACACCGCTGTTTCCATGTAAATATTTATTAAAATTGGGTCCTAATAGAACACGAGGTAACGGGTCCTAAGTTGACACAAGCAAAAGGGCTGTTTTGCACGATTTATCTCTCAATCAAGCAGATTATGCAAAAATACCTTTGCGTTTTTGGTTTTTCGATAGTATACTGGGAACATGAAATCGACCAAAAAGGATCGTGTAAATTATGGAAGAAAAGCATTATATAGAATTTGAAAATGTAACAAAAAGCTACGGAACCGGAGCCGCGCAGATCAATGCTTTGGATGGCGTCAGCTTTGGAATCAACAAGGGTGAGTTTTGCGTTTTGCTGGGTTCCTCCGGCGCAGGCAAAACAACGCTTCTGAATATGCTCGGCGGTATGGATACCGTCACCGACGGACAGATCTTTTTTGACGGCAGAGATGTTTCCAAACTGTCGAAAAAAGAACTGATCGAGTACCGCCGTCATGATGTGGGGTTTGTGTTCCAGTTCTATAATCTGATCCCCAATCTTACCGCGCTTGAAAATGTGGAGATCGCCGCACAGCTGTGCAAAGATCCCATTCCCGCAAAGGAAGCACTTCGTATGGTCGGTCTTTCGCAGCGGGAGAATAATTTTCCCGCGCAGCTTTCCGGCGGCGAGCAGCAAAGAGTGGCCATAGCCAGAGCCGTTGCCAAAAATCCCCGGCTGCTTCTTTGCGATGAGCCTACGGGCGCCCTTGACTATGTGACCGGAAAAGCGGTGTTAAAGCTTTTGTATGAGCTTAGCCGGGAAAGAGGTATGACGGTGATCATCATCACCCACAATCAGGCCATTGCCCCGATGGCTGACCGTGTGATCCGCATCAAGAGCGGAAAAATCATTGGAAATGAGTTAAATAAGACAGTGACTGCCATTGACGAGATCGAGTGGTGACAGTATGAAAACGGTACTGATTATGGCGGTGCGTGGAATTCGTACCCACTTGGGAAGATTTATGGCGATCCTGCTGATCATCGCATTAAGTGCAGGCTTTTTCGCAGGCTTTCGGATCACCACCAGTGCGATGCTGGCTACCGGTGAAAGCTATATAGGCGATCAGAATTTTTATGACTTCCGTTTGTTCTCGACCATCGGCTTCGACAAGTCAGACGCAGAGGCTTTTGCAGAGGTTTCCGGCATTGAAATGGCTGAAGGCACATACAGTGTGGATGCACTGATCCGTTTTCAGGAGAAGGTAAGCACCTGTAAGCTTCACGCACTCACAGAAAAAACCAACTTAGTTTCTTTGGAAGCAGGCCGTATGCCTGCGGCAAGAAACGAGTGCCTTGCCGATCCGGTACGGTACACCGAGGCGGATATCGGAAAGACCTTTACCGTTGCCCAGGAAAATAAGGACGATGTAAGATCCCAGCTGAAGGAAACGGAGTTCACCATCGTCGGTCTTTGCAATTCTCCTTTATATTTGGGACTTGACCGTGGCTCCACCGATATCGGCAGCGGCTCGGTGGCAAGCTTCATTTACATTCCCGCAGAGGCTTTTTCCACAGATGTTTTCACGGAGATCGATCTTACCCTTGCGCAGAAGGAAGAGATCTACAGCGATGCCTATGAAGAGCTTGTGGATGCCCGCAAGGATGAGATCACATTGCTGGCGGAAGATTTGGTGGAGGAGCGTTTTGCGCAGATCCTTGCCCAAATGCAGCTGACTCCGGAGATGGCAGAGCAGTTCGGTATCCAGGCACCGTCGGTTTATGTGCTGACAAGAGACGAGAATGCGGGATATGTCAGCTTTGAAAATGACACCTCCATTGTGAGTAGTGTGGCGGTTATTTTTCCGGTTTTCTTTATTGCGATCGCGATCCTTGTTTGTGTAACCACCATGTCCCGTATGGTAGACGAGGAGAGAACCCAGATCGGCACACTGAAAGCCATGGGCTTCAGTAATCGGGCCATTGTGGGGAAATACTTGATTTACGCGGCTATCGCAACGGTTCTCGGTTGGGTGATCGGCTATTTTCTTTGTATATGGGGCTTGCCGAAAATCTTTTGGATCCCCTACGGAGGAATCTATAAATTCGCGCCAATCCAATATGTTTTCAGCGCGTCACTGGCGGTTGTGACCCTTGCGATTTCCCTTGTCTGCATTCTGGGCGCTGTATACATCGCCTGTCGCCGTGCCCTGAATGAGGTTCCTGCGAGCCTGATCCGACCCCGGGCAGGGAAGGTGGGCAAACGGGTATTTCTGGAGCACATCAAGCCCCTGTGGAATCGACTTTCCTTCCTGCGGAAGATCACCACACGAAATATGCTTCTGTACAAGAGCAGGGTCATTATGATGCTTGTGGGAATCGGCTGCTGCGCGGGCCTTTTGGTTACAGCCTTCGGCATCTACGATTCCATGGTGGGTGTGGGAGATATCCAATTTAATGAGATTCAGAAATACAACATAGAAGCAAGCTACGATACGGATTCGAAAGCTTCGGTGAATGAAAAACTTGCAAAGCTGGAAGAGCTGAACCGGTACCTGAATGTCAGAATGGATAAGGTAGAGGTCGTCGGAGAAACGGCTATGCCTGCTGTGAATATGATCAGCTATGATTCAGAGGAGATCAAAGAATTCTGGCGGCTTTGGAAGGATGGAAACGAATTGACACTTCCCGGGAAAGGGGAAGCGCTGATCAGTCCCAAGGTGGCGGAAAAGTTTTCCCTTTTGCCCGGTGATACCTTTGCGCTCCGGGATGTCGATGGGAAAACTGTTACAGTTACCGTAGCGGATGTTTTTGATAATCACTTCATAGAATATGTGTTTTTATCCGATGAAACCTATGGGGAATTGTTTGGCGCGTGGTCGAGCAATTCTTTGCTGATCGAAACCGATGCCGACAGTGAGGAAGTCGCAACAAAGCTTACCGGGATCTCCGGAATAACTGGTGTGAATCAGCTGGAAACCGTGGAGGATTATGTTTGCGAGGCGCTGGATTGCCTGAACTATATTATTGCGTTGGCTGTGGCCTTTTCCGCGGCACTGGCCTTTATCGTGATCTTTAATCTGACAAATATCAATATCGCGGAGCGCCGCAGAGAGATCGCAACGGTTCAGGTGCTGGGCTTCTATCCCAAGGAGACCCAGAGCTATGTTTTGAAGGAAAATGTGATCCTCTCGTTTATTGCCAGCGTTCTCGGACTGCCCCTTGGAAAGCTGTTCCATATGGTAGTAATGGGCATGGCAAAAATCGATGCGGTCACATTTGATAATGTGATCAAACCCCACAGCTACCTTTTGGGTTTTGTGACATCGGTGCTGTTCGCGGTGATCGTGAATCACTTTATGAAGCGACAAATTACCAAGGTCAATATGGCAGAGTCCCTCAAGGCTGTGGAATAATGATAACGGACAGTAATGCTCCGATGCATTTCTGCGGATGAAATATATAGCCATTTGTGATATAATACAGCTACTATGAAATCAAGGATGGTGTGTTATGAAAACCTATACCATCGTTGCCGGTATCAACGGTTGCGGAAAAAGCAGCTTGACCGGTGTTTTGCGGACAGAGATCGATAATTTGGGCAAGATCATCGAAGTGGATAAGATTACTGCTGCTTGTGGCGGTAATTTGTTGGAGGGCGGTAAGAAGGCTGTCGCATGCATCGACGAGTGCCTGGAGAAGGAAATCTGCTTCACTCAGGAAACTACCCTTTCCGACAGAAAAACTCTGGATACCATTAAACGGGCAATCGCAAAGGACTATTATATTCGGCTTTACTATGTTGGCCTTGATACCATGGAGGAAAGCCTGATTCGCATTGAAAACCGGGTAAAAAGAGGCGGTCACAATATCAACACAGATACTGTGGCGAAACGCTTTTCTAAACGGTTTGAGGATCTGCTGATGATCTTGCCCCACTGCAATGAGGCTACGTTCTATGATAACGACAACGGCTTTGTTACTGTTGCGAAATATAAAAACGGAGAATTACAGACGATTGGGCAATATAGTCCCAAGTGGCTTTTAGAGTTACTTGAGAAAATGAAATGATAAAATCGTGTGCCGTATTTGGCACACGATTTTTTGTTGTACAAAGAAAACCACCGGCGGTGCCGGTGGTTCCAAAAAGCTTTAGCTATGTCCAGTCCCGCCGCAGCGGAAAGCCTCCCTCTGACGAGGGAGGTGGCAAAAATCTTTGATTTTTGACGGAGGGAGAGAAACAAGAAGAGAAAATTCTCTCCCCCAGTCTTTTGCTACGCAAAATCCAGCCCCCTCGTCAGAG
>JAFQIL010000067.1 GCA_017397565.1 Oscillospiraceae bacterium | reverse complement strand
TATCTGGAAAGCGTGAAATTGCTGAAAGCGCATTTTCCCGGCTGCGCCGTGACGACGGATATGATCGTGGCGTTCCCCGGCGAGACGCAGGAGGAATTTGTCCAAAGTCTGGCATTTATCCAAAAGTGCGGCTTTGCGGATATGCACATCTTCCCCTACTCCCGCCGTCCCGGCACCCCGGCTGACAAAATGCCCGGCCAATTGGGCAATGCGGTAAAGGAGCAGCGGAGCAAAAAGGCCATTGCCGTTGCTGCCGAAATGTCCAAAGCCTACCGGCAGGCAATGA
Source organism: Oscillospiraceae bacterium (assembly GCA_017397565.1). GTDB lineage: Bacteria > Bacillota > Clostridia > Oscillospirales > Oscillospiraceae > Faecousia. The sequence continues at coordinate 15,950 of JAFQIL010000067.1, read as the reverse complement.
TCGGAGCGGTACAGCAGGTGCTTTTTGAAGAGGAGAGCGGGGCTTACTATGTGGGCCACGCCCCCAACTATGTCAAGGTCTATGTCCGGGGTAAGAATTTGCACAATGAGATCCGAAGCGTCCGCATCACGGAAATCTTCCGGGACGGCGTGCTGGGAGTAATGGATAATTGATAATGATCTTCGTAGGGCTTATGTCATGACCCCGCCGACCCGTTGCAATGATTTGCGTGGTTTCAGCCCTTTTGCCGATGGGTTTATTATAAAGTAAGAACCTTTTTACATTTCGAAAGCGATCGGCGGACTCATGAGTCCGCCCTACGCAACTCACCGGCAAACAGGATTTATCTTGCGTGGAAGAAAAATCGGTGCTACAATAAGAAAAACACGAAATTTGGGAGGAAACCCATGAAAACCCTGCTGCACATCTGCTGCGCCCCCTGCGCCAATCAGCCCATTGAATCTCTCCGGGCAGAAGGCATCGAGGTCGCCGGCCTTTGGTATAACCCCAATATCCATCCCTTCACCGAATACCGGGAGCGGCGCAACTGCCTGCGAACCTATGCCGAAATGATAAAGCTTCCCGTCATCGAACGGGATGACTACGGTCTAAGGCCCTTTGTCCGGGAAGTGGCAGAGGATATCTCCGGCCGGTGCGTCAAGTGCTACGAAATGCGGCTTTACGAAACCGCCCGGCAGGCAAAGGAGCTGGGCTTTGACAGCTTTACCTCTTCCCTGTTTATCAGCCCCTATCAAAACCACGAGCTGATGAAAGAGGTGGCGGCCCGGGCCGCTGATGAATACGGCATTGCCTTTTTGTACCGGGATTTTCGGCCTCTGTTCAAGGCGGGACAGGAGCGGGCAAGAGAGCTTCAAATGTATATCCAAAAATTCTGCGGCTGCATTTTTTCCGAACAGGAGCGCTACCTGAAGCCGAAAAAGATCATTCCGTAAACTTGCTAATTTGCACATAGTTGCACAAGGCTTCTCCTCGAGGAGAAGCTGGCATTTGCGAGGAACGAGCAAATGACTGATGTGGTGTAGCCACGCAGCGGCGTAAAAATCCCGGTCGATCTCGTAAAGCTGCTTCGCAGACCACCACATCCGTCAAAAATCAAAGATTTTTGCCACCTTCTCCTCAAGGAGAAGGCTTGGCGGCTGCGCCGCTAAGCCCCAAGGGGAAGGTTCTGGAAGTTAGGAGAAGCTATGACAAACCTTACCTACATTGTCCCCACCTTGTTTGGCTTGGAGGGACTGGCCGGCGATGAGCTGCGGCGGCTGAATCTTAATAATGTCCGGGTGGAGGACCGCCGGGTCTTCTTTACCGGTGACTTAAATGCCCTTGCCAAGGCCAACATCTGCCTGCGCACCGGCGAACGGGTGATGATCGTGTTGGCCCAATTTACCGCCAAAACCTTTGAAGAGCTGTTCCAGGGGGTGCTCCATGCCAATTTGGAGGATTTCATCCCCAAAGACGGACAGTTCCCGGTGAAGGGTCACTGCTTAAACAGTCAGCTCATGTCTGTTTCCGACTGTCAGGCCATCATCAAAAAGGCGGCAAGCAAGCGGCTGGGGGAAAAATACGGCGTTTCCTGGCTGCCGGAGACCGGCATCAAATTCCAGCTCCACTTTACCATCCTGAACGATCAGGTGACCCTTTCTTTGGACACCTCCGGTCAAGGCCTTCACAAGCGGGGCTACCGGGCAGTAGGCAACGACGCGCCATTGCATGAAACTCTGGCCGCCGGCATGATCCAGCTGACCAGATTCCGGGGCAAAGAATTTTTCTGGGATCCCTTCTGCGGCAGCGGCACCATCCCCATTGAAGCCGCCCTCATCGCCAAGAACCGGGCCCCGGGCTTAAACCGCCGTTTTGCCGCGGAAGAATATCCCTGGATGCCCCAAGCGACCTGGGAGCAAGCAAAAACCGAGGCCAAAGACAAGGAATTTAACGGCAAATATCAGATCATGGGTTCAGACAGTGACCCTGCCTGCGTTTCCCTTTCCTTTGCCAACGCCCGAAAAGCCGGGGTTGCCGACGCGGTGACCTTCCGGGATGGGGACGCTACCAAAATGAGCCTGCCGGCAGAAAGCGGCATTTTGGTCTGCAATCCCCCCTACGGCGAGCGGATGCTGGAGCAGCAAAGCGCCCAGCGGCTTTACAGCGCTCTGGGGCGGCACTTGAAGTTCGCCAACAACTGGAAAAAGTTTGTCATCACCTCCGAGCCGGAGTTTGAGCATTACTTTGGCCGCCGCAGCGACAAGAAGCGGAAATTCTACAACGGCAAGATCAAATGCGACTACTATATGTTTACGGATAACGCGAGGAAGAAGTAGGGACACCCATCCCCTATGCGTGCAAATTCCCGTTTATTAGGGAGTTTTGCAACACTTCGTAGGGCGGACTCATGAGTCCGCCGATCGCTTCCGAAAAGCTGAAAGGTTCTTGTTTTGCAAAAACCGCCGATAACAGACCAGAAACTGCGTTAAAAATTGCAACTGGTCGGCGGACTCATGAGTCCGCCCTACGCACAACGAATTTACGAACTGCCCGGGAAATGGCAATTTGTTGTGCGATTCGCGAATCGTCCCTACATTCCTGACATACCCTTGGAGGGGAACCTATGAAACACCTATTCATCATCAACCCCGCGGCAGGCAGCCGGGACCGGACAAAAAAATATACCGAAACCATCACGGAGATTTGCGGCAAACGGGGCTTGGATTATGAGATCCGGGTCTCCGAAGCTCCGGGGCATTGCACACAGCTTGCCCGGGCGGCCGCCGAAACCGGGGAAGACTACCGCATCTACGCCTGCGGCGGTGACGGCACACTGAACGAAGTGGCCGCCGGTGCTGCCGGCTTCGATAACGCGGCGGTGACGGTGTTTTCCGGAGGCAGCGGCAACGATTTTGTCAAGCTGTTCAGCGATCCGGAAGCCTTTTTCGACTTGGAAAGGCTTTTGGACGCGGAGGAAACTACCTTCGACATGATCCGCTGCAACGGTGATTTTTCCTTGAACATTTGCTCCGTGGGCTTAGATGCCCGAATTGGCACAGATGTGGCCCATTACAAGCGCATCCCTCTGCTTCAGGGCTTTGCCGCCTATGCAGCCTCCACGGTGATCAACCTGCTCAAGCGGATCAGCGAGCATTATGTGGTGGAGATCGACGGACAGGTTTTAGACGGCGAATTCACCTTCATCTGTGCCTGCAACGGCCGGTTCTACGGCGGCGGCTTCAATCCCGTGCCGGAGGCAGATCCCACAGACGGTCTGATGGACGTGCTTTTGGTGAAAAAAGTACGGCTGTGGCAGGTCCCCGGTATCATCGGCAAGTATAAAAACGGCCGGTATAAGGAGCTGCCGGAGCTGATCACCCACTACCGGACGGATCAGGTCACCATCCGCTGCGACAAGCCCACTCCCATCAACTTAGACGGCGAGCTGCGGACTGCCCAGGTGGCCCGGTTCACCATGGCGCAGGAAAAACTTCGGTTCTTCTATCCCAAGGGACTTGGCTGGCAGGTATAAATGTACATAAAAACGGTGTGCTTTTCAGCACACCGTTTTTGCTTGTAAAATTGCCACTTCTCGGGGAGATAGCATGAACCGGCGGCAAAGCCGCCGAGCTTCCCCCGCTGGGGGAAGCTGGCAAAAATCTTTGATTTTTGACTGATGAGGGGACACTTTTCTTTATTCCGCCCTCATCCGTCTTCAAAAAATGTCCTTTTGGGGACATTTTTTGAATCCACCTTCCCCCAAGGGGGAAGGTTTGCGGGACGGGAAAATAAGTCCCCTACAGCCCGATAAACGGAAATTGGCAAGGGATACATTATCCATTATCCATTGTCAATTATCCATTGACTATCCAGCCAGGCGGCACGGCGCATCAGCCAGTCCCGCAATTTTTCCACATTCCCAACCCAGGTATCCGCGGGATACCGGTCATCCAAATTGCCGGTGGGACGGGACAGAGGCCAGCCTGCCTCCGTGAAATTACTCTCGCACTCCGGCTGGTAGGCGGCAATATAGGCGTCCAGCCGGCTGATACCCAGATCATTTTCGGCATAGAGGTTCTCCGTAATGCCCCGAAGCTCCGCCCAGCGATCCATCACCCGCTGACGGAACCATCCGTCCTGCCACAGCCACATATAGAAATCCTTCTGAGCCCAGTAGGCACGGGCAGAGTCCCCGGACTGGTCGGTGGATTCATCCTGATTGTTGTAGTTCCAGTATTTCCACTCTGCGCTCCTTTGGGACACATTGCCCATGCTCAGGTCAAGATCCCAGGGCGGGCCGGCATAGAAAACACCGTCTTTCATATAGTACCGGGTAGAATACTGGGCAAAGTCGATATCCTTAAACAGCTCGTGGAAGATGTAAAAATCCACAAAGGACGCCACATCGATATATTCTTCATAAACCGTATGATCCTTGGTGCGCACCGCGTCCTCCACCAGCATCAGCTGCTCCAAAATCGCCGTCAGCGCCGCGGGCTCAGGAGTCTCCGGCTCGTTCATTTCAAAGCGGAGGCCTGCTTTTGTAGTCAGATAGGTCACGCCCTCTTCTTCCCGGAGGCGACTGCGCTCGATGAGAAAATCCCCTGCCGACAGGTCGATATCCACCCGACCCTTTCCCTCGCTGACAGGCTCCATAGCAAGATAGATACCCAAATATGTGCCGTTGAGATAGACCTTGCAGAACCGGGCGGAAGACACATAGGAAAGGTTTAGCTTCTGCGCGTATTCCATAGCGATGGCGTTGCGAAGAAGGGTCTTATCGTAGGCATTGGAGATCAGACACCACTTTTTCCCGGCATCCATGCCGAAAAGCTCCACCTTTTGGGAGAATTTGATGTTATAGGCCTTCTTGGCGACCCAGGTGGAGCTGTAGCCACGGATACGGATGGTGATAGGCTGCTCTTCAATTTCCCCGTCTTCCCAGGATACCCGGGCAAAAGCCTCGGAATAGGTTTCTGTGACCTGTCCGGAGGTGGTAATATAAACTTCACCCATAGGTGCCAGTGCGTCCGGGTCCTCCGGTGCGGTGGTGGGGGGTACGGTAGTTACGGGGGGTACCGTAGTGGAGGGTACCGAAGCGGTGGTGGAGGGCAGCAAAGTCGTGGTATTTGTGGCGCTTTGGGTGGTATTGGGGACGTCAGACGGTGTTTCAGCCTTCCCCAAAATCAAAACCGCCAGCAGCGCTGCCAGCAAAACCGCCAGCACCGCCACCGTGATCAACAAACCGTTTCGTTTCATGGAAAATTCCTCTCTGTGGGGGATTTTTCTTTATCATACCAAAAATCCGGGCAAAAGTCTATAGTCACATGTAGCACGCCGCTCCCTGTAGGGAACGGCCTGTGTGCCGTTCCGCAAACCTTCCCCCTTTTTGTAATGGATAATGGATAATGAATAATGAATAATTGCGGTATTTCCTTCGGAAATATTTTAAAAAATGTCGCCTCCGGCGACACCATCACTTTTCACTATTCACTCTTCACTCTTCACTTTTCCCTCCCCCACAAGCCTTCCCCCTTGGGGGAAGGTGGCAAAAATCTTCGATTTTTGCCGGATGAGGGGTTCTGCGAAGCAGAAATTCGGATTTCTAACGGTTGCTTCGCAACCTACACCTCATCAGTCAGCCTGCCCGGCTGACAGCTTCCCCTCAAGGGGAAGCCTTTTCCTGCTATCGCAGCTTACCGATAAACGGGAATTGGTAACGCTTTCGTAGGGAACGGATTAATCCGTTCCGCCGTCACCGATACCACCGCCCCGGAATGCATAAATGCATTCCCTACAGCCGTCTTTGGGCACAAAAATACCCCGGGGTGTGTTTCCACACCCCGGGGTTACCGTCCTTGCTAAGCATTCTAACCTGTTGCAGGAAAACTAAAGTCAACAAGTGAGCCATCCGCTTTTCGGATAGAAGGAAATACTTCACCAGGAAAGACTTGTTTGCCGTTTTCATCAATAGCAATCATTGCGTAAATAGGATCATCAAAAGAAATTTCCCATACTGTCTGAATTGTATATTGTTTTTCAGCCTTTTCAACGATTCTAAGAAACTGTTCTTTTGCTTGCTCAAGTGTAATCACGCTTTTCCACCTCTATTCTTTATACATTTCTCAATTAGATCTGTCGGTTGTAATGTGTCAGTTCTTGCCGAGTACTTACTTTATGATATACTGTTTTAACTTGTGCTTGTTCTTAATAAGATAACTTGTTAAAAACTCCAATTCCTCTATTGACAAATTTTTAAACGGACTTTCCCGTGAATCATCTTCAAATTCGGATGGTTCTAGTCGTTTTCCCTCCACAATTGGATCAAATCCGATTTTTTTACAAATCCCCTCATATGTGATCATTTAAACACCTCCAGTATCACATTTTCACCACACAACTGCTTTAGTCTCTTCTCCAGTTTTATTGTGTCATTATTGTATAGACTCTCCTGAATACTGTCAGGAAAAGTATACACAATTATAAAGGGTCGAGACAACAAAACTGACCTCTTGTCTCCCAATTCTTTTTACTCCGCGATAACTTCCATAATCATCTTATGGCGTGTTTTTATGATATCCATCATTTCCGTATAGGCAAGATACCTTCCATCTTCAAATTCGTTGAGTTTTTTATTCTCCATCTCGTGTATCCGTTCTTGTAAAGTGTGAATCATATCCTCAATTTGCAATTCATATTCAATAACTTTTTCCTTATCAGTCATCATTTTTCGCCTCGCTTTCTCAATTCATCTTCCGCTTCTTTTAGGTTGTTTTTAAAATTGTCTATTTCATGTTGCCAATGTTTTATTAATCCCGCTTTGTGTTGAGGTGTTTTCTCGTCCCAGTACTGATCATGTAGTTGAGGATTGTTCACCCACTCTGCATGTTCATCCAATCTGCTTTTCCAAGAGTCCATTGATTTTCTTAGTTCTCTGTTGCTTTGTCTTTGAATACCCTTGTTTGCAAAAAACTGTATTCCAATTCCCTTTGTTGTAGTTATTATATCACCATCTTCGGTTTTTTCAATGGCTTTTCGCTCGTCTTTAACCTCCGCTTTTGGGCCGCCTTCCAGCTCTGTTTCCTCCGCTTGACTTGCTGACTCCGATTCTTCCATCTGCTTGGATTCTGCTTCTGCCTGTTCTTTCAGAACCTCCACATCCTGGTAGACTTTTGCGCCGTCTTTGTCGTAGCCGATCAGCTCGTAGGTTTTGCCGCCTACCGTCACTTTGGGGCCGGTGGCTGGTTCTACTGCCACTCTGCCATCCCAGCCGGTCATTCCGAATTTCCACGGCTCACCAACAAATTGCCATTTATCGGGCTGTAGGGGGCGGGTCCCCCGCCCCTTCGATAAGCAGCCAAGAACCGAAAGAACTGTCATTGCGAGACCCCAAAGGGGTCGTGGCAATCTCCCGGTACAAACTAACGACTTTTTCTAAGGTTAAATAGGGATAATTACTTGATTTGACTTATCTTTACAACCTTTCCATAGAACATCCCCGGTTCCGGGAGATTCCCACGGCTGCTATCGCAGCCTCGGAATGACAGTGTTTTTTGGCAGGTGGTTCCTATATTGAAACTCCCCGACAAACGGGAATTGGTAACGCTTTCGTAGGGAACGGATTGATCCGTTCCGCCGTCACCGATACCACCACCCCGGAATGCATAAATGCATTCCCTACAACTGCCCTTTTGGGGCACAAAAATACCCCGGGGTGTGTTCACACCCCGGGGTTACCGGCTTTGCTAAGTGCTTTTACAGAATTTTCTTCAAATATTCCTCATACTCGTAGGGAATGCCAATATCCTGGGTCTTGTAATACCGCAGGAAATCTACCGGGAATTTAAACTCCCCATCGTCATAGAAACCAGAATTAAATTCTTCTCCCGTAAACATATCATAGGATCGAACAGATGACAGCCACTCCCCCAAAGACTCGATATGTTGAATCACTTTCTGCTTATCAATGGTATTCTTATACGACAAAAAGTCTTCATATTTGTCTGTAACATGGCTATATGGCTGTCCTTCCCAAAAACCAAACGATTTTATTCCATAAATTGTTTTCATTTTATCCGTCTCCTTTTATTGGGTTCATAAGGAATCATTTCACCTTCCCCATAATCTCCAATTTTCGTGTTGCCATTTTTATCAATATACAAGGTCTTATTCGGCGCTTCCACCGTGACGCCCAGAGCATTGGCAAGTTCCTCTGCAAAGCAGTACGCACCGTCTACCTGCAGCCCCGTGGAGCAGCACAGCAGCCGGATATTTTCTCTATGGTAATTGGGATTATGCCGAATCACCTCGGCCAGCAACCGGGGAGACATATTGGCTTCCTTGCCGCCAAAGGCTACTGCTGTGGGTGATCCGTGCATCGCCACATCGAAGAAGCCCTCTTTAGGCGTTACTTTTTGGGAATTCTTGATCAGCGGATCGCCCTCCGGAAAGCACATGAACCCTCTTTGCAGATCCATTATATGTCCCTTGGCAACGGAAGTCAAGTTATCCCGGCGGTCTGCGCTTGACGCTTCTGCGGAATCCAATGCTGTAGCAAACCACTCGGGATTTTCCTCCGTTTCTGTTTCCTGCAGAGCACTCTCCTCTTGGCTTACAGGCTCCGATTCTTCCATCTGCTTGGATTCTGCTTCTGCCTGCTCCTTCAGGACTTCCGCATCTTGGTAGACTTTTGCGCCGTCTTTGTCGTAGCCGATCAGCTCGTAGGTTTTTCCGCCCACCGTCACTTTAGGCCCGGTGGCTTCCGTCACCGCTACACGACCATCCCAGCCGGTCATTCCGAATTTCCCGGGTTCTGTCACCCGGCTTGACTCGTTACTGTCGGCCGCCGTGTCCTGGGCGGTATTTTTAAGTACCGCATCCAAAAGCCGTTGCCGCTCCGCTGCGCTGAGGGCTTCTCCCCGACTCAGCTTCCCGGCAATATCTTCCAAGCCAGCGTTTTGGAACGCATTGCTATTGACTATGATGGCATCGGCGCCTCTCATGCCGCGGCTCAGCAAAAGACCGCCCAGGAAGGAATCCCAGGCATCCTCCGTGGAAAACACCTTTTCCCAGGTCATTTTATCCGCATAGGTCAGCTTTTGCGCCACCTTGTTGACAATATCCGTGAAAACCTCCTCAAGGCCTTCCGTTGCATCCTCCTTAAACCACTTCAGAAGGGTATTGACAACCTTTTGGGAAATATTCTGAGATAGGGTCTGCATAGTCGTATCGTCCACATTGGTTCCCTTCGGACTTTTAAGACCATCGGATAATCTCTCAAACAAGATCTCCGCACCGGCTGCCACCGAAGCACTGATCCATGCCTGAGTATGGGTAGCACCGTTTTTGTAGGCATTTTCGATCTCACTGCCAAAGGCATTGACACCCATTGTCAGTGCCGTGGGAACTCCCAGCAGCGACAAGGCTCTCGAGCCTACAAGATGCGCTGCCGATTGCGTCAGTCCGTCAGCCTTATCCCCCAGTACAGAATTTTCCTCGGTGTTGTCACCGATCAGCAATTTTGTTGCTTGTCCGTGGGGTGTTACCGGCAGAGCCTGTGGGTTCCTAAGCAACACCCCCTGGTGTAGTTTTTATCCTACACTAGGGGGCTCTTATCTATATTCTGATTTTACCGGTTCAGTTCATTTGGCAGTGCCCACCCTTTCTGGGTATAAGAAAAGCACCCCAAAGGGTGCTTTTTCCATTTATGATTCCTCTTTTCCAAGATTCCTTTAAATCTTATTTAAACTGATCTCTGAATCCACATATACCGCGTCTACCTCAATATCATTAACCACTTTAACTTCTTTTCCGCCAATATCGTACAACTGGATCAAAGTCCCATCCACATCTTCCAAAAGCTGTTTCTTTTCCACGTTCTTTATGCCAGCTTCGATTCGTTTGCAGATGTTGTAAAAAATCTTTTCGTCCGCTTGCTTCATAATATTATAGGTGTACATCTCACTTTCCTCCTATTCCCTGTTCTCTATCCACATTCTCATTTGTTTTTGTCGCTGTGTCTAAGACATCTTGAATAGCTTCTTCCCTAGTCATTGCCTTTCGTCTCATTTTGGATTCAATAAGCTCTTCAATCGTTAAATTTGGTCTTTTGCTATCCAATAGTTTTCTGGTTTCTTGATCAAGCATTCTATTTCTTGCTTCTGTTCTAAGTCTGTTTCTTGCTTCAAAGGCCTGTCTTGCCTGTTCTTCAAGAGGAAGATTGGTATCAATACTGTCTTTGATTCTAGCAACATTATCGTGATACCATTGTCTAACAGCTTTGTTATCCTTTTGTATTGTACTATCTTTTCCTTGATTTTCAAGTAGTTCTTCAGAGTTTTTGTCAACAGCATATGTTTCCGTTTCTCCCTTTGTAGATACATTCTGCTCCTTCACAACTTCCGCATCTTGGTAGACTTTTGCGCCGTCTTTATCGTAGCCAATCAGCTCGTAGGTTTTGCCGCCTACCGTCACTTTGGGCCCGGTGGCTTCCGTCACTGCCACTCTGCCATCCCAGCCGGTCATGCTAGAATTTCCACGGCTCACCAACAAATTGCCATTTCTCGGGCTGTAGGGGGCGGGTTTCCCGCCCCTTATGGCGGCGAAGCCGCAAAGGCTGCCCGATAAACGGGAATTGGTAACGCTTTCGTAGGGAACGGATTGATCCGTTCCGCCGTCACCGATACCACCGCCCCGGAATGCATAAATGCATTCCCTACAACTGCCCTTTTGGGCACAAAAAAAGCACCCCGAAGGGTGCTTTTCCTTGAAATATGCTCTTTTCGCAAAGCCTTTCACAAGGGCACAGAACAGTCCCTATCGTATACTTGCAACGCGCCCTTCTCTTTAATCACCCTTTTTCTTCTTTTGGGGCGGCGTTCCAACAGGAACATAATCATCTACTTTTTTTAAATACGCTTTCCGTGCTTCTTCCGGATGTTTCCGATAATAATCTTTTTTGGCCAAAAGCTCTTTTCTTCTTTCTTCTGTCACCTTTCATCACTCCTCTTTCAAATAGACATGATAAACATGATTTTCATCAATTTCTACCTTATCCACAACATATCGGGACTCTTTGGAGCAAAGCACTTCTGCTTCCATTTCAACAACCGAAATATGTTGAATACCCGTTCCCTTTCCCTGTGTATCGCAATGATAAATAACCGAATTGGGTCGGTCCGCTGTAACATTCTTTACCGCAAAATCCCTCGCCACTGATTCTTGGTCGCTCCAACTGGCAACACCACCCATATGCAGTTCGTACCCAGGCACATAAGAAGCAAGCTCTATGTCAGAAACTGTACTGCCGCGAAATGTCGTTCCACCATTCCATCGCGGTGCCTTTTGAATATACGCCTCAATCTTATCACTTAACGCTTTCGCTTCCTCTTGTGTCAGGAATTGCAGTGGCTCTTCTCTTTGATAGCGTCTAACTTCCGAATAAACATTTGTGCTCGTGTCCGTATAATCCATTATTACATCGATATACTCTGTTGCCATTTCAGTGGAAATGCCGAGCTCTGCCGCAGCAAATCCATACAAATCTTCTTGACTGATTTGTTCTAGAACCTGACCTCTTGGTGTCAAACTATTGTCCCATGTTGTTATTATAGCATTGTGTTCCTCGTTTGCAACACCTTCTTGATTAACTTTTGCTTCCGTATCCTGCTGTGGCTCTATCTCCCCAGTTTGGATTTCATCCGTCTGCTTGGATTCTGCTTCTGCCTGTTCTTTCAGAACCTCCACATCCTGATAGACTTTTGCGCCGTCTTTATCGTAGCCGATCAGCTCGTAGGTTTTGCCGCCCACCGTCACCTTGGGGCCGGTGGCCGGTTCTACCGCGACCCTTCCGTCCCAGCCGATTTTGCCGACATCTATCGTCTCCGGCGCATTTGGCGATGACTGCTCAGGTTGCACCGAATTTGTCGCCGTTTTCAAGGCATTATTGTAGCCATACTCTTTGATCGTCTCAGATGTAATTCCGGGGCCTTCTATTGCACTGGTGGACAGCGCTGTCACCAGTGCCGTGTCGATGATCTCCTGCACTGTGGGCATATCGTACTTTTCCCCAAAGATGATAGACCGGAAGGCAGGCTCTAAGAAGTTCTGCAGCTCTTCTTCCAAAATTTCACTACCAAGGCTGATGCCGTACTTTGTTGCGCCCGAGGCGAAAATACCCCGGGGTGTGGAAACACACCCCGGGGTTGCCGCCCTTTGCAAATTGATTATCTAACCATATACTTTTCCAGTTTGCTTCTGTTCCGAATCAAATAATCCGTAAGAAAATCCAACTCCTCTTGGTTCAACACCGAAAATGGGCTGATTTGGCTATCATCTTCATGGTCAGCAACGGTATAATTCAAGCCTTTTTCAATAGGATCAAATCCGATTTTTTTACAAATCTCCTCATATGTGATCATTTAAACACCTCCAGTATCACATTTTCATCACGCAACTGCTTCAGACTCTTCTCCAGTTTTGTTGTGTCATTATTGTAGAGACTCTCCTGAACACTGTCAAGAAGAGAATTCACAATTATAGGGTTGTATTCCCCAGTTACAGAATATCTCATAATTGTTCCGTCATGACACACAATTAAGCCATACTTATATTCTTGCACATATGCCGATTGGATATCCGCCATACTTGGCACACTATTTCCCGAATGATTGTGCAAAGCAATTACTGTATAAGGCTCACTTTTTTGAACCATTTCCTTCATTCTCTTGCTAGGCATCACTTGGTTTTCGACATCGTAATCCGATCTTGTGAGCTGTTCCCCGGTAACAGTATTGATATATGTCATATCCTCGAACTTTGTGCCTGATCTGTGCTGAAGCATTTCTTTTGCGCATTGATAGGCATAGCGCTGTATCTTTACAGATTCCTCCAAATTATTATATAGCCTTCTATATTGGGCCGTTTTTACTGTGGGACTCACCACGGTCGCATCGTAGAGGTTTTTGGAATTCTCCCTTTCTCCCTGTTCAAAATCTTGTGTCAGCTGTTCGTTTTCTGCTGTCGATGCTGAATCATCCTTTTCTGTCTGTGCTGCGTCCTCTTTGCCTGCTGACTCCGTTTCTTCTGCAGCCTGCTCCTGCAAGACCTCCACATCCTGGTAGACAGGGGAACCGTTGACATCTTTGCCGATCAGCGCATAGGTTTTTCCGTCTATCGTGATGTTCTTTCCTTTGGCTTCTGTCACCGCTACACGACCATCCCAACCGACTTTACCATTGGTGGTTTTTGGGGCGGGCTTCGGCTGAAATGCCGCATCTTTCGCCTTGACAGCCGCAAACAAATCTGCTACATTATTGATAGCAGCAGTTGAAATGACTGGGCTAGGGCTTTTGCCTGAACCCTTTGCGTTCAACTGCTGTTTCTCTATATTTTGTAGCTGGTAGACTCTTTTCACAGTAGTTGGCTTATTGGGATCATTCATCTCTTCCACATATAGCTTCAGCACCTCTGGCCCATTACCGATATCTGCCACTGCATACATACTGTGCATCATCAAAGAGTTTTGGGATTTTGTTTTTCCGGAATCTATAGCATAGCTATCCAACAACACTGCATTTTTTACAATATCATTAATATATGGTAGATATGCCTGTGCCGCCTTGTTGGCAGGAGCTGTATGCATCCGTGTTTCATTGAACACCTTTCCCGAAACCTGGATATCCCAGCCGGTCATTCCGAATTTCCCGGGTTCTGCCACCCGGCTTGACTGGTTGCTGTCGGCAGCCGATAGTCCCCCTAACCAGCAACACCCCCTGGTGTAGTTTTTATCCTACACTAGGGGGTGTTGGTCTATTGTCCGTTTTACTAGTTCTGTTTGTTTTGCTGAGTGATTTTATTTCCCTATTGCTCTTTTACGCATTAAATCACTATCTTCCTCAATCACTTCAAATTGATCCGGAGGAAAAAGGTAATCATCATCCAATTCTGTCATTATCCGAAACCACCCTTTCTCTACGGAGAGCACATCATACACTTTTTCTTTTTTTAATGCAATTGTTTTTGCTTTTCCGATATATTTAACCTTCATCCTTCCACCTCTTAATAAATAAGTCGTGCTTGCCTCTTCCTTCACATTGCGACCAATGAATTTCTGCGTATCGATCACCGTCCATACACGCAACCCATCCTTCTCCTTTGACATGCTGCCATTCCTCAACTTTACCTCCGTGAACATTTGCATACTTATACGCATTACGATACGGTGTTTTTGTTCCTTTCCCCGCAAACACCTCAACATTCTGCAATTTCGTACCTTCAACAAGGTTAAACATTTCACCTGTAGACATGTCCATAACTTGATAGTTCTTCGCTTTTGCGCCCAGACTTCTCCCTATCTGTATATCTGGTAATTTTATTGTATCACGATTCTCAGGATTTTCAACTGATTCCAGTCCACTTTCCGTTGGGTTCGTTTCCTTTTGGTCTGCGGTGGCATTTTCTTTTACCGACTCCAAAACCTCCGCATCTTGGTAGACTTTTGCGCCGTCTTTATCGTAGCCGATCAGCTCGTAGGTTTTGCCGCCCACCGTCACTTTGGGCCCGGTGGCTTCCGTCACCGCTACACGACCATCCCAGCCGATTTTACCGACATCTATCGTCTCCGGCGCATTTGGCGATGACTGCTCAGGTTGCACCGAATTTGTCGCCGTTTTCAAGGCATTGTTGTTGCCATACTCTTTAATCGTCTCAGATGTAATTCCGGGGCCTTCTATTGCACTGGTGGTAATGAAGGCTGTGATTGCCGTGTCGATAATCTCCTGCACCGTGGGCATATCGTACTTTTCCCCAAAGATGATAGACCGGAAGGCAGGCTCTAAGAAGTTCTGCAGCTCTTCTTCCAAAATTTCACTACCAAGGCTGATGCCGTACTTTGCTGCGCCCTTTAAGAGCGCATTCTTGATGGCGCTGATCTTGCCATCCAGCTTGGCCGGCAGACCGCCAAACTCAGAAATGCCGCCAAGGATGTTCTGCAGAGTCACTTCGGATAAGCCCACAAGCGCAGAGTAAGCCCTTGCGGCAGGCTGGTTATAACCCTTCTCCAAAGCATCCCCGTAGGCATTGCCGGCAGAGCCAAGGAACATGGCCGTCGAACCGACAGCACTGCCCAAAGGTGCCATACCTGTTAATCCGCTAACGCCCTTGGAGAGCAGGATGGACGGTGCCATGTATCCAACGGCTCCGGCAGCTTGGTGCGCTACGCGGTCAAACCCATTCAAGCTGGGATCACTGCCAATGTAGCCGTTGGCCATCTGCATAACCGTTGGGTCGATCTTTTGGTTTGTAAAATTCTGTGCCAGATCCAAGCTCCAGTCTACCACTCCGGAGCCCAGACTGTAACCAATTCTCGTCAAGCCCTCGATCACAGGAATGTCTATGCCATTGATGCTGGCCGCGATCTCCTGCGCCCGGCGGTGCTTCAGGTAATGCTTAATGGCCGCCTTGTACTCATCCGCAAGGTTTGTGCCGTTTTCTTTATCCTTGGCGATGTAGTACGCCAGTATCTGGATTTCCTGATCCGTCATGTGCTCGGTCTTGTTGTTTTTCTGGGCGTACTCCTTGGCCTCAGCCTCTCCCTCCTTGGCATACTTATCAAAATCCTTGTTTTCCTGCACCGAGGACAGCCGAATATACTCCTGAACCTTTTGGCTCTCGGCGATCAGCGATCGCCCGTCCAACAAATTGAAAGCAATTTGTTTGGTTTCCGAAGGAAAATAAACGATGATCGCCTTCGGATATAACAACACCCCCTGATGTATTTGTTATCCTACATCAGGGGGTATCCTCAACTGGCTCTCAGTTCTTGCCGAGTGCTTACTTTATGATATACTGTTTTAACTTGTGCTTGTTCTTAATAAGATAACTTGTTAAAAACTCCAATTCCTCTATTGACAAATTTTTAAACGGACTTTCCCGTGAATCATCTTCAAATT
>JAFQIL010000066.1 GCA_017397565.1 Oscillospiraceae bacterium | reverse complement strand
GAGTGAAGAGTGAAGAGTGAAAAGTGAAAAGTGATGGTGTCGCCGAAGGCGACATTTTTAAAAATATTTCCGAAGGAAATACCACCATTATCCATTATCCATTATCCATTATCAATTATCCATTACAAAAGGGGGAAGGTTTGCGGGACGGGAGACCCGTCCCCTACAGCCCGAGAAATGGCAATTTTCGCACAATTTGTACTGCTCCTATACCTGTCTTTTATATAAAGCAAAAAAAGAGCAGCCTTCGGATACTTCCGAAGGCTGCTCCAACGATCACTTAGGCAGCGTATCTTCCTTACCACGGTAGACAACAAGCTTACAAAACAAAAATTCCAACACAAAGTTTGCCAGCATGGTAACGACCAGGATCAGAAAATCGTTTGCGCCGTGGCCTTCCGCCACATTACCCAGGTATGTAGACAGGGGCGTAAACACCAGGTAGAAGCCAAACACTTTTGCCATGGCTACCGGCACATTGGCGGCAGATTTGAATGTATACCGACGGTTTAATGTAAAGTTCCACAAAATGGAAAGCACAAGAGAAATGAGATAAGGGATCCAGTAATCCTGAATGAACAGCTCAAGCAGCGCAAAGGAGCCGATTTGGATCACGCCGGCGGAAACAGAAAACAGTGTAAATTTTACCGCCTGCCAAAGATTTTTCTTTTCTTTCATCTTTCATCTTCCTTTGTTTACGGAATATCCTGCTCTATGGTTTCCGGCGGTCTGTCCAGCTCCTCCGGGTGCGTCAGCAAACGCAGAAAATACCTGATCAACGAAGCATAATAAAAGCCGTCGCAGATCCGTTCGTCCACGTTAAATCGCAGATCCATATATTTCCGTTCCACCAGCTGTCCGTCCTTAATCTCTTCAGCACGGCGTTTTCTGCCGAAGGCGCAGAAGACAGGTACTGTACCAAAATCGTAAAGATGATGATAGACCGGTCTTATGCCCAGTGACCCCATGGAAGTAAAATATATACTCCCATGGAACGGGCTCACCTCCAGCAGGAATTTGGGAGCCATACCAAAATAATCCAGACACCGCACCAGCCAAACTACAGCTTTCAGAACCATACGAGGGGTAGCTGTGAGGAAGCCTGCCGCGTCGTCTATATTGGAGTTTTCCATTTCGTCCTTGGCGCTGGCCACAGCGGCATTGAATTTTTCGTACACATCCTTGGCTGTATCACCGGGATGGAAATGGAGTTTGATCACCGTATCCGGAGACTGTTTGGTCATTTCCTTTTTTACCGTAATACAGATTACAACATCTTCGCCTCTGGAGTAGATCCGCTGGCCTGCCACGAACCGATTCAAGGCCGGATATTTGGCCACTGTTCGCAAATAGGCGGCAATAATGGCGTGGGTCGCGCCAAAGCTCGGCATCCCCTCCCGGCGCTTCGCGCGGATATACCGATCAAGCTGGGTGATCTCCACCGACTCTTCAAAAAGGATATTGGCACCGCAGCGCTGAGGCATAATGAAGGGTGTGATCTGCTCGATGGCTGAAGACGAACGGATATAGCGACCGTCGGGGCGATCCTTCCAAGTAGGATGGTATTTTCCGTCTGCATGGATCTTGATTGCAAACAGCATGACCAAAAGGCCTGCAATCAGCAGATAACCGGGGAAAAGCACCTCCACAGAGAGGGATTGCGCCAAACGCTGCCGATGTATATGCGCAATAACGCCCAGCCCCAGCAAATACAATGGGAACAAAAGCCACGGCTTGTGCCGACCGGCAATTATGGTGGTATAGTTGACGCAGAAAAAGAGAATGCAAATGCACGCCAAAACATACCACAGCAGTTTGCCTGCAAGCACATAATGCAGCTGCCATACCCCCCAAAGGCCAAGCATCCACACCGGAATGGCAGTTTTATACAGTCTTTCCTTTCCGGAAATAAATATCATCAGCACAAACAGGATCACAGCCACCGCAGGCCACACGACCTGCTGCCATACGCGAGTGCCATCCATTTGAGAAAACACCGCGATTCTTGCCGCAACAGACAACAGCATCAGCAGTCCCGTCAGCCAAAGTGCAGGGTGCTTTTTACTGACATAAAGGTGGAATCTCTTTTCCATAACAATTCCTTTCTATTTCTTTCTGAAATACCGGTCACGATACACAAAGCCTTCCGCGATCAGACACACCGGAATCGCCGCGAAGAAGTCTGCCGCTGAATGCTGCTTGATGAACATGGTAGCCAGGCAGATCATAATCACCGCAAAAACCACAAAGCCGCGCCAGGCCGGGTGTGCCGCTTTTTCCTTCGTCCAGACAGACGCTATGCCCAGAGAATAGGCTACATGGAGCGATGGGCATACACCGGTATTGGTATCCAAGGTGTACAAAAAGCCTACGCATCGGGTCAGGAAATTGTCATTTACAAATTCCGCCGGGCGCAGATCCTGCCGCGTGGGGTATAGAATATAGCAGGCTGTCGCCAGAATTTGCGTAATGATGATATAGATCTGCAGCCGTTTGAAGCTATCGACATTGTAAAGCAAAAAGTATCCGAGAGAGATAACGATCAGCACATACCAAAATACGTAGGGGATCAAAAACCACTCACAGAAGGGGATCACATCGTCCAGCCATATATGTACCGGGTGACACCGTTCTGCCGGAATCAGATTCTCCGTTAGAAAATACAGTATAAAGTAACCCACCCATCCCAGCAGCAGCTTTAAATGAGCAAACTGCGGCTCATTCAGCTTTCGCAGGCGAAAGCTTTTATAATCTATCATCGGTTTTTTCATAGCTACGCTCCTTGGGAATGTTGGTGGGATAATCCTTCTTCGGGATGTTCCGGTAAGGCACTACGGTATGCTCCGGAAGTCCTTCCGCAATGGCGGTGATGCCATCCATCAATTCATTGCAGATCCGGCTGCGCTGGGCATCCATGGGCTGATCCGCGCGGAATCGCACCGGCTTACCCAGGCAGAGCTTTTTCAGCTTCGGCGCAATGTACATGGGAATAAAGGCCAATTCCTTCCCGGTTTTCTTATAATAGAGTTTTGCCACATCAATAAACTTATCCTGAAAATCATACACGATATGGTTGTGCTTTTTATCATGCTCCGGGAAGATCACAACGCTTTTTCCCTCCTGAAGCATTTTTACCGTGCTTTTGAAGGTAGACAAAACGCGGGTATCGTGGTAAACGCCGATGGTGCGGGCATTGTTAAACACGCACACCGACAGCGGCGCGATGATGTAGGAAAGCAGCTTATAAAAAGGGTGTGTCCATTTCGGCTTCTGGCTCCAAAAGTCCCGAAAAGCATACTCCGGAACATCCTTTAAGTGCATCATTTCTCCGGCGCACCAGATATAAGGCTCTCCCGGCACATACAATTCACCGACAATAGGACCGTTCATCTGGCAGTGGTTGCCCACGATGATCACCGGCTCATCCGGCAGGTTTTCCATGCCCTCCACCTGGATTTTGGGATAAAAAGACTTCACACACAGCTTTATAAATCTAAACAAAACAGACGGTTTCTTCTTGCGCATATCAGTTCCTCCATGGCATATTTTATAAAAATATCGCAGAAAAATCAACCCAAAATCAACCGTTGCGCCAAAATATATATGCCATGATCGATTCCACGGTCCACTGAATTTTTGTGATGCCTGCAATCAAAATCACCACACCGTCCGTTTTAACATATTACTTTCTCCTTTATTTCTGCCGCATATGCGGTATATTTCGTCACGCCGAGAATCGTCTCTCCATCGATCTGTAGTGGCGTGGGTCGGTCAAATTCCACAGTAATTTCCTTGCCTGTATGTACTGCTACCATCTTGGTATGCTTTATGTGCTTGCCCTTGAAGATACTGGGAAATACACAGAGGGTGCGCAGTCTGCCTGCGCCATGGAACAGCATAACAGACAGCTTGCCGGAAAAACGGTCCTGCTGAGGCGTTGGGATCATGCCGCCGCCGTAATACCTTCCTTGCATGGTCGGTGCGATCCACACCTTTTTGTAGGTATATTCTTTGCCGTCCACCGTTACCGTTGCGTTTCTCGGTGCAAAGTGGAACAGCAGGCCTTTTACGGCAATGCCGGTATAATTGACCGTCTTGCCGGGGAGCTTCCGGCACTCATCGCCCACCTGGCAGCAGTAGCCGTCAATGCCGAAGCCTACACCGTTAATAAATTGATAACGTTTCCCTTTGACCTCCACAGAGGGGAGCTTTTTCAGATACTGGGTGATGAGGCACGGATTCTCTCCCATCCCCGTATCCTTTGCGAAATCATTTCCTGTTCCGGTTGGGAGATACATGATTTCCCGGTTAATTTCCAAACCGGCAGTATCATTGACAAAGCGGTTCAGCGTTCCGTCTCCACCCACCACCACAATATAATCACCCTTCTCTATGCCGCCGATAAAAGCCGCGTAGTTGGTAATACGGGTCATGTCGTAGTATTCCAGTTCCTCGTTCAATATCCGCTGCAACAGCTGCGCTTCCTCTTTCGTTTTGCCATTTCCTGCCTGGGGGTTATATATTACATATCCTTTTGCCATGCTGCGTCCCTCTTTTCTATATTTCCTGCCATCAGATGGCGAACCAACACGCCAATCATTTCTGTTTTCATATTCTTTATATTCTCGCCGGGAAACACCTCCAGCACATCCAAATACACATCTGTTGGCCGAAACGGTGTCCGTCCCGATATTTTTTCCGTTCCGGTGATGCTGAGCACCACAATAGGCGCTTCTGCTTTCTGGGCAACCTTAAACACCCCATTGTGCATTGGCAGTAACACACAGGTTTTGCTTCTTGTACCCTCCGGGTAGATGCCGACAGATACTTCCTGCTCCTTCAGCAGCTTTGCCGCCTTGTTGATAGTCACGATGGCCTTTTTGGGATTTTTTCGGTCGATGGGCAAAAAGCAGCATTTGCGTATGATCCGTCCAAAGAAAGGGATCTTAAAATTGCTGGGTTTGGAAACAAAGGCAAGCTTCCACTTTTTCAGAGCATACCATGTGATAATGGGATCAAAATTGGAACGATGATTGCTGACGAACAGCACCTTGGCATCCTTTGGGATATTCTCCGCACCGCTGACATGGACCCGTATCCGCAGCAGCTTTATTGCCGCAGCTGTTGCACTGTCTAAAAGAAAACGGTAGAAAGGACTGTCCTTGTCATATTCTTTTTGGGGATCAATGAACAGGCAGCATACGCCGAGGAACAGAACATACAGCAAAAACGCCGCCGGAATTGCCGCTAATATATAAAGCAATCATTGCACCTCCTCCCTCGCCGCACGAAAAAGGCATCTGCCTTTATCCAACCACAAAAACGCGCAGGTAACGATTGCGCCTAAGGTTTCCAATAACATATCCAGCATACTGTCTGTAAGACCAATATCAATGTATCCCGGAAGCTGTATGCCGTTTACCGTTACGGATTGAATATTTTCGATGCTGCCGGTGATCCCCGGACCGTCTCCTAAAAGGTAGGAGGTCAAGCTATAAATTACTGTATCATTCTGCATATCCATTCCCAGAAAGAGATCCGCGCCAAATTCACAAAGCTCCCACAGCGCCGCAATTGCCACGGAGAAACACAGCGCAAACATGGTTCTTGCTGCGGTGGAAGTCTTATTCTTTATCAGAAAATCAAAAAAGTACGCTCCCAAAATCGCAAACATCACACCGCCGCTTATGTGCAGCAGTTTATCCCATATAGGCACGGTATAGTATAGCTTCCAGCAGTTTCCCAGCATAGGACCGATGGCATAGGCAAGTGCGAATATGTATATTGGCAGGCGGATCCTGCAGCGAAACAGCTTTTCCAGCAGAAGCGGCAGCGCAGCAAGCAGAAGCGTCGCCAAAGCCATTGCCACTGTGTCCGTCTCGCCTTCTTTCAGCAGCTTGATCATGGTGAAAACCGCGAAGCACTCACACAGTGCCGTTCCTCCCAGCTTGATCCACTTCTCATATTTTCGCATATTATGTTCTCCCGCTTAAAAGCTTCTTCATGTTCTCTCCGGTGTACAGGAAAGCGGACAGCAGCGCTAAGGCTGTGCAGGCACCGATCAGAATGCCGGAAACCACACCCGGGATATTGACCCAGATCAAATGAATGATCATCATACCGTAAAGAGACACCGTGGTAGCCTTGCCATGCCACACCGCACCTTCTACCCTGCCTGTTTTGCGAATCACCAAAAGTCCCAGAATCGCAGCGACCAGTTCCTTCGCGATCATCAAACAAAGAGGCAGTAACATCCACCGGAATCGGCTGACAAGGCAAAACAGCATGGCGATCTGTGTCAGCTTATCCGCAACCGGATCAAAAGCCTTGCCGAAATCGCTGATCATATTGCACTTGCGGGCGATAATACCGTCGACAATATCGGTGACGCCGGATAGTGCCAGTATAACCATCGTCCAATGGGGATCTTTTTTCACTATGTAAAGCCACACGATCACCGGAATCAGCAGCAACCGAAAAATTGACAGGATATTAGGAACCGTTATGATTTTGTGCTTATACTTATCTTCCATATTGGGCGCCTCCACATTCATACTATAAAGGCAGTATAAAAAGAAAGTGTCAACTGAACATCAAGCCAATGTCAATTATTGTTGAAAAAGGGTACCCGTTTTGTAGAACGGATACCCCTTTTTTTATTTGGTTTGCAGTGTCACGGTAAAGCGGCATCCGCCTTCCGGTATGTTTTCCGCGGTAATTTTCCCCTTTTCAATAGACACAATCCGTTTTGCCAAAGCAAGTCCAAGACCGTTTCCTTCCTGCTTGTGAGAAGAATCCTCCTGATAGAATTTATCAAATATATGCTTCTGCGCCTCCTCAGAAAGGCCGGGTCCTTGGTCCTCAACGGTAAATTTCAATTTGCGTGTCTTTTTACTGAGCCGGAGCTTTACTGTGCCGCCCTGCGGACTGAATTTTACCGCATTGGAGATCAAATTATCCCACACATGGCGCACCATCGGCTCATTGCCCAAATACGTCACCCGGTCAAGCTCTACATCCAGTTCAATGTCTTTTTTCGCCCAGGCAGGCTCCAATGCCACCAAAGATTGCCGGATCTGCTCATCCAGACGGTATGCTGTCTGATTGGTAGGGATCTGTTGATTCTCCAGCTTGCTCAGCAGCAGGATGCTTCCCACAAGTGTTGCCAGCCGCTGGGTGTTGAACAAGATCTTATCCACATATTTCTTTTGGTCCTCGTCCAGATTTTCACTGCCTTGCAGCAAGGTGGAATATCCCTCAATCGCATTGATCGGTGTTTTAAACTCATGGGATACATTAGATACAAAATCAGACTGCAGTATCTCTATAGAGCTCAGCTCATTTGCCATGAGATTGAAGCCGGTGTATATCTCCATGATCTCCTTGGATGTAGACTTTTCTTCCAAGCGGACGGAAAAATCACCGTCTGCTACCTGATCCATAGCAAAGCGCAGCTTTTTGATCGGATTGAAGAAGTATTTGGATAACTGACTTGTTACCAAAATCCCAACCAGCAGACATACACCAACCAACTCAATTTCCAGCGGTACTTTCCACGGAAACAGTACATTAAAGAGCCGATCCAATCCATAGGCGATCAGGATGCAAATCAGCATCTCTACCGTGACAAGTACCGTCAATCGGGTACGCAGGCTGAATCGGTTTCTTTGTTCATTTCGAACCCTTTCAAATCGCTCTCTGGTGTTCACGTTTTCACCACCTTATAGCCTACGCCACGAATCGTAACGATTTTAAAGTCCTTGTTATCCCGGAATCGGTCTCGAAGCCTGCCGATATGTACATCTACGGTGTGGGTATCACTTTCCGAGTCGTAACCCCATATCTCGTCCATCAGCTGCTGACGGGTAAATATTTTTCCGGGATAAGCCGCCATCTTGTAAAGCAGCATAAATTCCTTCTGGGGAAGGAGCATATTTTCTCCCGCAACGCTCACCGTCAGGGAATCGCATTCCATGACGGTATCTCCTATGATCTGACGCCGATCATTGATCATCTTGGCACGGCGCAAAAGCGCCTGCACACGCAGCACCATTTCGTTAACATTGATGGGTTTGACCATATAGTCATCCACACCGGACTGAAAACCAAGACGCATATCATCAAAGGCGTCCTTTGCTGTGATCATCAGCACAGGGGTGGTATTGCCCACATCCCGCAGCTGACGCACCAGCTCATAGCCGTCCATCACCGGCATCATAATATCGGAGATGATCATATCATAAAAATCTTTATCCAAAGCATCCAGCGCTTCCTGGCCATTGGATACCCCTGCCACGGTGTATCCGTGCCGGTTTAAAACATGGCTAAATAGCTGCTGTAGCTCCCGGTCATCCTCAGCAATCAGTATCTTCAGCATTACAACCCCTCCCAAAGAATCTGTTGCTCCCATTATAACAGTAATTTTCAACTAAACTTCAACAAATTATAAATTTCTGTTTTGGAGATGCCAGCCGAAGTTTACACTTTTTCAAAAAGTTATTTCCAATTTATTCAGCATTTCCCAGCAGCTGTATGATACCATAGGATCAGGAAATCACACTTCCGCTGGACATAGATTGATGCCGCGGCAATCGCTGCGGATAAGCCAACAGTCTGTGTATGCCAACAGTACGGTTTGTGATCGACAATCTAAAAACAACCCCTCCCGCCAAGAGCTTGGCGGGAGGGGTTTCGCTGTTTTGTCAGGGCTTTGCCACAGCGTTGATGATACCCCGGTATTCGGTCAAAAAGGCTTCTGCGCTTTTTTCCATCCGCACAGTGCAGCCACCCTCCCAGAAGCAGAAGATCGCCACAAAGTTACCTATGTAATCGTCTATGATCTGCACCTTCAGCATCAGCTTCCGTTCCTCTCTCCAGGCCGCGGAAGCTGCGCAGTCATACATAGAGCCGTCTGTTGTGGGTACCGCGGCGTGTTCCTGAGAATATCCCAGCTGAGGGAATTTCCCAAACACATTTTTTCCCAAGCCAAAGGGCAGGACTTTCTTCCCCTGGGCATTGGTATAGTGGAATTCGCCGGTTTGATCCTCTCCGAAGTGGAGAGAAAACTCGGTAATGCCGGCGTGGTTTTTATCGCAAAGATACGTCACGCCGTTGACGGCATCGGCAAAGGAAGACGCTACCCTTCCGGGCAAATGCTTCAGCTGCAAATTGCCGGTGTATTCCAAATATTCCCCGTAAGCTTCCCCGTCTGGGGGCAGTGGGTTTTCCTGCAGCTCATCTACAATAAAATCATAGAGTGCCGTCAGGATCAGCGTGATCTCACTGGAGGAGCCAACATGGCCCTGGGCATCCGCGGTGCAGGCAAACAGGAAATCATACTGGGGCAGGCATATGGTCATTTGCGCGCCCATGCCCACAAAAGCAAAGCCGCCCCGGGGTGCCTGCCAAATATGATAGCCGTAGCCCACATGGAAATTTTCAAAATAGCCGTTTTCGTCATTGTCGATCAGGTTGGAGGTGGCCTCCCGGATATAGCCTTCGTTCATCAGACGCTTCCCGTTATACACGCCGCCCTGCATCAGCAGCCGACCAACAGAAGCCATGTCCCGAAGTGTACAGATCATGGCTGAATCGCCGAAGGTATCGTCATTGCGGGTCTTCAGCATTTTGGCGGTTTGGAAGCTTCCCATATGGTTAAAAAGCTTTTCTTTCAAATAGTCCAGCAGAGGCTTTCCGGAAAGCTTCTCCACAAGACTGCTCAGCACCTGTGAGCCGGGACTGTCGTACTGCCAAAAAGTTCCTGCCGGGTGGGTGACTTCCTTGGTGCGGAAATAGAACTCCGTTCTGTCCACCGCCGTTTCGTCCAAAAACCAGGAAGGATTCCGGCCGGTGGTCTCCATCAGCAGGGTCTGCCGGATGGTTTGGCTTGCCAGCCAGGGGTGCAGCTGGCCATGGAGCCTTTCAGGGAAGTAATCGGCTAAGGGATCGTCCAAATTGAGCTTTCCCTCCTCCTCCAACAGTCCGATGGCGATTCCCACAAAGCTTTTGGACTGGGAATACATTCTGTGTATGGAATCCCGGTTATAGGGCGCCCAATAACATTCTGAGAAAACATTTTCTCCCCGCATCAGCAAAACGCCATGCATATACTCGCCCCGTTCCTCCAATTTGCGCAGAAACTTGGTCACGGCCCTGGAGGATATACCGGCCTCTTCCGGGGTAATCATCTTAAACATAGGCTGCCTCCTGTTCGGATTGTTTTTTTGCCTGTGACGGGGAAATACCGTAGGCTGACTTATACATTTTGGAAAAGTAATTGCTGTCGCTGAAGCCGCATTGCAGCGCCACCCGGGAGACGCTCGGCGCTTTCCCGCTTTTCAGCAGCGACTCCGCTTTTTTCAGTCGGTACAGATTCAGATACTCATTAAAACCAAAACCCGTTTCCTTTTTGAACACCCTCGACAGATGCTCATGGCTCACCGCGCAATGCCGGGCGGTATCTGTCAGGGCCATGGAATTCATATAGTGATTGCGAATGTAGGTAATGGCCTGCTCCACAATGGGGCTGGATACAGGAAGGGGTTTGCTGTGAGAAGAAGCTTTTGCGATCAGCAAAAACAGCTGCATAGCACAGCAGCGGATGGTATCTTCCGAAAAGGTATCCGGATAAAACACGGCCTCCCGAAGTCTTTGATACAGTCCGCCAATGGCCTTGGCAGTATCCGGATTATTGGGAAAGTGCGCAAGCTGCTGCACAAACGGGATGACCGAGGGCGGCACAAACTCTGCTGTGCAATTAAACAGAACCCGGCTATGCTGGGGCGTTTCATACATGACTTTATGAATTCTCCCCGGCGGGATCACCACAACATCTCCGGCTGCCACAGCATAAGTCTTGTCATGAATAAAGTAGCGGCAACGGCCTTCCGTCAGGTAATACACCTCGTAATCCGGGTGATAATGCTCCCGGGGCGGAATCGCACCTTCCCCATCTGCAACCTTTAATTTGAAATAGCTTTCCATATATCGCACCTCTTACGGAATTGAGTATATACGGAAAAATCAAAATAATCAAGGTAATCCCCGAAATCAGTCAAATATTTTAAGGAAATCCCATAAAAAATTGATATACTGAAGCTATCAAAATCCATACGGAGGGAATCCCATGAAACACACAGGCAACAAAGTGGAAGATTTGAAGATCGCCTACATCGGCGGCGGCAGCCGCGGCTGGGCCTGGGGTCTGATGAGTGACTTGGCTTTAGCCCCGGACATCAGCGGTCAGGTGGCTCTTTATGACATTGACTACGAAGCCGCCAAAGACAACGCCATCATCGGCAATATGCATAACGACGCCCCAATCCCCACCTCCCATTGGGATTACCGAGCGGAAAAAGAGATCGGCGACGCGCTGACCGGTGCGGATTTTGTTGTGATCTCCATTTTGCCCGGCACCTTTAAAGAGATGGAAAGCGATGTCCACACCCCCGAAAAATACGGCATCTATCAGAGCGTGGGCGACACCGTTGGCCCCGGCGGTATCCTGCGGGCCATGCGGGCTGTCCCCATGTTTGAATTCATTGCCAGATCCATTGAGAAGTACTGCCCCAAGGCATGGGTCATTAACTACACCAACCCCATGACCATGTGCGTGCGTACTCTCTACAAGACCTTCCCCGGGATCAAGGCCTTCGGCTGCTGCCACGAGGTTTTCAAAACACAGACCCTGCTGGCTGCGGCTTTGGAGGATATGCTGGGCATGGAAAGACCTGCCCGGGAGGAGATCAAGATCAATGTTTTGGGTGTGAACCACTTCACCTGGCTGACTGCCGCCCATTACGGCAATATTGATCTAATGGAGGTTTACCGGGATTTCTGCGAAAAATACCACGAAACAGGCTTTACCAAGGATTGCGTAAAAGAAACCTTTGCCTGTTCCAACCGTGTCAAAATGGATCTATTCCGGAAATACGGTGTTATTGCCGCTGCCGGTGACCGCCATTTGGCAGAATTCAATAACGGCAAGCAGTATTTAGCCTCTCCTGGACAGGCTCGAAGCTGGGGCTTTGACCTTACCAAGGTTTCCTGGCGACAGGAGGATTTGAAAAAGCGGTTGGAGAAGAGCCGTAAGCTTCTCAGTGGCGAGCTGACCTTTGTCCCCACAAAGACCAGCGAAGAAGGTGTGCTTCAGATCCGGGCGCTTTTGGGTCTTTGTCCTTTGGTTACCAATGTGAATCTGCCTAACCGGGGTCAGATCCCCAATCTGCCCATGGATGCCATCGTAGAGACCAACGCGGTCTTCAGCGGCGATTCTCTGATCCCCGTTCTGGCGGGTAACATCCCCATGTCCGTTTACGGCCAGATCAGCCGCATTGTTTCGGAGCAGGAGATGGTGGTAGCGGGATGTGTAGAGCGAAATGTGGATAAGATCTACAGCGCCTTCCGTAACGATCCTCTGGTCACCCTTCCGGACTGCGATGCCAAAAAGCTCTTCGATGAGATGGTGGAAAACACAAAGGAATATTTGACAGAGTATCTGATCTGATACAAACAGGGTCTCCGCCAAAACGGAGACCCTGTTTGTATTTCATTGCTATAAATTATCGTTTGTTGGGCAGCCGATGGCTGCCAATTGACAATTGAAAATTGACAATGGACAATTAAGGAGTCGCCAAAGGCGACATTTTTAAATCATTTCCGAAGGAAATACCACAATTGTCAATTATCAATTATCCATTATCCATTCGTGCGT
>JAFQIL010000065.1 GCA_017397565.1 Oscillospiraceae bacterium | reverse complement strand
GGGAATCGAACCCATGTTACCGCCGTGAAAGGGCGGTGTCTTAACCGCTTGACCAACGGGCCTTATGGTAGCGGCAATCTGACTCGAACAGATGACACTCCGGGTATGAACCGAATGCTCTACCAACTGAGCTATGCCGCCATATTTTTGCCTTGCGTCTCAAGGCATGAGTTATTATACAGAAGGAGTGCCATTTTGTCAACACCTTTTTTCAAATTCTGAAAATATTTTTCCCGCCCCGACAATCATAATTCCTGGTAATTTGTGCATACTACAAAAGACGGCGATTCAATCATGGAAATGTTCAAAGAAAAGGGGAATGTGGATGCGGCGATGGAAAGAACTTTTGATCATGCTTCTGGGCGGCGGCGCTTATGTGCTGGTGGAGTTATGGTGGCGGGGACGGAGCCACATCACCATGTTTGTGCTGGGCGGCCTGTGCTTTTGGCTCATCGGGCAGCTGGATCGGGGGAAATCCGTTCCGGTGGCGGTACAAGCCTGTGAAGGCGCCTGCGTGGTGACGGGGCTGGAGCTGGTCACCGGTCTGGTGGTAAACCGATGGCTGGGCCTGGGTGTGTGGGATTATTCCGGCCTGCCCATGAATTTTCTGGGGCAGATCTGTCTGTACTACTTTTTGCTCTGGATTCCGCTGTCTGCCGCAGCGGTGTTCCTGGAGGACGGCTTGCGCCGGCTGCTGTTCGGCACACCAATTCCGCGGTATCGGATGCTGTAGCAGGGCGCGTTATTCGAACGTCAGCAGACCGAAGCTGGGAGGATAGTGGAAGTTGGGGCGCTCCCGATCCACCCGATTCCAGGCCAAATAGTGGGGCTGCGGCGTCAGGTCGCCGCATTTGTAGAAATTGCCCCGGATGGTTTTGCCGGAGACCGGCGTGTAGTCCGGGAACAGGCGGCGGATAAAGGCTGTGGGGATCTGATATACGATCTCCCAGCCGCCGGGAATCCGGGCAGGCGCAGCCCGGAACAGGTCATTGGCGCCTGGCAGCAGCCGGATCAGATCGCTGGTGCCGCTGCCCATACCCAGGTAGAGGCTGGCATTGAGGTTGTATTCAAAGTTCAGATACCGACCGTCGCCCTCCACGGGACAGAAGAAAAATTCCAGACAGCTGTCTTCGCAGGGCATGGCCACCGGACCGGTGTGTTCGGCACGGATGGCGGCCTCCATGGCGGACAGGCGGATATAGAGCGCAGCTTCATCGTAGCAGATCTGCGCCTGGGCGGTAATTTCTGTGGGCTCCGACCACTGGAGGTGATCGATGGGCAGGACCGGAATGGTTGTCCAGTCCAGCAGCTCCGGCTTTCTGGGAATGGTATGGGTTCTCATCTTATACCTCCTGGTTCTGGATTTCTCCGCGTACACCGTCCCGGAACAGGCTGGTGATCCGGACGTTTCGGATCGTATTGTGCAGATCCTCGCCCTTGGCGTAGACCTTGACATAGTTGGGGGCGTGACCGGTGAAGAAGCCATCCTCCGGCTCTTCAAAAAGCACTTCCTGCAAAGTGCCTGCCAAAGCGTTCCGGTAGGCCTTGCTCATTTCTTCCGCTACCGCAATAGCATCCCGGCTGCGGCTTTCCTTCACGGCGTTGCCCAGCTGCCCCGGCATCTTGTCTGCCGGTGTGCCGGGACGGCGGGAGTAGGGGAAGATGTGCATATCGGCGAAGGCGCATTTTTGGATAAACTGAAGGCTTTCCCGGAATTCTTCCTCCGTTTCTCCGGGGAAGGCCACGATCATATCGGTGGTCACGGCGCAGCCGGGAAAAAACGCCCGTAAAAGCCTGACGCTTTCATAATAACGGGCGGTGTCATATTTCCGCTTCATCCGGGCAAGCACCGTATCGCTGCCGGACTGCAAGGACAGATGGAACTGGGGGCAAAGGTTGGGGAGCTTGGCCATTTCCCGGCAAAAATCCTCGGTGATGATCCGGGGCTCTAAGCTGCCCAGCCGGATGCGGACCTCCGGAACTGCCCGGCAAAGGGCGTCAATGAGGGTGTCAAGCCCGGGCTTGCCCGGCAGATCCAAGCCCCAGGAGGCGATTTCAATGCCGGTGACCACGATCTCCCGGTAGCCGCTGGCGGCCAGCTGCTTCGCTTGGGAAACCGCCAGCTCCAGGGAAGCGGAACGGACAGGTCCCCGGGTGTAGGGGATGATGCAGTAGGTGCAGAAATTCACGCAGCCGTCCTGCACCTTCAGCATGGCCCGGGTCCGTTCTGTCAGACCACCGGCAGGCAGAACTTCAAATTCCCGGCGGCGAAGGGCAGCATCCAAAACCTCAGCTTTCTGCCGGGATTCTGCTGCCTCGATTACCGCTTTTAAAAAGGCCTCCCGCTGACCGCTGCCGCCAATGACATCAGCACCCAAAGCGCGAACCGCTTCGGCATCGTGCTGACTGTAGCAGCCGCATACGGCGATCACCGCATCCTCATGCTCCCGGCGGCAGCGGCGGATCACCGCCCGGTTTTTCTTGTCAGCCACCGCGGTGACGGAGCAGGTGTTGATGATATAAGCATCACATGCTTCTGAGAAGCTGCCTACGGTGTGTCCCAGGGCAGCAGACAGCTTTTCCATTGCCTGCGTTTCATATTGATTTGTTTTGCAGCCCAAGGTGTAAAATCCGATTTTCATATAAATTCACCAAATTTAAGCGTTTGTTTTTGTGATAATCGGCCAAAGCCACAATTGCGTTTTGGACAAAAAGCCGATATAATAAGGTATAGTTGGAGAATTGACCACCTCCATTATACACATTTTTTCGTTTTTGTACAGAGTGAGGAGAAAGACAATGCATCAGTTTCCAATCCAGATACATTCTTTTGGAGAAGTAAAAGCCTTTATTGCTCTGGCTACTGTGCAGCCCTTCCGGATCACTGTTTGCCATGAGGATCAGCAGGTCAATGCCAAGAGCTTTATTGGCATGATGTGCCTGGATTACAGCAAGCCTATCAATGTGTTCTGCGAATGCTGCGACGCAGATTTCCAAAGCTTCCGGCAGCAAGCTGCCCGCTTTATTGCCTGATATCGGCTCTTTGAGCACCGTCCCGGGAATCCCTGGGGCGGTTTTTTTAGGTAATAGGTAATAAGTAATAAGTAATAAGTGTGTGAAGGATGCTGCCAAATTGCCATTTATCGGGCAGTTCGTAAATTCGTTGTGCGTAGGGCTTAACTCTGAGTCCGCCGACCCGTTGCAATTTTTAACGCAGTTTCTGGTCTGTTATCGGCGGTTTTTGCAAAACAAGAACCTTTCAGCCTTTCGGAAGCGATCGGCGGACTCATGAGTCCGCCCTACGAATTCTAACGAAACAGAGCGGCAAACGGGAATTTGACATTGACCGGGGGACATGGTATGATAAAGTATCAAGTTTTCGGAGGGAATTCTATGCAGTTTCTTTTCCTGAGCCTGTTTGCCGCGGTCATCGTGGCGGCAGACCAGTTTACCAAATATCTGACAGTGACCAACATTCCTCTGCACGGCCAGGTGGAGGTGCTTCCCGGTGTGGTGAGCTTTACCTATGTCAAAAACACCGGCGCGGCATTTTCTGCCATGCAGGGTATGCGGTGGGTGTTTGTAGGCATTTTCATCCTTCTGACGGTAGCTGTCCTTTGGGAGTATTTCAAAAAGCCCCTGCCTTTTTCCAGGTTTGACCGTTTTTGCATCGCGGCAGTTTACGGCGGCGGCCTGGGCAATATGATCGACCGGGTGCGGCTGGGCTACGTGGTGGATATGATCAAGACGGATTTCATCAATTTCCCAGTATTCAATGTGGCAGACTGCTTTATTACCTGCGGTTGCATTTTGCTGGTAGCCCGGATGCTGCTTAACAAGAAATTCTGGAAGGAAGAGAAAGCATGATCCTCTATGCCGACATTGCCGGGGAACGGCTGGATGCTTTTTTGGCAAGGTCTGTAGAGGACCTGACCCGTTCCGCTGCCCAAAAGCTGCTGGAAGAAGGATTTGTCCTTCGTAACGGCAAGCCCGGCAGGAAAAACGATAAGCTAAACCCCGGGGACAGAATTGAATATACCCTTCCCGAACCCAAAGAGGTGGATATCGCCCCGGTGGAAATGGCGCTGGACATCGTCTACGAGGATGACGATGTGGTGGTCCTCAATAAGCCTAAGGGCCTTGTGGTCCACCCGGCTGCCGGGCATCAGAATGATACGTTGGTCAACGGCCTGTTATATGCCTTGGGAGATGACCTTTCCGGCATCAACGGCGAGCTGCGCCCCGGCATCGTCCATCGCATCGATAAGGATACCTCGGGGCTTTTGGCGGTGGCGAAAAATGACTTTGCCCATCGGATGCTGGCCAGCCAGCTGAGGGATCATACCATGGCAAGAACCTATGAAGCCATTGTCTGCGGCTCTTTCCGGGAAGACAGCGGCACGGTGGATGCTCCCATCGGGCGGCATCCTTCTGATCGGAAGAAGATGTGCGTCACGGCACGCAATTCCAAGGAAGCGGTGACCCATTGGGAGGTGGTGGCCCGGTACCGGGGCTATACCCACATCCGCTGCCGGCTGGAAACCGGTCGTACCCACCAAATTCGTGTCCATATGGCCCATATCGGCCACCCTATTTTGGGGGATACGGTCTATGGTCATAAAAAGCCGGAGCTGGGGCAGACTTCTCAGTGCCTTCACGCCGGGCAGCTTTGCTTCCGGCATCCGAAAGATGAGCGACCGGTGCTGGTCTTTGCGCCGTTGCCGGAGTATTTTACCCAGGTTCTGGCCAAACTGGAAAAACTGGGACGGTAACTTATCGATAAATTGCCATTTCTCGTGCTGACGCACGAATTGATAATGGATAATTGATAATTGACAATTGTGGTATTTCCTTCGGAAATGATTTAAAAATGTCGCCTTTGGCGACTCCTTAATTGTCCATTGTCAATTTTCAATTGT
>JAFQIL010000064.1 GCA_017397565.1 Oscillospiraceae bacterium | reverse complement strand
GAGAGAAACAAGAAGAGAAAATTCTCTCCCCCAGTCTTTTGCTACGCAAAATCCAGCCCCCTCGTCAGAGGGGGCCTTTGGTGTGCAAATAACCGCATCTGCGGTGGTAAGGCAGGACACGCGAGTGAAAGATCATTCGCTTATAGGCTCAGCCAAGGGCATGCCCCAAGGGGGCTAGTGCATACCACCGGCACGGTGGTTATGATTATTGGATCACATCGTACCATTCGTCGCCAATTTGAAACCATGCCACGGGTTCCTGAGTGGTGAAGAAGAAACCATTTTGAAGCTCGTATTCCACACCGCTAATATTAACGGCTGTGGCACTGATCAATTCTGCCGGAATATCCCAAATCATGGACTCGCCGGGAATGCCGATCTTGTAGTGTCCCGCTTTGTTAAGTAAATTATAATAGCCGTTTTTGCCTTTGAGGGAATAAAGCTGACCAACGACATAATTATCCTTGGTGATCACATGCATCTGTACATTGTCGTAATTTACCGTACAGCCCCAGAAATGCTTTTCAACGATTTTCCAGCCCTGCAGGTCTGACCAATATTGGCCGGTTACCAAATCATTGCCATCAAAAGAAAAATAGTAGATCCGGCAATCGCCTGTATCGATATAGTTGTTGTCTGCATAGCTGCCAGCTGCCATATCCGGGGTGAAGCCGTAGCGACCGTTATGGATCGCAAAGGGGAGAATGCTCATCAAAACAAGCAGTGCAAGAACGGTTGTCCATCCTATGACAAGCCCGATCAACCGCAGCTTGCGGTTTTTCTTTACAATCACAGATTCCGGCTCTTTGGTGGCGATTTCCTGATATGTAATGCCCAAAAGCTCTTCTAACGCAGCCATAGAGTCAGGGTTGGGCAGACCAAGGCCGTTTTCCCATTTTGCAACGGTGCTGCGGCTGACAAACAGCTTTTCCGCCAATGTGGCTTGCGTGAATCCTTTTTGGGTTCGCAGAAGCTTCAGATTGTCTTTGAATTCCATGTTTTCTCATCTCCTCGTGCACATATTATAGCAGAAATTTGAAAAAAGTGGTGTTACTTTCGTGTTACCTTGTTGATAGATACACACAAAAGCTGTTTTTGGTTGCGGCAAATTTAATTTTGTGCTAGAATAGCTCTGTTATTTTATTGCTGTTGCCGAATTTGGGGCAAAGGCTTTTTAAGGAGATCCTATGGAAAATAATAAAGAATTTTTAGGCACAAAGCCGATTGGAAAGCTGCTGTTTAAGCTGGCGATCCCTACGGTGATCGCCCAGCTGGTGAATATGCTCTATAACATCGTTGACCGTATTTATCTGGGACATATGCCCGAGGAAGGCTCATTGGCCCTTACCGGCGTGGGGGTATGCACCCCAATTATTCTGTTTGTATCTGCCTTTGCCGCGCTGATTTGCTCCAGCGGCGCGCCCAGAGCCTCTATCTTTATGGGCAAGGGCGAATATGATAAAGCCGAAGAGACAATGGGCAACTGCTTTACTTTGCAGATAGCGGTATCGGTATTGATCACGGTGCTTTTGGTGCTTTTCGGAGATAAGCTTTTGTGGGCCTTTGGCGCCAGTGAAAACACCATCGGTTATGCCACGGAGTATATGAATATCTATGCTCTGGGCACGATCTTTGTACAGCTGACCTTGGGCATGAACGCATATATCACCGCCCAGGGTAACGCAAAAATGGCGATGCTTACTGTGGTGATCGGTGCGGTGTGCAATATCCTTTTGGATCCTCTCTTTATCTTTGTTTTGGATATGGGTGTTGCAGGTGCCGCGTTGGCTACCATCGTCTCCCAGGGGGTGTCCTGTGTTTGGGTGGTGTGCCTGCTGTTTGGAAAACGGTCCATGTTGAGATTAAAGAAGCAGTATCTTCGCGTGAAGCCGAAAATCGTGCTTCCGTGTATTGCCTTGGGCACGGCAACCTTTGTTATGCAGGTCAGTGAAAGTGTCATCTCGGTTGCTTTCAATTCCTCTTTACTGAAATACGGCGGCGATGTGGCAGTTGGTGCGATGACGATCCTCACCAGCGTCATGCAGTTTGCTATGCTGCCCATGCAGGGAATCGGACAGGGTGCCCAGCCCATTACCAGCTATAACTACGGCGCGAAAAATGTGGCCCGGGTTACCAAGACCTTCCGGTTGCTGCTGATCATCTGCCTGAGTTATTCTGTGTTGGTGGGAACCGCGGTCTTGATTTTCCCAAAGGTATTTGCCGGGATCTTTTGCGCGGATGCAGCGCTGCTGGATTTTACAGCAAGGGCGCTGCGGATCTATATGGGTGGTATGGTGATCTTTGGCATCCAAATTGCCTGTCAGATGACATTTGTATCCATCGGCAATGCGCTCTGCTCTGTGATCGTTGCCGTGATGCGGAAGTTTGTTTTGCTGCTTCCGCTGATCTATCTTGTGCCCTGCTTTACATCAGATAAGGCTACGGGCGTTTATCTGGCTGAGCCAATTGCCGATGTGCTCGCGGTCACCTTCACGGCGATTTTGTTTTCCGTGCAATTCAAAAAAGCGATCCGGGGCCTGCGGCAAGAAGCATAACCGAAAAAAGGGGACTGTTGCATTTTTGCAACAGTCCCCTTTGGCATAGGTACAGACATTTATAACGCCAAATCTTTTCTTTCCATAATAAAATCAATGGCCTTTTCCAAGTCCAGCGCCTTAAATGTGATCCCGGTGATCTCATCGAAATAATCCCGACCGGTAAGCTGGAAGATTGCCATCGCCGCGTCAGGCATAGTCTTGCCGTAATTTTGCCACGGGAATTTCGATTTTTCCACTGCCTCCCGCCAGATCATGTAGCTGCCCACCACATAGGCATTGGAAGAAGAGGTGAATTTTGCGGGAACCAGCAGATCGGTGTTGTGGAAACGGTCGTTAAAAACCTTCTCGCTTTCTACAGAACCGATGGCGAAGCAGTCTTTTTGGCAGGCAGGCCAGGAAATACCATCGGTGTACTGATGATTGCCGCAGGGGGCGCTGACCCAAATGTTCATTTCCCGCAGACGGCGCAAGGGAGCGTCCAGTACCGTGGGGTAAGGCTCGGTGTGATGCTGGTCGTCTAGGGCGGATAAATTGACGGCTGTGATATGGTGTTCCTCGGCGTGGTCAGCGATCCAATCCAGCGCCTGTGCCAGGGTTATGTCTTCGCCCTGAATTTGGGGCAAGTGTACAATGGTGCAGCCCCGGATCTGCACGGTTTGGTTGCGATAGGCCACACCGCAAAGCCCCCGGTAGCAGATGGATGAGGGGTAGCCCACACTGGTTCCGTGATAGCCCGGAGGGACGGGGGTGGGGTCGTTGTTTTGCTGGAATGCGTTCCAGGCTGCGCGCACCTTAGGACCCCAAGGGTGAACGGTCTGCCATTCCGGCACGCTTAAGTCACATCCGTCATCCACGATTGCCAGAGCTTGACCTTCTCCCCAGGAAAGAATACCGTCGTATTTTTCCCAAACCTTCAAAACGCCGATGGGCTCAAAATACGTTCTGTTGTAGGGGATACGCACACCGTCAAGGGCCTGCGCCGGGGTGTCGATCTCATGACCCGAAATAATGCCGTTTAACGTACTTTCCTGTGTAGACATCGGTTAGTCCTCCTATTGCGTTATCCAATCACCGATTATCGGGTGCAATTTTTGCAGGCAGTTTGGTAGCGGTCCACAAGAGCGTTGTTTCTGGTGCAAATGCCGTTATAGTCTGCATCGACCTTATAATAGGCGCATTGATAGCACTGGTAATCCGTGTAGGTTCTTGCAGCCGTGGGAGCGGCACTTGCCTTGCTGCTTGAAGAAGAGGTGCTTGCTGTGGAAACGGAGACCTTTTTCTCCTTCAGAATGGCGACCAGGCAGAGAATAAAGGGTACTGCCAGACATACCAGGTACAAGGGCATATGAGCCAGGGTGGTATCATCCCCAAGGACACCGTTTACGGCGACACAGGCGATGATAGTGATCAGCCCGCCGATCCAAATTTTTCTGCGCCGGATAATGCTCCAAAGGATGGTCAGAACAAAGGGGGCCAGGATCAGAATGCCCTCAAGTGTCAGCGCATCATCAAGCAGAGGGATCGTAGCGTTACCGCCGGCTGCGGAAACAAGGAAGTATTTGGTATATTCCCAAAGCAAATAGCCAAGAAATCCGAAGATTCCGGTGGTCAGCAGGGCGCTGATCAGCTTATATACGGCGCTGCTCTTCTTGGCAGGGGTGGGGGCACTGGCGTTGACTGCCGGAGAAGCGGCTGGGGCAGGGGGCGCAAATGCCGGGTCCTTTCCGTCCCAAACATAATCGGAGCAGCTGAAGCGGCAGGTGTCTATGTATTCGTGGCCGCTTTTGGTGCATTTTCTGTAATAGGCACCCTGCTCGTTGTGTGTTTGCGTAGCGATATCCTCGCAATGCTTGCAGGACCAGCATTTACCGCCTTTTTTGGGATCGATGCTCATGGATATAACCTCCCTGTATGATTTTTCTTAATAGTACCATAAAAAGAAATTGCAGGCAAGTATTTGTTGGAGCATAAGCAAAAAGCGCAGTAACTACCCGATCAATTGCCATTTCTCGAGCTGATGAAAAAATCCTGCGTGCGTAGGGCGGGGTCATGACCCCGCCGACCAGGTTGCACTTTTCTCGCGGTTTTAGTCGCTTTTGTCGTTATTTTTTTGCAAAAACAAAAACTTTTCGAAATCCTGAAAGTAATCGGCGGAGTCATGACTCCGCCCTACGAAGCCTTACGAAACTGCCCGATAAACGGGAGTTGGCACACGGATCGATTCAACAGACCGGGCTAATCAGCACCGTCAGGGACACCGGTCCCTACATAAAACCGGCTTGACCAGTTCGGTCAAGCCGGTTTTTACAGCAGTTTGCATTGTGGATCCAAATCGGGGCAGGGAATATCAAAAACGGCATAGTCTAGCTCACGCAGATTGCATAGCTTATAGGTGCTTTGCGTGTTGAATTTTTCCCCGTCACATAAAAACACCTTTGTTTTGGCGGAATCCAGCATGAGCTTACGGGCGTAATTTTCCTCTTCTGTCATATCGGAGATGTTTCCTTCCTTGTCCAAAGACTGAGAAGAGAAGAACAGAATATCAACCGTAAGGTTAGCCAGGGCGGTAAAGGTTTCTGTACCGGATAAAGCGGTGCTGCCACCAATGGAATGACCGCCCAGACAGTGGGTGTGGATGCCTAACTCGATAGCGTGCAGTGCCGTAGACAAATTGTTGGTAAATATCGTGATATTATGGTGCTTGGCGATGTAAGGAAGCAGGAAGGTTGCGGTGGTGGAGCTGTCAAGCAGGATGGTTTGTCCGTCCTTTAACAAAAGGGAAGCCTTTTGGGCAATGATTCTTTTTTCTTTTACATTTTTAT
The DNA here is from genome assembly GCA_017397565.1 of Oscillospiraceae bacterium. GTDB lineage: Bacteria > Bacillota > Clostridia > Oscillospirales > Oscillospiraceae > Faecousia. The sequence continues at coordinate 3,587 of JAFQIL010000064.1, read as the reverse complement.
GTGTTCGGTCATAGAAGCTTGCAACATTCGCGATGGGTGAAACGGAGGAAACACCGCCGTGCAAACGCTTTACAAGTCCGTTGTCCTGCAAATAGGTCAGATCTCTGCGAATGCTGGAGGCGGAGGTAAAGGTAAGGTCAGACAGCTCCTGCACAGTCATGAAAGACCGATCATTCAAAATGCTTAATATTTGTTTTTGCCGTTCACTTATGCTCATTTTTACACCTTCTTTTGCACGTTTGCCGTATTTATCGCCATATATTGCGTAATTTTGCGCACTTCATTATGATTATAACATCTGTACTTGGATTGTCAACAGGAGGAAAAACGATGTTAGAGCAAATGAAGGAAACTGTATTCAGAGCAAACCGGCGGCTAAAGGACAGCGGTTTGATCGTGCTGACCTGGGGAAATGTTTCTGCCATAGACAGACAGACCGGATATGTTGTGATAAAGCCTTCGGGAGTCAGTTATGATGCTATGACTGCCGAAGATATGGTGGTTGTGGATCTGGAAGGGAATGTGGTGGAAGGGGCGTTGAACCCCTCCAGCGATCTGCCGACCCATATCGAACTGTATAAAGCATTTCCTGACATTGGCGGTGTGACCCATACCCACTCCCGCTGGGCCACAATTTTTTCACAGGCAGGTGTGCCGATCCCGGCTTTGGGCACTACTCACGCAGATGTATTTTACGGTGAGATTCCCGTTACCCGAAAAATGACGGAAGAAGAGATCACCGGTGAATATGAAAAGGAAACGGGCAAGGTGATCGTGGAAACCTTCTCGGAAATCAACCCCGGGGAGATCCCTGCGGTGCTGGTCAATTCTCATGGCCCGTTTATTTGGGGCAAGGATGCGATGAAATCTGTGGAAAATGCCATTACCTTGGAAGAAGTGGCCATGATGGCCTGGAACACCCTGCAACTAAATCCCGGTGCCCGACTGCAGCAATCGTTGCTGGACAAGCATTTTTTGCGCAAGCACGGAACGGGTGCTTATTACGGGCAGGGAGGAAAGTAACATGGTCATTGACAGCAAGCAGTATAACGGTCTTTGCGCCTGCGGCCAAACCCATGAAATGACCACACAGTATTGCGTCATCGAAAGTGGCAGCCTGAAGGCGGTTACTGCCTACATGCGTCAGTTTGGTATGGAAGGTTATTGTGTGGCGGTATACGATGAAAACACATACACAGCCACTGCGGACCGACATCCGCAGGTGGATGCTGAGGTGGTGCTGCCGGCTGAAGATTTGCACGCAAATGAGCATGGTGTGACCTTGTTGGAAGAACGGCTGCCCCGGGAAACCAAGGTGCTTATTGCCATCGGCGCCGGTACGATCCACGATATCACCCGCTATTGCGCATATCAAAGAAGCATAGCCTTTGTATCCTGTCCCACGGCTGCCAGTGTGGACGGATTTTGCTCTTCCGTTGCGGCCATGACTTGGAACGGTTGCAAAAAGACCTTGACTGCGGTTGCTCCGAAAATTGTGGTTGCCGATCTGGATGTTATCAAAAACGCGCCGATTCGTCTGGCGAAATCCGGCTTTGGGGATATGGTGGGCAAATATATATCCCTTACGGATTGGAAGATCGGCAATATTCTGACGAGGGAATACTATTGTGACCGGATCGCCCAAATGACCTTTGAGGCAACGGAGGCGGTGATCCAATCCGTAGACGGCATCCTTGCGGGAGAGGAAAGCGCCTATCAGAAGCTCACCTACGGCTTGCTGCTTTCCGGTCTTGCCATGCAGATGATCGGTAACTCCCGTCCTGCCTCCGGGGCAGAGCATCATATTTCCCACATCATTGAAATGCGGCCGGAGCATTTGGGTGTTTCTTCGGATGCCCTTCACGGTGAAAAGGTAGGTGTAGGAACCCTGCTGGTGATGGGGGAGTATCAGAGACTTGTGGAAAAACAGGAAGCCGACTTTGCTGATTTTGCACCTTATCCGCTTGCGAAGATACATGCGGTTTTCGGAAAGAAAATGTCCGGTGAAATTATCCGGGAAAACCAAAAGGATGCGGCTGCAGGTATCAGCGCGGAAACCCTCAGAGGGAATTTTGGCGCCATAATTCATGAGCTTGAAAAGCTGCCTGCCATAGATGCGCTGGAGAAGCTGTATCATAAAGCGCAGATCAAGTCCTGTTTGGAGGATATTGGTGTTTCCGAAAAGAAAAAGGAAGCGTTGCTGAAGTATGCGCCTATGGTCAGAAACCGTATGACCCTGTTAAGATTGCTGAGTAAAGAAATGATCACTGTGTAAAACAAAACGGCTTGACCGCTTGGGTCAAGCCGTTTTTGTGCTATGAGAAAAGGAAACTCAGATGTACTTCAGCACATCGTCGATGGTCAGGGATGTAGCTTTCCGGAAGGTTTCAAAATCGTCATACTCTTCAAAGAACACGGTGGTTCCTTTGGAGCAGATGGAGGCATGATACCACACAAAGTTGGAGCGGCTGCTTTTCTTTACTGGCAGGGGATCGCTGATCCGCTGGAATACATTTTCGCCCACGGCCATGGTGACACAAACCTGCAGCTTCTGGGTGCCTTCATCCTCGATCTGCACGATGCCGAAGCCACCGGACTGCTGCTTGAAGTTCTTGGGGGTTGCGCGGCAATACAGCATATCGTTTAAGTACACCTCGATGCCCTTTACGAAGCTGGCGGTGCGGGTATAGCGCTTGCCCTCCTTGGCAGGCTGCGGGGCGGAATCGGAGAAGTTGGTATCACCGGTAACCAAAACGACTATGTGACCGGTTTTGGACTGCTCAACCCATTTATAGTAAGGCTCGTATTTTTCGTAATCCTTGATTTCCTGAATATGGCTCTCTTCGGACTGGATCTCCAATTGATGCTTTTTGATCTCTGCCTTGGTATCGGCAATGTCGCGGTTGAAGCCTTCCTGGATGCGATCGTACTCCTCCAGAGCCTTGTGGGCTTCGCTCTGCTCCCGGGCGAACTGCTTCCACTTGGGGCGGTATACGCAGCCGAAGACAAAGGCGGCAACACCGACGACGGCAGCAGCGATTGCGGCTACGAGATTGACCTTGAAGTACAGGATCACACCTGCGCCGATCAGCAGGAAGCCGAGGAGTATCAACAGGGTGCTTTTGGCTTTGATGGAGCCGATCTGTCTGTCGACCTTGCTGCGACGGTTCAGCTTTTCCATGTTTTCCTCACAAAGCTCCTTCGCTTTTTGCTCAAATTCCTTGATCTTACACTCCAAAACAGAAATTTTGGATTTTTCTTCCTGGATCGCAGACTGATGGGACTGGATCATTTGCTTGCGTTCTTCCTTGGTGGTGTTGATATACTGTGTCATAGAGTCTCGCTTCCTTTCTGTCTGTATTTCCGATCAATGTGATGTCAAATTTATTATAATGAAGCGGAAATATGTTGTCAAGGATACTTTGCTGACACGTACAGCCCGAAACCAAATTCCCGTTTATCGGGCAGCCGATGGCTGCCAATTGACAATTGAAAATTGACAATGGACAATTAAGGAGTCGCCAAAGGCGACATTTTTAAATCATTTCCGAAGGAAATACCACAATTGTCAATTATCAATTATCCAT
>JAFQIL010000063.1 GCA_017397565.1 Oscillospiraceae bacterium | reverse complement strand
CAATACTTGGCGGGCGACTGCCCGGGAAGATAGGTAATGCGAACACAAGAAGCCTCGACAGAAATGTCGGGGCTTTTTTCTGCCTATGACATGCCACCGGCATGTCATTTTACGGCAGGACAATACTTGGCCTACCCGGGAAGATAGGTAACGCGAACACAGAAACCTCCTACGAAAGTAGGAGGTTTTTTGCGCCTGCAAGTGTCCACCGGACACTTGCGGACGGCGCGACAATACTTGACCTGCCCGTGAAGATAGGTAACGCGAACACAGAAACCTCCTACGAAAGTAGGGGGTTCTTTCTTTTGCTCTTGACATTGTTTCTTTGTCAGTATACTATTTAAAAACGGAGGTGATGGTATGTTGGATCACAACTTGTATATGCAGCAATTGTCGGATTTGCTGATAAATTGCTTTGGTAACCGTGTGCTCTATATAGGCCTACAGGGCAGCTATTTGCGTGGTGAAGCAACAGAAAACAGTGATATCGATCCCATGGTAGTTCTTGATCGTCTCTCCTTAGAGGACTTGCTGAAGTATAAGCAAATCATTTCGAATCTGCAACATCCTGAGAAGCATTGTGGATTTGTTTGCGGCTGCAAGGAATTGACCCAATGGAACCCTCTTGAGATATGCCATTTACTTCATTCAACCAAGGATATTTATGGGATATTGAAGCCTCTTGTGCCATCATATACAAATGAGGATGTTAAAAACTTTGCAAAGCTTTCGGTTTGCAATTTGTATCATGAAATCTGCCATCGCTATTTACATGCGTCCAATGATAAGAATATTTCAAAAATCGTTGGTTCCTATAAAAGCGTATTTTTTATTTTGCAAAATGTCTACTATTTGAAAACAAATGAATTTGCACGCACCAAAAAGGACTTACTTGCTCTGACATCCGGTACAGATCACATGATTCTTTCTATGTCTGTTGCCTTAGATGATGGTGCTGCCTTCGAATTCGATGAATTATTTTCATTGCTGCTTAATTGGTGTTCAGATTTGCTGGCTCGGTTAGGTTAGATATATGAATAATTGCGGTTTGATGATATGCCGCAACAATAATGCAAAGCATTGGAGTGTTGTATTATGCCAAAACGGATCGTATTTTGGGGTGATTCCATTACGGATTCTCTGAGGGATATTCCTCATGAAAACGGAAATAGAGGAAACGTGATCTTGCACGGATGTGGTTATGTCCGCTTGATCGAAGCTGCACTGGGCTTCGAATATCCGCTGCAGTATGAAGTTTGGAACCGTGGCATTTCCGGAAGCCGGATCGTGGATCTGTACGCCAGAATTAAGAAGGATGTTATCAATCTAAAGCCGGATGTAGTCAGTATTTTGATCGGTATCAACGATATCGGACACGAGTATGCTGCTCAAAATGGCGTTGAGGCGGAGAAATATCTCCGGGTCTATGACAGAATTGTTCAGGAAATCAAGACAGCATTGCCAAATGTTAAGATCGTGATCATGGAGCCCTTTGTTCTTCCCGGTTTTAACACTGTCTCTACGGAGCAGTGCCCCGGTCGCTGGGAATTCTTCACCAAGGAGATCCTTTTGCGGCAGGAGGCAGCTAAGGCGATTGCGGATCAATATGGCTTGATGTTCCTTCCTTTGCAGGCGGCCTTCACAGAAGCAAATTCCAAAGGTCAAAGGGAGGATTATTGGCTGGGCGACGGTATTCACCCGTTTAGTGCCGGTCATGAGCTGATCAAGCGCAGGTGGTTGGAGCTTTTTGAGCGGTATATACATGAGAAAGACTGAGGGAATGGTGGCAAAAATGGCGAAAAGAATTGTTTTTTGGGGCGATTCGATTACAGATGCAGGTCGTGACCGATCTGCTGAGACGGACAAGAGTGGCTACAATCGCTATTTAGGCTGTGGCTATGCACAGCTGATACAGGCGGCTTTGGGCTACGATTTTCCGGACGAGTATGAAGTGTTGAACCGTGGTATTTCCGGAAACCGTATCGTAGATCTGTACGCAAGGATCAAAGCGGATCTGATCAATCTAAAGCCGGATGTGATCAGCATTCTCATCGGCATCAATGATGTTTGGCACGAATATGCTCATCAAAACGGTGTGGATGCGGAGAAATTTGAACTGGTATATGATTGGATCGTTCAGGAAATCCGTGAGTCGCTTCCCGATGCGAAAATCCTTGTTTTGGAGCCTTTTGTGCTTCCGGGCAGCGCAACAGTTTCTACCGAGGAAGCCCCAAATCGCTGGGAATTCTTTTTCACAGAAACCCGGCTGCGGCAGATCGCTTCCCGGAAAATTGCGGAGAAATATAATTTGGTGTACATCCCGCTTCAGGAAGAGTTTGACCGTTTGGATGCCGAAACAAAGACAGAGGGCTACTGGCTTGGAGACGGTGTTCATCCTATGGGTGCCGGTCATGAGATGATCAAACGGAAGTGGTTGAAAGCATTCTTAAATGTCTGACAGTAATGGGCGCAGCTTGCGCCCATTTTTTTCTGTAAATATGGATATGTTCCTGCAAAACAGGAATTAATGGTTGTAAAATTTAAGAAAATGTTATATAATATATCAGATATAATAATGATTGCTATGGAGTTGATTGTTCATGAATACGATGGCTCACTCTATTGATAACTATATTAAACCCGGTATGCATGCGCATCTTGTGGGCATTGGCGGTGTATCCATGCGTCCTCTTGGCTTGGTGCTGCAGGGCATGGGCATGAAGATCACCGGCTCGGACATGAATGTGTCGGTTTCTACTGATGAACTGATCGCCAAAGGCATTGACGTCAAGATCGGCCACTGCGCGGAAAATATTATTGGTGCAGACTGTGTGATCCGCACAGCTGCTGCCCATAATGACAATCCGGAAATTGCTGCTGCCAGAGCGGCCGGGATCCCGGTTTTTGAACGGGCCCAGGCATGGGGTCAGCTTATGAAGGCTTACCGTAATGCGGTATGCGTTTCCGGCACTCATGGTAAGACCACAACCACATCCATGCTGGCACACATTTTTATGGAGGCGCAGATGGATCCGACTGTCATGATCGGTGGCTACCTGCCGCTGCTGAAGTCCGGGCACCGTGTGGGCAATGGCGATACCATTCTGCTGGAAAGCTGCGAATACTGTGATTCCTTTTTAAATTTCTTCCCTACGCTGGCAGTGATTTTGAACATTGAAGCGGATCACCTGGATTATTTTAAGGATCTTCAGGATGTGGAAAAGTCCTTCCGGAAGTTTGCCCAGCTGTCCACCAATGGCATTCTTGCCAATGGCGACGATGAGAATGTGCTCCAGGCATTGGATGGAATGGAATATATCAGCTTTGGCTTTGGGGAGCATAACCGTATCAGAGCCGCTGAGGTATCCCAGGACTGGCGCAGATTTGATGTGATCTGTGACGGAGAAAAGTATTGCCATTTCGAATTGCCTATCTATGGCCACCACAATGCGGTAAACGCTCTGGCAGCTGCCGGTGTTGCCTGGATGATGGGAATTCCCGGGGATGTGACATCCCGGGGACTGGCGTCCTTCCATGGCCCCGGACGGCGCCTGGAGTATAAGGGGCAATTCCATGGAGCAGATGTATACGACGATTATGCCCACCACCCCGGCGAGCTGGCAGCGACGCTGGAGGCGGTTCGGTCCATGGGCTATAAAAGGGTGATTTTGGCGTTCCAGCCCCATACTTATACCCGCACAAAGGCGCTTTTTGACGATTTTGTCCGGGAACTGAGCAAGGCGGATGTTGTGGTTTTGGCGGAAATTTACGCAGCCCGGGAACGCAATACCATCGGAATTTCTTCCAAGGATTTGGCGGATCGGATTCCCGGTGCAATTTACTGTGCCTCTCTGGGACAGGTCACTGCCTGCCTGGAGGAATTGGCGCAACCCCGGGATATGATCCTGACCATGGGTGCCGGTGATATTTTTCACGCGGGCGAAGCGTTGTTAAAGTAAAAATCGGGCCTATGGCCCGATTTTCCACCATTTTGTAAATGAGGCGAGAGTTTTGAAAAAACTAAGTGTTTGTGTTTTATTTGGCGGCATGAGTCCGGAATACGAAGTATCTCTGCGCTCAGCGGAATTTGTGTTAAATAGCCTGGATAAGGACAAGTATAATGTATTTCCTGTAGGCATTACAAAAGCCGGTGACTGGGTTTTGTACGGCGGCAATGATTACAGCCAGCTGCCTTCCGGCGCCTGGCTGCACCATGAGAAGAACCGCCGGGCGGCCATATCTCCTGTCCGGGGCCAAGGCCTGTTGAGCTTTGAAGGAGACTGTGTGGTGCGGGAGCGGATCGATGTGGTGTTCCCGGTACTCCATGGTGAAAACGGTGAGGACGGCACAGTTCAGGGCTTGCTGCAGCTGGCAGGTATTCCCTATGTGGGTCCCCATGTAGCGGCATCCGCAGTGTCCATGGATAAAACTCTGACAAAGCTGGTGGCAGACAAAGCAGGCGTTCCTCAGGCTGACTGGCAGCTGGTGAATAACAGCGATCTGGATGACCGTATGGATGCCATTTTGGATAAACTGGAGAACAAATTCGAGTATCCCATGTTTGTAAAACCTGCAGGAACCGGCTCTTCTGTAGGTGTTTCCAAGGCTCAGAATCGGGAAGCCTTGCAAAAAGCTCTTCGCCATGCCGGGACTTACGATGCAAAGATCCTGGTGGAAGAGTTTATCCATGGCCGTGAGGTGGAGGTTGCGGTTATGGGCAACAACAGCCCCATGGCTTCTATTTGCGGCGAGATTGATTCCGGCGCGGATTTCTATGACTACGATGCCAAATACGTCACAGACACCTCTACAGCCTATATCCCGGCAAGAATCCCGGAGGAAGTGGCTGAGCAAGTCCGGGATGCGGCAGTGCGGGTCTATTCTGCTATTGGATGCCAGGGCCTGAGCCGTGTGGATTTCTTTGTTACCTATGAAGACAACCGCGTGGTATTCAATGAGATCAATACCATTCCCGGATTTACTTCCATTTCTATGTATCCCAAACTGTTTGCGGCCAGCGGTATTCCCAGCGACGAACTGATCTCTGAGCTTCTGCGTTTGGCACTGGAGGCAGCAAAGTGAGCACAAAAGTCATGTTATCCATTACGGGAACCCAGCGCTATGCGGAGCAGGAACCGGAAGTTATCGAACTGGTAACGGAAGGCACTATGTGCTTGCGTGACGGTGGCTGGGAGATCACCTACCAGGAGAGCGCGTTGACAGGACTGGAAGGTGTTCAGACCACATTTCGTGTCGAGCCGCAAAAAGTAACCCTTACCCGTTCCGGAAAGCTGCAGTCACAGATGGTGTTCCAGCAGGGCGTTGCCCACGACTCTTTATATCAGATGGAGTTTGGCACACTGCTGCTTCGGGTTCGTGCCAATCAGGTGTTTTTTGATATCGCGCCTGACGGCGGTGTCATAGATCTGGTGTATGAGATCGAGATCGAAAACAGTGCGGCCGGAGTTATTGACTATCACTTGGTCATTCGGGCGCTGGAATGAGCTTTAAAATAAAAAATCATCCTTCCGTAGCGGAAGGATGATTTTTTTTCTATAATAATCAAAATTATTCTGTGGCCGCAGAGGGTTCGGTAGAAGGTTCAGTAGCGGGCTCAGAGGGATCTGCGGGCTCTGTGGGATCTTCCGGATCCACAGAGGGAACAAAAATGGAAACCACAACCTCGTTGCGTTTATCGTAGCTGCCGTAGGTCAATACACTGCTGCTGAGCTCACGGTTGGTTTCTTTTTCGTGGAGATTACGGTAGACGATGACATCATAACCGATGATACCTTCCACCAAGACATCGCCCTCGGAGTAGCCTTTATCCTGTACCATAGTCTGATGGAGGGTGATGGGGCGGTGTTCTACGACTTCTGTGTCGATAGCAACATAATAGTCGTTGTTATCCGTGCCGATCAGACGAACCACAACACGATCTTCGATGATTTCGGCTTCAATGCGGATGGGATAGTCCGTGGTATTGGTGAAGATCAGATCGGCAGAACCCCACTGCACCATGGCATCCAGACCGGGTGAAACATAGCCGGGGGCATAGGCGTGGGTGTGGCGCTCCACGATGGTTAAATCAGACAGGAGAGCACAATTGTAAAGTGTTGTGGCTACCTGGCTGATACCACCGCCGGTGACCATTTTCAGCTCTGTGCCGACAAAAATCTCTACATCGGTATAATTTTGCCCATGACTTGGCTTGATGTGCTCAAAAAATGAGAAGCTTTCACCGGCTTTGATAATCTGATTATGGATCGCTTTGCAGGCCAACTGCAGGTTTTTGCGAAGATTCGCGTCGGCGGTATTATCTTCGCTGTCCTGATTCCCAACCATAATACCGGTAGAGAATTCCGCCAGCTCATCCCGGAAAAGATCCGCAGTCAGCATTTCTGCGGTAATATCCGGCTGAATAAAGTAGATGGGAATGGTAATGGTCTGACCGTACTGCGCAGAGGCGATTGCTTCATTGGCTTTGGTCAAATCAAAACCGTAACCGTAGACTTCTTTGGTAACCTCATAGGTTTCGGTGTCCAAAGTCGCATCCTTTGGGGGGAAGTAAACATCGTTGTAATAGGTTTCCAGATTCAGCGGGTCAGGAGCGACTACGCTGCACTGGGCAACCACCTGAAACAGATTGATATCATAGGCGTCCAAAATCTGATCGTACAGAGCGTCTGTGTTCAAACCGTATTCCGGAGTGCCCACATAGATGACCAGAGTCTGGTAGGCGGTGTTGGTATCATACTTATCCATGGGCTCAGTGGGTTTGTTGCCTTCCAGAGTGACCTTGCCTTGGGTAAGCACACTGCTGTATTGATTACCCAGTTCATCTACGACACTGCGAATATAGTCAGTATCCAGGCTGAGGTAATCCCGAACAGAAATGGTACCGGCGCTGTCACGGGACAAGGCTTCGGCAACTACCTTGTCAACATCCAATTTGGCACCGGTTTTTTCAGGGGGCAGGAAAATGGTGTTTTCCAAAACCTGTACCGTCATATCCAATTTGGTGTAGGTATCTTTGGTGGCCTCGGTTAGTGCTTTTTTTGCATCATCTTCACTCATGCCGCCTAAGTTTACACCGGCAGCAAACACATTGCTCTGAATCAATCCGTCATCAGCAGGGTTGCGCATAAGAATGCGGGCGGCGATAATGACACCCACCAATAAGATCAAAGCCACGCCTAACAAGACGAAGATAAGGATCCTTTCTTTTGAATTACTGTTAGGATTCTTCCGTTTTCCCGTCTTGGGCTGTTGCCGGTTGGCTGTGGTTTTCGGTGCCGAACGGCGCTGGGGGGGATAAATTGTACCGGTTCCTACATTAACCCGCTGGGTGGCATCAGAATCCGTAACAGGCGGCATTTGTCCTGTTTGTTCCATTCCACGGTCGGGATTGGATGTTTGAAAAGTATTGGGTTCGATGGCAAACATCTCCTATCTGTCAGCGGCAGAGGCCGCGCTGTGGGGTGTTTATATACAGAAGTATTGTATCATATTTTATAGGAAATGCAATGACTATTCGTAACCAAAGTATGAATTAACCGTAAAATGCCTAACTTTGGGTGCATTGCAGATACCGCTGTACAAAAAATTTGGATTGCTTCAAACTATCTACGCCTCCGGCTAATTTCAGCCGAAGGGTGGGAAGCTTTGCTGTGGCAACAAACTGCACACGGGTTTTATAGTCTGGGTCAGCGCAGAGCTGGCTCACCGCCTCAAAGTTCAGATTGGACAGAGTAAACAGGACCTCTCCGCCTTTTTGCTTAATATCCTGAATGCCTGCCTGCCTTGCGTGAGCCCGGAGCAGAGCCACATCGATGAGGTTCAGCACGCCCTTGGGGGGATCGCCATAGCGGTCAATGATCTCATCCAACAGGTCATCAGCATCTTCCTGATTGCGGATGGCGGCCATGCGGCGATAAAGATCCATCCGCTCTTCGCCACGGCTGACATAGTTCTGATCCACATTGGCGGTAATATTCAGGTCAGCAGTACAATCCGGTGCCTTGGGTGCTTCGCCCCGTTCCTCCAGAACCGCTTCATCCAAAAGTTTCAGATACATATCGTAGCCAACGCTCATCATATGACCGGACTGCTCTGCACCCAAAAGATTACCGGCACCGCGAATCTCTAAGTCACGCATGGCGATCTTAAAGCCGGAACCAAATTCTGCAAAGTCCCGAATGGCGGCCAGTCGTTTTTCTGCGACTTCCGTTAATGATTTTTCCGGGCGGTAGGTGAAGTAAGCGTAGGCGTGTCTCGTGGACCGTCCGACACGACCTCTCAGCTGATGCAGCTGGGAAAGACCGAAACGATCGGCGTTTTCGATAATCAGAGTGTTGGCGTTGGGGATGTCCAGCCCGGTTTCAATGATGGTGGTGCAGACCAACACCTGGATCTCGCCGCTTGCCATGGTGTGCATCACATCACTCAGCGAATCTTCTCCCATCTGACCGTGGGCAACCGCTACGGAAAGCCCGGGCATACGGCGCTTCAGCGCACCGGCGCACTGGTCAATGGTATCGACCCGGTTGTGCAGATAATACACCTGACCGCCCCGTTCCACTTCACGGCGAATGGCATCATCTAAAATGGCGGTGTTGTGCTCCAGCACATAGGTCTGCACCGGGTAACGGTCTGCCGGGGGCTGCTCAATGGTGGACATATCCCGAATACCGGAAAGCGCCATGTTCAGGGTTCGGGGAATGGGGGTAGCAGACAGTGTCAGCACATCCACGCCCTTGGAAAGCTCCTTCAGCCGTTCCTTGTGGCTGACGCCGAAGCGTTGTTCTTCATCCACGATCAGCAGGCCAAGATCCTTAAACTCGATGGTTTTTTGCAGCAGCTTGTGGGTGCCGATGATCAGATCCACACCGCCGGAACGAAGCTTTTGGATGGTTTGCCGCTGCTGAGTAGACGTCCGGAAACGGCTCAGTACATCAATATTTACAGGGAAGCCTCGGAACCGGGCAATGGCAGTTTGATAGTGCTGCTGGGCAAGAACTGTGGTAGGAACCAGAATGGCCACCTGCTTGCCGTCCATAATGGCCTTCATCACAGCCCGCATGGCAACTTCTGTTTTGCCAAAGCCGACATCACCACACAGAAGCCGATCCATGGGGATGGGGGATTCCATATCACTTTTGATCTCCGCGATGCTGCGCAGCTGATCCTCAGTTTCCGGATAGGGGAAATTGTCTTCAAATTCTTTTTGCCAGGGGGAGTCCGCGGCAAAGGGGAAGCCTTCCTGCCGCTTCCGGGCAGCATAAAGCTGGATCAGCTCTGCCGCCATATCCTTAGCGGCTTTCCGGGCTTTGGCTTTTGCTTTGTGCCAGGTGTCTGTACCGATTTTGTTCAGGCGAATGTTGGCATCTTCACCGCCGCCAATATATTTGCTCACCAGATCCAATTGAGTAGCAGGTACAAACAGAGTGTCGGAGCCCTGATAGGCGATCTTAATATAATCCTTTACCGCACCGTCTACTTTGATCTGCTCCATGCTTACAAAGCGGCCAATGCCGTAGTTTTCATGAACCACCAGATCGCCGGGAGTCAGATCCGTAAAGGAATTCAGCTTTTGCCGATTGGTGGCGGACTTTTTCGGCTTGCGTTTAGGTTCACTCCGGGTAAAAAGCTGACCTTCCGTTAAAACGGTAAGCTTTGCGTCAGGGTACTCCATGCCGAAGGGAAGCGTTCCCTCTGCCAGTAAAATCTGTCCCGGCTTGGGCATGGTGATCAGAGGGATGCACAGGAATGCGGAAACGCCCCTGCTGCTTAGCATTTCCTGAAGAAGCTCTGCCCGTCTGCGGGATCCGCAGAGCACCAGACAGCCAAAGTCCAGCTTTTGATAGTGAGCAAGGTCTGCGGCAGCGGTATCCATGCTGCCGCCGTAGCTGGGCAGCTGCTTGGCCGCGATGGGGAGAAGGGACTTTGGTGGACAGTCTTCCGGATATGCAGACCCTGCGAAGGTGTCAAAATAAATGACACAGCGTCCCTTCAACCGGCTGCACAGGTCTTCCCACTGGCAAACATAATCGCAAAGCTCACCGGCTAAAAGACCGCCCTGCAACAGGCTGTCCAGCTGCATGCCTACTTCTTCTGTACGTGTGCGGGAGGCGCGCTTAATATTGCCCTGATCGCACAAAATGATGATGGCGTCTTGAGGAATGTAGTCAATGGCGGTGGTGTTTTTAGGGTAGATCAGCGCCATATAACGGTCGGAAGCGGGATTTTGCAGACCGGACTCGTATTTATTCAGGTCATTTTCCAGGGCCTTGATCAGGGCTTCGTTAGGGGTTTTGCGCCGTTTTTGCCGGGCAATCAGATTCCGAAGATCTTCGCAAAGACCGGAGATTCCCCGGGGATGCAAATGGGGCTGTGTCTCTCCTACGGGGAGCACCACAACCCGGTCAGCGTTTTCGGTTCTGCGCTGGGTCTCGGGATCAAAATAGCCCATGGTGTCCAGTTCGTCTCCAAAAAACTCGGCCCGGAAGGGACGGTCTGCCGCGGGGGAATACACATCCAAAATTCCGCCCCGGAGCGCAAACTGTCCCGGACCTTCCACCATACCGCAGCGGCTGTAACCGGCGCAGGTCAGCTGCCGGATGAGTGTATCGATGGCGTATTCCTTTCCGACCTCCAAACAGAAGGTAGCTTGGGAAAGTACCTCCGGGGGGATGGTTCGTTGACTGAGTGCTTCCCAGGTCATGATCTGCAAAGGGGTAGTACCACTGCACAAATCATAAAGCTGCCGCAAACGCTTTTGCTCCCAGGTTCTGGAGACTACAGCGGCATCGTAGAGTGTGAGCTCCCGGCTGGGAAGAATGGGAGCAGTTTCCCCTAAAAAGGCACTGAGCTCTTCCTGTAGCTTTTTGGCAGCCAGATCATCCTGGCAGAGGATCACCATAGGTGCATGCTGATGCTGCCGCAGACCGGCGATCATGTGGCTGCGGTTGATTTGTCCAATGCCGGTTATGGCTGTCGTCTGATGCCGGGAAACGACATCCAGAAGCTCTTGGTATTCCGGCATAGTTTTGAGGGAATTTAACAGCATTTCCATTTTGTTTCCTCCACGCAAGAATGCGGAAAGGGGGAAAAACACCCCCTTTCCGTGGCTGATTTACTTATTTCGTCAAGGTTTGCTGCCGTTAAAGCGGTTGGCTGCTTCCGGAACACCGTGATCTATAATGCACAGTGCCGCATCGCAGGCACGCTTCAGGGCGCTTGACAGGGCTTTTTCTTCACTGGCAGTAAAACCGGACAGTACCCAGTCAGCAAGGTCCTGCTCCGGGTGCGCCTTGGCACCCACGCCGATCTTGACTCTGGGGAAGTCTTGGCTGCCTATTTCGCTGATGACTGACTTGATTCCATTATGCCCACCGGCAGAACCGTCGGCACGAATCCGCAGACGCCCCGGCTCCAAGGAGATATCGTCAAACAAAACGATGATCCGCTGGGGTGGAATATGGAAATAGGCACTCAACTGCAATACAGCTCTGCCGGACAGGTTCATATATGTCAAAGGCTTTAACAGAAATATCTTTCTGCCTTTTTGCGATACCTGACCGTAAAGCCCCTGAAACTTGGCTTTATCAACCTTACAACCCAGGCTTTGCGCTAAAAGATCAATGGCGCGAAAACCGCAGTTGTGACGGGTCTTTTCATATTCCTTACCGGGATTGCCTAAGCCGACAATCAGCCAGTTTTCACAGTTTTTCCCGAACACGGATTAAAACAGATCGGCAATGGAGGTGCCGCCGTGGACGTGGGAAATGGCCCGGGCAAAGATGGGAGCCACATCCAGGAACTTGATCTTGCCACTGGCAGTGTTGCCCGTCTGGGGGATGGTGTTCAGGAATACCATTTCCTCAATGGGGCTGTCCTCGATCCGGTCGTATGCAGGGCCGGACAGAACACCGTGGGTGGCGCAGGCGTATACTGCCTTGGCACCGCCGACTTCCACAAGAGCTTTGGCGGCGTTGCACAGAGAACCGGCAGTGTCCACCATATCATCATACAGAATGCAGGTCTTGCCGGCTACGTCGCCGATAACGTTCATGACCTCGCAGACATTGGCCTTCTGACGGCGCTTATCCACAATGGCCAGACCCATATGGACCTTGGCAGCGAAGGCGCGGGCGCGGGCCACAGAGCCTACGTCGGGGGAGACAACCACAAATTCGTCGTGGTTATAGCTGCCTTCGGGGAATTTGTTCAGATAGTAATCAACAAAAGTGGGATTGCCCAACAGATGATCCACAGGGATGTCGAAGAAACCCTGAATCTGTGCGGCATGGAGATCCATGGTAAGCACCCGGTTGGCACCGGCAGCGGTAAGCATATTTGCTACCAGCTTGGCACTGATGGGATCGCGGCTCTTAGCCTTACGGTCCTGACGGGCGTAGCCAAAATAGGGGATGACAGCAGTGATCCGGCCTGCAGAAGCACGGCGGCAGGCGTCGATCATAACCAGCAGCTCCATCAGATGATTGTTGACGGGCTTGCAGGTGGACTGGATCAAAAACACGTCCGCAGCACGAACGGTTTCATTCAGGGAAACAGAAACCTCGCCGTCAGCAAAGGTCTTGACCTCGCTGTTGCCCAAGTCGATACCCAGTTCCTTACAGATGGTTTTTGCGAATTCAGGATTGGAATTACCGGTGAATACCTTGATGTGATCTCCGTACGTAATCATGACTACAATACCTCACTTTATCTTTTTGTCCGCAATCTTATCGCAGGAATATCCTAGGATATTATAGCACTATCCATAGGGAAAAAGCAACACCCAACCAAGGAAAATAGCACCTAAAATTAGACAAAAAAAGGTGCGGTTTTCCAGCAGAACGCCCATATAACCGGAAAACATCCGAAAGGACATCTGTGCGAAATTTTGTTTGAATTTGGGGTTGTAGGGTTTGACGGATTGTGTTATAATATTGAGAACGAAAAAAACGCAGGAGGGTGCTATGAACGATCAAATCATCATTCAGGGTGCCAGAGAGAATAACCTGAAAAATGTGGATTTAACCATCCCCAGAGATAAGCTGGTGGTTTTTACAGGACTGTCCGGTTCCGGAAAATCCAGTCTGGCTTTTGATACTATTTACGCAGAGGGACAGCGGCGCTATGTGGAGAGTCTCAGCTCCTATGCCCGGCAGTTTTTGGGACAGATGGACAAGCCGGATGTGGATTCTATTGACGGTTTGTCTCCCGCGATCTCCATCGATCAAAAAACCACCTCCAAGAATCCCCGTTCTACGGTGGGTACGGTTACGGAGATCTACGATTATTTGCGTCTGCTTTGGGCCCGGGTGGGTGTGCCCCATTGTCCCAAGTGCGGACGGGAGATCCGCCGCCAGACCATCGATCAGATCGTAGACCGGGTGGAAAAGCTGGGGGAGGGCACCCGGTTTGTGATCCTTTCTCCAGTGGTGCGGGGGAAAAAAGGCGAGCATCAAAAGGTTTTTGAAGATGCCCGGAAGCAGGGCTTTGCCCGTGTTCGGGTGGACGGAATCCTTTACGATTTGACGGAGCAGATCCAGCTGGAGAAGAATAAAAAGCATAGCATCGAGCTGGTGGTAGACCGGTTGGTGCTGAAAGAGGGCCTTCGCCGCAGACTTACAGATTCCATCGAAACCGCCTGCACCCATGCCGGCGGCTTGGTGACAGTGTATTTGCCTGGAAGCGAGGAAGAGCTGAGCTTTTCTCAAAACTATGCCTGTGAGGACTGCGGTATCAGTTTGACAGAGCTGGAACCCAGAATGTTTTCCTTCAATAACCCTGCCGGCGCCTGCCCACACTGTACCGGCTTGGGCTTCCAGCTGGAAGCGGATGTGGATTTGGTGATCCCGGATAAATCTAAGTCTATCTTAGACGGTGCCATCCAGGTGTCCGGCTGGCAGAATGCCCGTACAGATTCAGTTTTTCGGATGTATTTCGAGGCCTTGGCGCAAAAATACCGCTTTTCCCTAAGCGTCCCGGTGGCAGAGCTTCCGCCGGAAGCCTTGGACGTGATTCTCTACGGTACAAAAGGGGAGAAGCTTCGCATGACCTATAACCGGGGCAACGGTATGGGTGTGCTGGAGCAGCCCTTTGAAGGCATCATGAATAACATCAGCCGTCGTTACCGGGAGACCCAGTCGGATGCTGCCCGGAAGGAGTTGGAAGAGTGTATGTCTACTGCACCCTGTCCCCATTGTCAGGGTGCCCGGCTTTCGGATATTGCCCGGGCGGTGACGGTTGGCGGCGTGGGTATCATGGATTTTTGCGCTATGAGCGTGAAAAAGAACCTGGAATTTATGGAAAACCTTCACCTGGAAGGCAATATGGCGCTGGTGGCGGAGCAGATCGTCCGGGAAATCTGCGGCAGACTTCGATTCTTAACGGACGTGGGTCTGTCCTACCTGACACTTTCCCGCGCTGCGGGAACTTTGTCCGGCGGTGAAAGCCAGCGAATCCGGCTGGCGACCCAGATCGGTTCTTCCCTGATGGGTGTGCTGTATATTTTGGACGAGCCTTCTATCGGTCTGCACCAGCGGGACAATGATAAGCTGCTGGCAACGTTAAAGCAGCTGCGGGATCTTGGAAACACCCTGATCGTGGTAGAACACGATGAAGATACCATGCGCGCTGCCGATTATATCGTGGATGTGGGTCCCGGGGCAGGAAGCCGGGGCGGTGAGATCGTAGCGGCGGGCACGATGGATGAAATTATTGCCTGTCCCCGGTCCGTCACCGGACAGTATCTGTCCGGCTTTAAGAAGATACCTGTTCCTTCGGAAAGACGCACAGGGAACGGGAAAACCCTGGCGGTGCGGGGTGCTACGGAGAATAATCTGAAGGAAATTGATGTACAGATCCCCTTGGGAACACTTACCTGTGTTACCGGAGTCTCCGGTTCCGGAAAGTCCAGCCTGGTGCAGGAGGTGCTGAATAAGACCCTTCTTGGCAAGCTGAATCACGCCAGAGTCCGTCCCGGTGCCTGCCGGTGTGTAGAGGGTATGGAGCATTTGGACAAGGTCATCGACATCGATCAGAGTCCCATCGGCAGAACCCCCCGCTCCAACCCGGCCACCTATACCGGTCTGTTTAATGATATCCGGGACCTGTTTGCCTCTACCAACGATGCCAGGATCCGGGGCTATGGCCCGGGACGTTTCTCCTTCAATGTCAAAGGCGGCCGGTGTGAGGCCTGTTCCGGTGACGGTTTGGTGAAGATCGAGATGCACTTTTTGGCGGATGTGTATGTGCCTTGTGAGGTCTGCCGTGGTGCCCGTTACAACCGGGAGACCTTGGAAGTCCAGTACAAGGGAAAGAATATTTCTCAGGTGCTTGACATGACGGCAGAAGAAGCGGTGGATTTCTTTGAGAATCTGCCTAAGATCCGCAGAAAAGCCCAAACTCTGGTGGAAGTTGGTCTGGGCTATGTGAAGCTGGGACAGTCCAGTACCACCCTTTCCGGCGGCGAGGCCCAGCGTGTCAAGCTGGCAACAGAGTTGGCCCGGGTTTCCACCGGCAGAACCATTTATGTTTTGGATGAGCCTACCACAGGCCTTCATGCAGCGGATGTGCATAAGCTCATCGATGTGCTGCAACGGCTGGTGGATGCCGGCAATACGGTTTTGGTCATTGAACATAATTTGGATGTGATCAAAACTGCGGACTATATCATCGATTTAGGCCCGGAGGGCGGCGATGGCGGTGGTCTGGTGGTGGCAGAAGGCACACCGGAGCAGGTGGCGAAAGTGCCGGAAAGCTACACGGGACAGTATTTAAAGCGCTGTTTATAAGCGATTAAAAAACCCGGCCTGTACAGGCCGGGTAAGATCAGTTGATTTTGTTGGGCGCATATAGGGTGTGAGGCAAAACATCGGAAAGCTCCAACAGCCGATGATCCCGTTCTCCGGCATAATCCACCCGGAGAAAGGGACTTTGAACTGTGGGGTCGGTTTTTTGCCGGATAGCCAGAGTCATGGTGACCCGGGTGCCGCTTTCTTTCGGATATTCCAAAAGAACGGTGCCGCCGTGGATGGCAGCGGTGCTGCGGACAAGCACCATGCCAAGACCGATGCCGTTGCGGCCGTCTTCAATTTCGGGGTGTCGCAGGTAACGGGAGAAAACGCTGCTGCGAAGATTTTCGGGAACACAGCTGCCGCTGTCCTGGATCGTTAAGTGCAGCATATTACCCCGGCGGGAAAGCTTGGCATTGATCCTGCCGCCCTTTGGTGTGAACTTCATGGCATTGGAAAGAATGTTGCTTACGGCCCGTTGCAGCTTATCCGGGTCTGCCAAAGAGTAGACAGGTGTATTCAGATTTTGAAAAGCCAAATGGATGCCGGCTTCCAGGGCAAGCTCAGCGGTGGCGGAGAACAGTTCTCCCAAATAATCGCAGATATTCACCACTTCCTGACCGCTTGAGGGGAGCTGACAGTAGCGATGGGCATCAGACATATTGCTGACGATGCGCAGCAGCTGGAAAAGTCCCTTGTTGATTCTTGCCATTTGCTCTTCTGCATTGGCATCTTTAGCATCCTGCAATTGCGGGAACAGCTTGTCTGTTACAGTCATCACATTGGCAAGAGGCAGACGAAGCTCCTGAGCGGCCAAAGCCAGACCTTGCAGGGTTGAAAAATCGTCTGTTGGCTCCAAAACAAAAACATCAAACTCGCCCATACGGGTCACGGAAGCGCCCCGGTAACTGTCGCAAATACAGAGAGTCAAATACAGACAGCCATCTTCAAACTGGGAATACTCTTCTGCGCCGGTAAAAAGGATTTGGGAAACGGGCGTACCCTCCGTCAGCATACAGGCTAAAGCCGGGCGGTTGGCGTAGGCAACAATTCCGTCTTTTACACAAAAAGCAGGATATGCCATTAAATCCAGCATGCCGGTCAGTGTGTTGCTTTGCTCCATAGTGATCCCCCTTACCGATTTATCATGTGCAGATTTTTGGGAATTTTTCCTCAGAAGATTCGACAAAATCCACCACATTTCTATTCTATCAAAAAAACGAAAAATAGCAAGGAAAATCCAAAATTGAGGTGAAAAATAATGTCCATACACGATGGTCATCGCCAACGGCTGAAGAATCGGTTCCTTACGGAAGGCCTGGATAACTTTGAGGAGCTACAGGTTTTGGAGCTGCTGTTGTTTTATTGTATCCCCCGTCAGGATACCAACCCCATTGCTCACAGGCTTTTGGAGCATTTCGGCTCTTTTGCACAGGTGATGGAAGCATCCCCGGAGGAACTGAAAAAAGTACCCGGTGTTGGTGATTCTGTGGCAACATTTCTCTCCTTTGTCACCTCGGCAGGCCGTTACTACAGCGTAAAACAACAGAATGCGGATGTAAAGATCCTTTCTGATTTGGAGACTTGTGGAAAATACTTAATACCCTATTTCCGGAGCCGACGGAATGAAACGGTATTTTTGCTGTGTCTGGATGCCAAGTGCAAGGTATTGTGCTGCAAAGAGGTGGGGGAGGGCAGTGTAAACTCCGCTGCCGTTCCTATCCGGCGAATCGTGGAAATGGCTCTGGGTGCCAATGCCACCAGTGTGGTGCTGGCGCACAATCATCCCAGCGGTGTGGCGGTGCCGTCCGGTGAGGATGTGCAGACTACTTGCCGTCTGGCGATGGCACTCAGCGCAGTGGAGATCACTTTGATTGATCATATGGTGGTCGCCGATGAGGATTTTGTATCCATGCGGCAGTCCGGTGTGTATGATCCAAACCGCTGCCAGGTGCTTTTGTGAAAGGAGAAAACATGGATTGTTTTCGTTTAGTGTCGGAATATAAACCGTCCGGAGACCAGCCTGCCGCCATTGAGGCTTTGACCAACGGTGTCAATTGGGGCTTGCGGGAGCAAACGCTTTTGGGTGTTACCGGTTCCGGCAAGACCTTCACCATGGCTTCTGTTATCGAAAAGCTGAACCGTCCTACTTTGGTACTGGCCCATAATAAGACCTTGGCAGCCCAGCTTTGCAGTGAGTTTCGGGAGTTTTTTCCTGACAACGCGGTGGAATACTTTATTTCCTACTATGATTATTATCAGCCGGAAGCCTATATTGCCCATACGGACACCTACATCGAAAAGGATGCCTCCGTCAACGAAGAAATTGACCGTCTGCGGCACAGTGCAACCTCGGCACTTTTTGAACGCCGGGATGTGATCGTGGTGTCTTCTGTCAGCTGCCTGTATGGTCTGGGTGACCCCATTGACTATAAGAGCATGGTGATCTCCCTGCGGGTAGGCAATGAGTATCCGCTGGATGCGGTACTGAAGAAGCTGACGGAAATTCGGTATGAACGCAATGACCTGGATTTCTCCCGAAATAAGTTCCGCCTGCGGGGAGACACTTTGGAAGTGTACCCTGCCTACTGGTCGGGACGGGCCATCCGCATTGAGTTTTTTGGCGATGAGATTGACCGCATCAGCCAGATCAATGCCGTTACCGGTGTGGCGGAGCGGTATTTGGATCATGTGGCCATCTATCCGGCGTCCCACTATGTAGCATCCCGGGAAAAGCTGCAGCGGGCCATGCTGGAGATCCAGCGGGAGTGCGATGAGCAGGTGGCTTGGTTCCGGGCTCATGACAAGCTGCTGGAAGCCCAGCGTATCGCCCAGCGGACGGCTTACGATTTGGAAATGCTGACGGAAATCGGATTCTGTAACGGCATCGAAAACTATTCCCGGGTAATTCAGGGAAGAGCCCCGGGCACACCGCCTACCACACTGTTGGACTATTTCCCGGAGGATTTTCTCCTGTTTGTGGATGAAAGCCATGTTACGCTTCCCCAGTGCCGGGCTATGTATGCCGGCGACCGGAGCCGGAAGGATGCCCTGGTCAACTATGGCTTCCGCTTGCCTTCGGCCTATGATAATCGCCCCCTGAATTTTACGGAATTTGATTCCAAGCTGAATCAGGTGATCTATGTTTCAGCGACACCGGCGGAATACGAAAAGACCCGCTCCGGTCAGACTGTGGAGCAGGTGATCCGTCCCACAGGCCTCTTAGATCCCATCGTAGAGGTGCGGCCTATTGAGGGCCAGATCGATGATCTCATTGGCGAGATCAATGCCCGGACAGCCCGGGACGAACGGGTGCTGGTTACGACCCTGACCAAGAAGATGGCAGAGGATCTGACGGTTTATCTGCAAAAAGCCGGCATCAAGGTGCGGTATATGCATTCCGATATCGGCGCCATGGAACGAATGGAGATTATTCGCGACCTCCGAATGGCAAAATTTGATGTTTTGGTTGGTATCAACCTGCTCCGGGAAGGCCTTGACCTGCCGGAAGTAAGCTTGGTTGCGATTTTGGATGCGGATAAGGAAGGATTCTTACGCAGTGAAACCAGCTTGATCCAAACTATTGGCCGCGCTGCCAGAAACGCAGATGGCCGGGTGATCATGTATGCGGACAACATCACCGATTCCATGCGTAATGCCATGGATGAAACAGCCCGCCGCCGGGAGATCCAGCATGCCTATAATGAAGCTAACGGCATCGTGCCGAAGACGGTTATCAAGTCTGTCCGGGATCTGATCGAAATTTCTTCTCCTACAGCCGAGCGGAAGGGAAGAAGCGGCATCAAGATGACCAAGGCGGAAAAGGAAAAGGAAATCGTCCGTCTGGAAAAGCAGATGAAGGAAGCTGCCAGAATGATGGAATACGAGTACGCCGCAGTGCTTCGTGATCAGATCATCGAGCTGCGGGGAAACGGTTTATAACAAATGATCCCGGAACTACCTGGTAGTTCCGGGATGATTTTTTAGGATTTTGCCTGCTTCATGGAAAGACCGATGCGGTGGCGCTTTTCGTCAACCTCCAGCACCACGACCTTTACTACATCGCCTACCTTAACGGCTTCACTGGGATGCTTCAAATGGCGGTTGGCAACCTGTGAAATGTGTACAAGTCCGTCCTGATGGACGCCGATGTCCACAAATACACCGAAATCGATGACGTTCCGAACAGTGCCGGTCAGCTCCATGCCGGGCTTCAAGTCCTTCATTTCCAAAACGTCCTTGCGGAGAATGGGGGCGGGCAGCTCATCACGGGGATCGCGGCCGGGCTTTTGCAGCTCCTTGGCAATGTCAGCAAGGGTAGGTTCACCAACTGCACACTCCTGGGCGGCTTTACTCAGTCCGTAAGTCTCCAGCCGGGTCAGATCACCGCCCAGCAAGGCCAGCAGCTTCTTGGCGGCATCGTAGGATTCCGGGTGAACACCGGTGTTGTCCAGCATTTCTTTGCTTTCCGGAACCCGGAGGAAGCCAGCGCACTGCTGGAAGGCCTTGGGTCCCAGCTTCGGTACTTTTTTCAGCTGCGCCCGGCTGGTGAAGGGACCGTTTTCTTCCCGGTAGGTCACAATGTTTTTGGCGGTGGCGGCAGTCAAGCCAGACACCTGCTGCAGCAGACTCCGGGAAGCGGTATTCACATCCACACCCACAGCGTTCACGCAGTCTTCCACTACACCGTTTAGAGAGGTGTCCAGCTCCTTTTGGGGGCAGTCATGCTGATACTGACCCACACCAATGGCCTTGGGATCAATTTTGACCAATTCCGCCAAAGGATCCTGAAGCCGCCGGGCAATGGATACGGCAGAACGCAGATTCACATCGTAATCCGGGAATTCTTCAGCCGCCAGGGGGGAGGCGGAGTAAACGGAAGCGCCGGCTTCGTTGACGATCATATAGCTGGCGTTGGGGAAGCTGTGAAGCAGCTCTACCGTCATAGCCTCAGTTTCCCGGGAGGCTGTGCCGTTGCCGATGGCAATGTGCTGCACAGCGTATTTTTTCATGAGTCCCGAGAGAACGGCGATGGCTTCCTGCTTCTTTCTTTCGCTGAAGGTGGGATAGACCACGGCGGTGTCCAATACCTTGCCGGTGGGATCTACTACAGCCACTTTACAGCCGTTGCGGTATCCGGGATCGAGACCCATGGTGACAAAGCCCTTCACCGGAGGCTGCATCAAAAGGGGCTTCAGATTCAAAGAGAAATTGTGGATCGCGCCGCTGTAGGCCCGGTCAGAAAGATCACTGCGGACTTCCCGCTGAATGGAGGGGAAGATCAGCCGCTCGTAGGCATCCTCTGCCGCGGCACGGACAAATTGAGATACAAAAGCCGTAGGCTTCAAAGCAGCCCGACAGACCAAAGCAGCGCCTTCATTTCCGGGGAGCACTACAGTGGGCTTCAAAATGCCTTCCTTTTCACCCCGGTTGATAGCCAGAATCTGATGATCCATAATCCGGGAGATGCTTTGAGAAAAATCGTAATACAGCCGGTAAACACTGTCAGTTTCCGGGTCTTCTGCCTTGCACTGCAGCAGACCCTTCCGGGCCACCAGCTCCCGGAGACTCTTGCGGATAGCAGCATCGTCAGAAAGATCTTCCGCAATAATGTCCGAAGCACCGGCCAGAGCATCCTCTATCGATTCCACGCCCTTTTCCGGGTCAATATAGTCCTGCGCCAACACAGCGGGGTCTTGCCCGTCCTGAGCAAAAATCGCGGCAGCCAAAGGCTCCAAACCCTTTTCCCGGGCAATAGAGCCACGGGTGCGGCGCTTTTGCTTATAGGGACGGTACAGGTCTTCTACCTCCGCCAAGGTGGCGGCGTTGTCGATGGCCAAAGCAAGCTCTTCTGTCAGCTTGCCCTGACTTTCAATGGCGTTTTTGACCTCGTCCCGACGCTCCTGCAAGTTACGTAGGTACTGCAGCCGGGTTTCCAGGGTGCGAAGCACCGTGTCGTCCATAGCACCGTGCATTTCCTTACGGTAACGGGCGATAAAGGGGATGGTATTACCCTCGTCCAGCAGGGCGATGACGTTTTCAATATAAGACAGTTTTTGACCCAGTTCCTGGGACAGAATTTCAGCGATGGAAAGCATAGTGGTCTCCTTTGTTTCGATTTCGGTGCTTATCATACCACATTTTTTTGGAAAAGGAAAGAGTCTTGCAGGCATAAATTCCCGTTTATCGGTATGCGTGGAAACAAAAAAGTCGCCCGGAGAAAAAACTCCGGGCGGCGTATATTCTAAGAATTACAGAGCCAGCTTCAGGTCATTTTCCTTGATCCAACCCCATTTGCGGAGGATTGCGCAGAAGAGCCAGCTTAAGACAGCCGGCAGCACAAAGCAGATCAGAACGAGACCGATCCAGTCCATGGCGGTGATCACCTTGCCACTGTCGACCCAGCCGGTATACACACCGATCTGACCCACAAAGCCGCAGGTACCCATGCCGGAGGATACCGGTGCGCCGTTCATTTCCAGCTTGAACACGCAGGTGGCCAAAGGCCCGGTGATCATGGAAGCCAGCGTGGGCGGAATCCAAATGCGGGGGTTCTTAATGATATTGGGCATTTGCAGCATACTGGTGCCGATGCCCTGGGCAACCAAGCCGCCCCAGCGGTTTTCTTTGAAGCTCATAACGGCAAAGCCCACCATTTGGGCGCAGCAGCCGGCTACCGCAGCGCCGCCGGCCAGTCCCACAAGACCAAAGGAAGCACAGATAGCTGCCGAGGAGATGGGGAGCGTCAGGGCGATGCCTACCAATGCGGATACCACAATACCCATCAGCAGGGGCTGCAGCTCCGTAGCCCACATAATGGCCTGTCCCACAGCCTTGGCAGCGCTGCCGATAGGCGCGGCCACCACACAGGCAAGACCGACACCCACCAAAATGGTGACAATGGGTGTGACCAAAATGTCGATTTTTGTCTCTTTAGAGACCAGTTTACCGCATTCACAGGCGATAATGGCCACCACATACACGGCCAAAGGACCACCGGCACCGCCGATGGCGTTACCGGCAAAGCCAACAGGGATCAACGAGAACAGCACCAGCCCCGGTGCGTGGAGGGCAACGCCGATGGCAACGGCAATGCCGGGACCTACCATGGCAGAAGCCAGACCGCCTACGGTGTAGCCGGTGGAGCCCAGAGTTTGGGTGAGGATACCGATACCGAATTGCTGACCGATGGTGTTAAGGATGGTGCCTACCAGCAAGGTGCAGAAAAGACCTTGCGCCATTGCGCCCATGGCATCGATGCCATAGCGCTTGCCGGAAAAGATGATATCTTTCCGGCGAAGGAATTCGCGGATTTTTTTCATAGGGGTTCACTCTCTTTCAGTAGAATAATCTTCTGAAAAAGCGCGCGTCGGCTTCAAGACCGACCCTAGATGACTCAAAGAGCTTACGCGGCATATCTTTGCTTTGCGCCGCGGTCTCTTAGCCAACTTCAGTGCCGAGCACCCCCCTTGACAGCCTCTGCCGGGGGATGTCTTTGCCCGTTCTTGCAGATGAGAAACAATGGCAATATTATACTCCCCAAGACATTTTTTGTCAATGTATGGTAAAGAAAAACAGCGTGCAATCGCACGCTGTTAAAGCTTGTTTACTTCGACAACCGTCAGATGGGAATCGGTTACTGTAAAGCGGATGTCAAATCCCGCAAAGGGCAGACCGTAGACCCGGCCGGGGGTTCTTTGGTAAGAGGGCCGGGGATCATGGGAAAGCACCGCCAGGATCGCTTCCTGCTTATCTTCCGGCAGCTGCGCCAGCAAATCCCTGGAAAAATCCACCTCCAGCAAAAAAGCATCTGCGGTATCAGTAAAACCGCCCGAAGCATCAGCATGGCTGTCACTGTAGGGAATATAAGGTTTGATGTCAAAGATAGGTGTGCCGTCCATGAGATCCGCACCCCCTACATGAAGCACCGTGCCGTATTCTGCCGTCTGTTCTACCCCCAATAGTCTGACACAGGACAGCCCCAAATTATTGGGGCGGAAGGGGGAACGGGTGGCAAACACCCCCATCCGGGTGTTGCCTCCCAGCCGGGGTGGACGCACCGTCGGCGACCAGTCCTGGCGTACAGCCTCGGAAAATTGCCAGATCAACCACAGATGGGAAAAGCCTTCAATGCCCCTAAGGGCATCGCTGTTGCGAAACTCTGGCTGAAAAATGATAGTGGAGCGAAGCTCTTCCACTAAGCCGCTTTGCCGGGGAATGCCGAACTTGCTGGGAAAATCGCTTTTCATCCGGGCGATGACCTGGATATTTACATCTGACATACTTAGGCCCTCCTTTTCCGGAAGCAGAAGCAGATTCCAAAAATCAGTCCAAGACACAACGAGATGGATGCACCGGCAGAGGTGCCCAAATAGTAGGAGACGCACAGACCGCCAATGCCTGCGACCAAAGCCAGCAACACGGAAAGCAGGTGATACTGCTTCAAATTCCGGGATATGTTTCGGGCGGACGCACCGGGCAGCACCAATAGAGAATTGAGGATCAAAAGACCCACACTGGAGATGGAGAGGGTCACCACCACCGCAATGGCGGTGGTGAACAGGGTTTGGGAAAGTCCCACCGGGATACCCCGGGAGCCTGCCAGCTGAGGATGTACTGCGGTGAGGGTCATACGGTTGGAAAACAGGATCCAAAATACCAATACCGCAACCAGCACCAGTGCCAGCATGCCGATCTGGCCGGGGGTGATGGACAGAATATCGCCAATGAGATATTTGTTATACTTGGTAAAGCTGTCGCCGCCTAAGGTGGCAATAAAGATGCCCAAAGCGACGGCTGTGCTGGAAAATACACCGATCAGGGTATCTGCAGCCTGATTGCTTCGGCTGCGGACAAAGGAAAACAGCAGTGCAAAGGCAACGCTGAAGGCTACCGCCATCCAGGTGGGGGCGGCAATGCCGCAGATACAGCCGATGGCAATACCGGTAAAGGCAGAGTGCCCCAAGGCGTCGGAGAAAAAGCTCATGCGGCCGGTGACGATCATGGTGGACAAAAGACCGAACAGAGGACTCATGATAAGAATTGCCAACAGGGCGTTTTTCATAAAATCCCAGCGAAGCATTTCCAGGGGGAGAAGCTGGCAAAGCCAGTACCAAAGACTCATTTCGCGCCACCTCCCTGCATATGGAACACCTGCCGGAATGCATCCGAGGAGAGAACCTCTTCCGGTGTGCCGAGGCAAACCATTTTGTGATTGATCAGAACCACCTGATCGGCATACCGGGGCAAAAGGGAAAAATCGTGGGTGGTCATTAAAATGGAAAGGTCGTATTCTTTCCGTATTTCGTCCAGCATATCCATCAGCCCTGTCTGTCCTTCCATATCCACACCGGACAGAGGCTCGTCTAAGATCAGAATATTAGGCAGCGGCTCCAGCGCCAAAGCCAAAAGAACCCGCTGCAGCTCACCACCGGAGAGAGTGCCGATCCGCTTGTCGATCAAATCACAGCCGTGTACCCGATCCAGACAGGAAAGAATCCATTCCCGCTGTTTTTTGGAAGCTCCGAAAAAGGCAGGACGCTTACTGCGGCAGCACAGAAACAGGTCTGCTACGCTCACCGGATCTCCGGGATCAAAGGCGGGACTTTGGGGTACATAGCCGATCTTGGCTTTCCGTCCCCGCTGACCGGGAGCAGAGAAGACGATAACGCCGTCATAGTCCTGCTGTCCTAAAACCGCCTTCAAAAAGGTACTCTTGCCTGCACCGTTAGGGCCGATTACAGCCACCATCTGCCCACAGTGAACATGTAAATTCACATCCGAGAGGATTTGGCTGCCACCAATGGTTACAGACAGGTTCTGCACCCGCAGGCAGCAGGCATCAGCGCAGCCACCGCCATGAAGAAAAGGTCTCATCCCAAAGCCTCCTTTACTGTGTCAATGTTGTGATACATTGCGTCGAAATAACTGCCGGACATAGCCATGTCCAGCTGAAAAATGGGAACACCGGTTTCCCGGGAAAGAATTTCTGCCGCGCCGGTGCTGCCGAATACTTCTGTAAAAACGGCAGGCAGCTGATGCTCCCGCACAAGACCGCAAAGCTCTTTCAACTCCCCGGCAGAGGCTTCGCTGCCGGACTCTTCTTCCACAGCTTTCAGAATGGTCAGGTCGAAAGCCTGGGCAAAGTAAGCAAAGCCATCGTGGAAGGTGATCAGCTCCCGGCAGGGAAGATCGGCAAGCTGATCCTTTCCGTAGGCTTGCAGCACCTGCAGATCCTGTAAAAGCTGTTGAAGATTGGTTTCAAAAATATCTTGATACTGGGAATACCGGTCACAAAGAGATGCACAGATGTTTGTTGCCATCACCATAGCGTTTTCCGGGGAAAGCCAAATATGGGGGTCGGCATCCTCATGAGCATGATCACCGTGGTCATGTTCGTGCTCGCAGCCTAGCAGATGGATACTTTCGGAGCTGTCTGCTGTGGCTTTGCCGTTCAAAAGCTCATCCATAAAAGCTTCCAGCCCGGCACCGGACAGAACAAGCAGCTCAGCACCCTCCACGGCCTTGACCTGACTTACGGACAGGGAATAGTCATGCAGACACGATACATTTTCTGTAATCAGCATGGAAACGGTGAGGTTCGTCCCTTGGCAAAGACGCTGTGTAAATTCGTATACCGGGGCGGTGGTGGCGGCTATTTGGGCAGGCTTATGCCGGGAAGCGCAGCCGCACAGGAGAAAAGCAAGCCCTAAAAGGGCAAATAATCGTTTCACATAGGTCATTCCTTTGCCTGGCAAATTCTATTTTTATCATACCACTTGTGTCAAGAAAGCTGGAATTGGTAAAAAGAAAGGCGGCTGCGAAAAGCAACCGCCGGCTTGATATGAGATCAGTGGTTCTCCATCCAGTCGCTGACCTTGGTCTTTGCCAGACGCAGAATGTCTTCGCAGGGATAGGGAGAATCTTCACCGCCCCGTACGTACAGAAAATACAGCCCACCGGGAGTCTGGAACAACAGCTCTTCATAGCCCTTGGGATCGCCGAAGTAGCTGTAGGTGTACTTTTGGATCAGGGTAGCGGTGTCGGTATCGTATTCTTTCTTACAAATGACCTTTTTCATCGGATCGTCCTCCTTTCTTCAGGTACAATGTGGCTATTATACAGAAATTATAGAATAAATCAAGTGTTTTTTGGAAAAAAACTTTGGTTTTCGGAAATTTAACAATTATACTCTTGCTTAGCGGGAAGGGAAATGGTATCATATCCCAAGGAGTGAGAATATGAAGGATATCCCTGTGTTTACTACGCAGTACGGCGCAGCTTCTCTGATCCTGTCCCAGATCCCTTATCGGGAGGAAGGCTACATCCGTGTCCAGTCCAGTTTGGAGCCCAAACTTCTTTTGGAAGAATGTGCCCGGTTTTTAAGGGCCTGCGGGGCAGAGCGGATCTATGCCACAGGTAAGGATCTGCCTCAGGATCTTCCGGTGTATACGGAGCTTGTGCAAATGCAGATAGCTAAGGCTGCTTTGCCGGAAACGGAAGCAGCCTTGTGGCCTGTTTTGCCGGAGAATCTAAACCAATGGGCGGACATTTACAACCAAAAGACTGCCCGGATCCCTATGGGCGCCTGGATGACAGACCAGCAGCGCAAGGAATTGCTGGCATCCGGGGAGGGGTATTTCGTCCACAAAAACGGAAAGCTTTTGGGCATCGGCAGAGTTTCGGGGGATACGATTCAATTTGTGGCATCGGTCAGCCCCGGGGCGGGTGCGGATGTGGTAGCAGCCTTGGCCGGTACAGCTTCTGAGCCGATCTTGCGACTGACGGTGGCATCCACCAATGAAAAAGCGCTTCGGCTGTATGAAAAATTGGGATTTTTCAAAACTTGTCAAATAAGTACATGGTACTGTATCAGATAAAGGAGAATACGAATATGGATTGGGGATTTATTGTTAAGCTTGGTATTATGCTTGCGGCAGTTTTTGCTGTCCAGTTGGCTATTTGTCTCAAGGCCAGCAAGGTGATGACCCGACTGTGGCCGGTTATTATTCTGACAGGCTTGGAGATCGTTTGCGGTGTTATCGTGCTGTTGGTAGGCATGGGAACGGAAACCAAAGCGGTCATTTCTCAGTTTGCCGGTGCACAGATGCTTATTGTAGGCGCGCTGCTGGTTCCTGTAGATTTGGCCTGGGTGGTATACGGCATTATTTGGCTCATCAAAAAAATGATCAATAAATCTGAGGTGTAAGGGAAAAATACTTGACAAGCAGGAATCTCTGTGGTATAATCCCTCAGGTGTCAAGGAATAAATCTTGACAGGAGGGGTTTTGTGGACGCATTGGAGATGTCGCTGCTGTTTGATTACTACGGCGGAATGCTTACAGACAAACAAAGAGAGTGCTTTGATATGCGCCATAATCAGGATCTTTCCCTGGGCGAGATCGCACAGGCCTTGGGTGTCAGCAGGCAGGCTGTCTGCGATAACCTGACCCGTACAGAGGCGCTGCTTCGTCGGATGGAAGAGAATGTAGGCTGTGTAAGCCGGGATCTGCGGACCCGGAAGGCTCTGCGTCAAATCGCGGAAGCGGCCAGCAGCCTGCAGGATCATCCGGATGCCCAAGTGGCAAAGCAGGCTGCAAGCATCCTTTCTGCCGCACACCAACTTGAGGAGTAAACTATGGCATTTGAAGGCTTAACTGAAAAGATCGCGGCAACCTTCAGAAAGCTTCGTGGCAAGGGCCGTCTGAAAGAGGCCGATGTGAAGGAGGCTATGCGGGAGATCCGCATGGCACTGCTGGAAGCTGACGTCAGCTACAAAGTGGTAAAAGATTTTACCAAAACCGTCACAGAGCGTTGTGTCGGTGCTGATGTTTTGGAATCTTTGACCCCTGCCCAAATGATCGTCAAGATCGTCAATGAAGAGCTGTGCAAGCTCATGGGCAGCGATATCAAGCATATCACTATCAACCCCAACGGTCCTACCGTGGTTATGCTGGTAGGTCTGCAGGGTGCGGGTAAAACCACCAACGGATCCAAGCTTGCAGGCCTGATGAAGCGTCAGGGTAAGAACCCTCTGCTGGTTGCCTGTGATATTTACCGTCCCGCGGCTATTCAGCAGCTGAAGGTCTGCGGTGAAAAGCTGGGGATCCCGGTGTTTGAAAAGGGGCAGGTCGACCCTGTGAGCATCGCCAAGGATGCGGTGCTTTACGCCCGTCAGCATGGTCACGACATGGTGTTTTTGGATACCGCCGGTCGTCTGCATGTGGATGAAAAGCTCATGGAAGAGCTGAAAAATATCAAAGCTGCCGTAAAGCCCGATGAGATCATGCTGGTTGTGGATGCCATGACCGGTCAGGACGCGGTGAATGCCGCCCAGAGCTTCCACGAATGGCTGGATATTGATTCTGTCATGCTCAGCAAGCTGGACGGCGATGCCAGAGGCGGCGCAGCCCTGTCTGTTCGTGCAGTTACCGGCAGACCCATCAAGTTCTGTGGTGTTGGCGAAAAGCTGGAGGACATCGAGGCATTCCATCCGGATCGGATGGCGTCCCGAATCCTGGGCATGGGCGATGTGCTGAGCCTGATCGAAAAGGCAGAAAAGGCTTTTGACGCCAAGAAAGCTGCCGAGATGGAGGAGAAGCTCCGCAGCAATAAGTTTACCCTTCAGGATTTTTATGACCAAATGGTGCAAATGAAGTCCATGGGTTCTATGCAGGACCTTTTGGCAAAGCTGCCCGGCGGTGCCGGCATGAAGGATCTGAAGGTGGATGAAAAGGCTTTGGTTCGTACCGAGTCTATCATCCTGTCCATGACACCTTATGAGCGGGAGAATCCCCAGATCATCGCCGCTTCCCGGAAGCGCCGTATCGCGGCAGGCTCCGGCGTCAAGGTAGAGGATGTAAACCGGTTGCTCAAGTCCTTTGAGCAAATGCAAAAGATGATGAAACAGCTCACCGGCTCCGGTATGGGCAAACGGATGAAGCGTATGGGTCGTTTCGGCGGCTTCGGTGGCGGCTTCCCCGGGTTTTAAACAGGTTCGTTAAAAGCAAATTGCTTTGCGATATAGATTTTTCAGATAAAATTTGGAGGTGAAACTCATGGTTAAGATCAGACTGAGAAGAATGGGTGCAAAGAAGGCTCCTTTCTACCGTATCGTTGTTGCAGATGCTCGTAGCCCCCGTGACGGCCGCTGCATCGAGGAGATCGGCACTTACAACCCTCTGCTGGAGTCCGGCAACATCACTGTCGATGCCGAGAAGGCACAGGCATGGATTAAGAACGGCGCTCAGCCCACTGACACTGTTCGCGGACTGCTGAAGAAGGCTGGCGTGCTGTAATCTCTATAAGGAGAAAGCGCAATGAAGGAACTTTTGCTGTATATGGCAAAGAATCTGGTGGATGATCCCGAATCCGTCACCGTCACCGAGATCGATGGCGAGGACGGCAAGGTGCTGGAGCTTCGTGTTGCGGAAAGCGACATGGGCAAGGTGATCGGTCGCCAGGGTCGGATCGCCAAGGAGATCCGTACCATCATTAAGACTGTTGCCCAACGCACCGGCGAACGGGTAACTGTCGAAATTATGGATTAAAACGGTTGTGCGTGGCGAAAGTCACGCATTTTCCGTTTGGAGGTGTAATTTTATGAAACTCCAATTTATTGAGGCCGGAGAGATCGTCACCACCCACGGTGTCAAGGGTGAAGTCAAGGTGCTGCCCTGGCTGGACAGCCCGGAGGACCTTTGCGACTTTGACCGCTGCCGCATCGGAGGGGTAGAATATACCGTGGAAAGCTGTCGGGTGCAGAAGACCTGTAATCTGGTGAAGCTTTCCGGGATCGATACCATGGAGGCGGCCCAGGCGATGCGTGGCAAGGTCATCGAGCTTTACCGGGAGGATATCGACGATGAGGTGATCTTCGCCGCAGAGCTCGTTGATATGGAAGTTTACTGCGAAGACCAAAGAATCGGAGTCATCCGGGAAGTCTTGGACTACCCCGGAAACTCGGTGTATGTTGTTCAGGGAGAGCATGAATACATGATCCCTGCGGTGAAGCAGTTTATTTTGTCCACCGATATGGAAAATAACCGGATGCAGGTAAAACTGATCGAGGGAATGCGCAGCGATGAGAATTGACATTATGACACTGTTTCCCGAGTCTGTAGGGGACGTGCTCAGCGACAGTATTTTAGGCCGCGCCCAGGATCGGGGGATCATCCGTATTGAAGTCCATCAGATCCGGGATTATACCGCCAACAAGCAGAACCAAACCGATGATTATCCCTACGGCGGTGGTCGGGGTGCGGTAATGAACGCAGACCCTTTGTATCGCTGCTGGGAAGCTATCTGCGAGGAGGCTGCCGGTCCGGTGCATACCATCTACCTCAGTCCCTGCGGCAAGACTTTTTGCCAGGCTGATGCCATCCGTTTGAGTAAAATGGATAATTTGATCCTTGTCTGCGGCCACTATGAGGGCGTCGATCAGCGGTTTATCGACGAATGCGTGGATGAAGAGATCAGTCTGGGCGATTTTGTGCTCACCGGCGGTGAGATCGCCGCCATGGCGGTGACCGATGCGGTGTGCCGCATGGTGCCCGGGGTTTTGGCAGACCCGGAATGCTTTGAGGATGAAAGCCATTTTAACGGCCTTTTGGAGTATCCCCAGTACACCAGACCTGCGATCTGGCACGGCAGAGCGATCCCTGAGATCCTCACCTCCGGCAACCACGAAAAGGTGCGCCAGTGGCGCAGAAAGCAGTCCCTTCGCCGTACCCGGGAGCGCCGCCCGGATATGTATGCAAAGCTGGATCTAAGTTCCAAACAGGACCAAAAGCTGCTGAAAGAAATGGCACAGGAGGATTTGGAGCATGGAATTGAAGCTGGTTCCGGTAACGGAACATAATTGGCGGGAAGCAACATTCCTGACAACAGATCCTGAACGGAAGATCCCTTTGGATGAGCAATGGATCGCTAACAATGCGTTTTCTTTGCTCCAATGCTGCTATGATAAAGATTGGGACTGCCGTATCATGATGGACGGAGAAACCGCTGTTGGCTTTGTGTTCTACGGTTACGACCGGGATGAGGATCGCTATTTGCTTTGCCGCTATATGATCGATGTAGCACATCAGGGGAAAGGCTATGGCAAAGCTTTTTTACCGCTGGCGGTGGAGTTGATCCGCAGACAATACGGCTGCCGGGATGTGTATACCTCCGTGCATGATGAGAATCCCCATGCCCTCCATTTGTATACGAGCTTTGGCTTTGAAAGAACGGAAGAAATGGATGCGGAAGAAAGATTTTATGTTCTTCGCGGTTAAAAGCAACACCCACCGATGGCGGGTGTTGCTTTTTGCTATACGGTGAAGTAAAATAAAATTGCCATTTCTCGTGCCGTTGCGATAGAACACGTCGGCGAAGCCGCCCAAGCCTTCCCCTCGAGGGGAAGGTGGCAAAAATCTCTGATTTTTGACGGATGAGGTGGTCTGCGAAGTAGAAATTTCGACATTGTTTCGGCTGCTATGTAGCCTATACCTCATCAGTCAGCATGTTAGGCTGACAGCTTCTCCCCAAGGAGAAGCCTTTGCGCCCTATCGTAATTGCTCGATAAACGGAAATTTGGCAATGCCCACAGGAGGATTCCGTTATGGATAAAATTGAAACCTTAAAAAAGTGGATATCCGAAAGTAACCGCATCGTCTTCTTTGGCGGCGCTGGGGTCAGTACAGAGCTATGTTAGTTAGTCCACCGTGGGGGTAAAAAATTAAGTGCGGGGGAGGATGCCGGTTACCGCAGTTCCGTCGATGTATATTTCTTTGATGATCGAGCGCCACATTCTGCGCTGGTCTTCCTTACTGAGGGAAT
>JAFQIL010000062.1 GCA_017397565.1 Oscillospiraceae bacterium | reverse complement strand
CTTGTTTCTCTCCCTCCGTCAAAAATCAAAGATTTTTGCCACCTCCCTCGTCAGAGGGAGGCTTTCCGCTGCGGCGGGACTGGGCATAGCTAAAGCTTTTTGGAACCACCGGCACCGCCGGTGGTTTTCTTTGTACAAAAATGAGGAGGGGCCGGGTGGCCCCTCCTCGGGTGATTGTATTACAGAATTCATTATAAAACGAATTCCGTTATGGGTATTTTGTTAAGTAAGATTACTTAACGCGATCCCACATGGACTGCAGAGTTTCGATCAGTTCCTCGGAACCAGCGTCCTTCAGCTCTTCCTGATACTCTTCCCAGTCAGCATCGTTGGTGATGTCCATTTCGCCACGGATGAACATAGCCTCGTAGTTCTGAATAACAGCAAAGACCTGGGGCCAGTACTCGGTCAGAGCTTCAGCTTCATCAGCGGTAGAGTAGGGACGGGGCCACATCTTGTGGTCGAAGTACTCGGGATGCTCTTCCATGAACTTACCCATGACTACTTCTTCACCGTACTCAGTTCTGGGCCAGCCGCCGCCCATCATCTCAGCGTCAGTAACAGCCTTGAAGACAGCGTTCTGGTTGAAGATGGAAGACCACGTGGGGTGATCCTCAGTCTTCTTGTCGTTCAGCTCAGCATCGTACTTCTTCAGATCTACCCAGTCTTCCTGAGTCAGGTGGGGGAAGTGAGCATTGCCGTTCTCATCCAGATACCAGGTGGGGTTAGCTTCGTAGTATGCCTTGTAGTCATCAGCGTCGTCCCAACGCAGGTACTCGTTGGGCATGCCACGGTAAACGTTGTTGGTGGATTCCAGAGACATCCACAGGTCGTACCAAGCCATCAGGATCTCAGGCTCTTCACAGGTATTGAAAACGGTGAAGTTGTTCAGGTTGCCGGTGTAAGCGGGGTTGACGAAGTAGTGAACATCGTAGCCGGTATCGAAGGGGATACACAGGGTGACGTCATCACGCCAGGGAACTGTGCCGTTATCTGCGGGACCGTTGGGAAGCCAAGCGGCGCCGTTAAAGAAGCCCCACAGAGGAGTTGTGCTCTGAAGGATCTTGTTGTGGTCAGCGTTGGAAACCTTCTGGAAGAAGTTCTCCCACAGCAGACCTTCCTCGTACCACAGAGCGACGGTCTCGATGCAGTCACGGTAGTTCTGAGTGGTGGGTGCAATGGTGACGGTATCGTCATCTTCAATGTGGACATAGTACTCGTTGGAGCCGTCCTTGGTGCCGATGCCCCACAGGTTCATCAGACCCTGGAGGTTAGCAGCAGCGTCAGTGGGGGAGGTGGAGCTGGAGACCATCAGGAAGGGGATCTCGTCAGTGGGATCGCCGTTGCCGTTCATGTCATGATCGCGGAAGTATTTCAGAACGGTGGTCATCTCATCAATGGTCTTGGGGAAGGTCTTGCCGTCTTCATAGCCGGGAACCTGCTTCAGCCAGCCCATGTTGACTTCCAGGGGGGATTCCCATGCGGAAGCAGCAACATTAGCACGACCGGCAACAGAGTAGATGTGGCCATCAGGAGCAGTCATCTTGTTCAGCATGATGGGGATGGCCTTGAGCATACGCTGGTAGTTGGGCATAACCTCGGGATCGGTGATGTAGTCCTCCAGGGGGATGATCTGACCACGCTCAGCCAGTTCAACGACCTGTGCAGAGGAGATGGTGATGGGTCCGAGAACCATGTCAGGAGCTGCACCGGTGGAAACCAGAGTGTTCAGCTTGGAAGCGTAGTCGGAGCCCAGAACGACGCACTCAATGTGCACGTTGGTCTTCTCGACCATGTACTTGTACCACTCGCACTTTTCCATCAGGGTCTGGTAGTCCTTCTCACCGCGGACTGCCATCTGGAAGGTGACAGGCTCAGCCAGGGGGAAGATGTCGTTCCAGATCATTCTGGCGTCGCCATCAAACTCGTCCACAGCTTCGGGGAGTGTGGTGGTGGCGTTGGTAGGATCCTTGTCGCCATCTGTAGGATCCTGGTTATTGTTTCCGCTCTGAGAAGGGTTGGGCTGCTGAATCTGAGTAGCGGGCTTACAGCCAGCGATCAGAGAAACAACCATGACCAGAGCCAGCAACATAACCAGAAGCTTGGAGATCTTGCTCATAATTTTTTCCTCCTAAGATTTTAATTTTATGATTGCCGGAATTTCCGGAAAATCAACGATGTGGGGTAAGAGAGTTTCCTGCACAGAGCTTGGTCTTCTCTCCCTCCGGCAAAAATCAAATGAATTTTTGCCACCTCCCTCATCAGAGGGAGGCTTTCCATTGGTTTGTTTTGGAGATTACTCCTTGACGGCGCCGACCATCATACCACCGATGAGGTATTTCTGGACAGCGGGGTACAGAATGTACAGGGGCAGCGCACCTACAATGATAACCGTGTATTTCATAATACCGGCCTTGATCTCTGCCTCACGCAACTCTTCCGGGTCTGCCAGGTTATCGACAACACCGGAGGACGCATCGGTAGAGGTCAGCTGCTTAATGATGTACTGCAGAGTCTGCTTCTTGGAATCATTGATATAGAGCAGACCGCTCATGTAGTCATTCCACTTGGGGATAGCAAAGTACAGGGTCAAAACCGCGATGATGGGCTTGGACAGAGGAATGACAAACTTGATGAAGAACTGGGTGACGGAAGCACCGTCCAAGGTTGCAGACTCAAACAGAGAGTCGGGAATGTTGCTGTCAAAGTAGTTCCGGCAGATGATCATGTTGAAGGTGGTGACACCGTGGGGAATGACCATGACCCAGAAGGTGTTGTACAGGCCCAGCTCACTGATGACCATGAAGGTTGCGATCATACCGCCGCCAAAGTACATGGGAACCATGAAGAAGGCGAAGATCAGATTCCGGTAAGGCAGGGTCTTACGGGACAGAGCATAGCCGCAGGGAACGGTAACACACAGGTTCAGGAAGGTACCCACAAGGGTATATTCCAGAGTGTTCAGGTAGCCGCGCCACAGAAGCTTGGTCTCAAACAGGCTCTCGTAGCCAACGAAGGTAACATCCTTGGGCCACAGAATAACCTTGCCGGTAGCAACCAGAACGGGGTTGGACAAAGACGCAACGATGGTGTACCACAGCGGGAAAATGGCAATGAGAGACATAAACGTCAAGACGATGCAAATAATCACATCGGTGATCTTATCGCTGGTGGTTTTGCCGATCTTTTTCTTGATCTTGACCGGCTTTAATTTAGCTTTTTGAATCGCAGTTTTTTCAGGCATTGATAAAATCCTCCCTATTATTCAAAATTCAAACTCTGACTTCCGGGAGGTAATCAGAACAAGGAGGTCTTGGTGACCTTCTTGGCGACCCAGTTGGATACAAAGAGCAACAGCAGGTTACAGGCGGTATTGAAGAGAGATACCGCGGTAGACATACCATACTGGGTATCGATCATACCGATTCTGTAAACATAAGTACCCAGGGTTTCTGTCCATTTCATGTTTACCTGGTTCTGCAACAGCAGGATCTTTTCGACAGAGGCCGCAGACATGATCTTACCCAGGTTCAGCAGAAGCATGGTGACGATGGTGGGAATGATCAGCTTCAGGTCGATATGCCACATCCGCTGGAGCTTGCTGGCACCGTCAATGGTGGCAGCTTCGGTAATGGAGCCGTCAATGGAAGACAGGGATGCCAAATAGACGATAGCACTGTAGCCGGCACCTGCCCAAATGGAGGAGCCTAAATACAGGGGCTTATACCAGCCTTTTTCCTCAAAGAAGAATATCTTTTCTTTGCCCAAGCTCACACGCAGAATGTTGATCAGGCCGTAGGAGTTGTTCAGCAGCGTGTTCAGCAGAGAAACAACAACGACCATGGACAGCAGGTGAGGCAGATAAGTACAGGTCTGGGAAATGGCCTTCAGTTTACGAGACGGGCTGTTGTGCATCATAACAGCCAGCATCAAGGGAACCGGGAATGAGAAGGCCAACAGTGTAAAGTTGATATCCAGTGTGTTAATCAGGTACTCTTTGAAGCCTTTCTGATTAAACAGAGTTATAAAGTTGTCCAGGCCGCGCCATTCACCTTCGTGAACAGTCTGACCGAAGCCAACCTTTTTAAAGGCCATCAAAACGCCGTACATCGGATAGTACTGGAAAATCAGCGCACAGATGATACCGGGAAGGCAGAACATGTAAAACTCACGATGCTTCCAGATGTTCTTCCAATAGCGCTGCTTAGGAGTCATGAGCTTTGTCTGACCCTTTACCGCAATTGTGTTTTTCATTGGGACACCCCTTTCATGGATACGGATATTATATCTTAACAACGGATTTTCTAACAGGAACAAACTCTCGTTAATATTGCACAAATTCTAGAAAAGTCTCACATTTTTGGTGTTTTGTAGAATCTGTGACAAAATCTTACGAGGGGTTGCATTTTGTCTGAATTTTGTTGTCTGAGAGGGGACAATTAAATCACCTGGGAAAGGCTCTGGGCTTTGATCTGATCTGCCCGGGCGCACAGCCGGGCAACACTTTCCCCGGCTTCCACCATGGCATAATTTTCCAGAATCAAACGGTACAGCGCATCCTCTTCCTTCAGGCCGCTGACGGTCTGCAGAACCTGGGCGGCTGTCTGCTTCTGATCCTCGGGCTGCTCCAGCAGATACCGGCGCAGGCCGCAGGCGGCGCCCATGGCAATATAGGCAGGGCAGATCCCCTGCTCCAAAGCCAGAGATGCCGAGCCGATGAGCCGGTCCGAAGGGCTGAGCTTCCGGGCAGGATCGCCGCCGACACGCTGGCAGGTGTCCTTCAGAGCGGCATTGGTAAAACGATTCAGAAGATCTGTGATGTGCAGCTGCAGGTCATACAGGGAAGCGCCGTACTTCTTGGAAAGAGCCATAGCACTTTCCAGCATGGCATTTTGCACCAAAATCCGGACGTGGGGCACAGCGATGGCTTCATAAATATACTGAAGGCCCAAAATGTCGCCCAGGTAGGCGCAGATGGCATGGCCCATATTATGGACGTAGAGCTTGCGCTTGATATAGAAATCAAAGGGCTCGTAGGGCACCATATTGGTGATCTCGGGAATTTCGCCGATAAAGGCTGCCTTATCCACCGGCAGGAAGCCATAGCGCTCCACGCAGACACGCATGGGCTCGCCGTCCTTCATTTCTTCGGTTTGGACAGGAACCATCCGGCCGATGGAGGCTTCCACCAGACCGACGGTCTTGTCAAACAGGGCGCACTCCTGCTCTGTCAACTGCTCTTTGAGCATGCCTTCCAAAATCTTATTGGCATCCATCAGGTTTTCACAGATGATGATATTCAGAGGCTTTTCGCCCTTTGCCCAGCGCTTGCGAAGGCCTGCCACGATGTTGGGCACGATGAACTTCAGGATTCGGGCTCCCACTGCGGTCGCCATAATGTCACAATCGGCAATGGCCTGGGCTGCCGCTTCGGTATCATTGCCGTTGACAGCGGTGACATTTTTCACCCAGACATCCTCATGTCCTTCACTGGACACATAGCGAACAGGGTAAGTCCCCTGTTCCTGCAGGGCTTTGACCACCGGCTCTGCCACATCAATAAAGGTTACCCGGTAGCCGGAGCCACTGAGCAACGCGCCGATAAAACCGCGGCCGATATTACCGCCGCCGTACATTACTGCCTGTTTCATAGCTTTACACCACACGAACCTTGCAGATCAGCTTCTTGACCTCGCCCTGCTCTCCGGCGATCAAGCCGGGGGCATGACCGTCCTCAGGGAAGAGGATGCAGACGCTGTCAGGAGTCATCTGCAAAGCGGTATAGGTTGCGGGCAGGTTGGCCAGCAGCGCGTCGCCGGCTTCCGCGTATTCCTTGGTAATATCGGTGAGGTTCTCCACGGGAACTACGCCGATCTGCTCGTTACCGGAGATCATCCACATCACATCGATGTAGACCCGGTGGGCTTCTGCCAGAGCGCCCTCTACAGGATGGGTCTGGTACTGGGCGGCGTTGATGTAGATATCGGTGCCGTCAACGGGATGTCTGCCCTTAACAAACTCTTCTGCAGCAACTTCTTTCAGTGCAGCAAATGCTTTCTCGAAATAGGGGTTCAAAGAGGCATAAGCATGCAGGTTTTCTTTGGTAGTCAGAATCATAATCGTTCCTCCTTAAAATATATATACCTATATTCAATATAAAATAGTTTCCAAGAAAAGTCAACGGTGGGAATGTGACATAAACATCTTTTCCTTTTACTGAATCTCACACTTTATAACGCTGGCCACAAAAGGCTTGTATCCTGATAACTCCCGTTTATCGGGGAGTAGGGGACGGGTTTCCCGTCCCACAAACCTTCCCCCCTAGGGGGGAAGGTGCCGAGCGAATGCGAGGCGGATGAGGGGGAAACAGATTAAAATATCCCCTCATCAGTCAAAAATCAAAGATTTTTGCCAGCTTCCCCCGGTGGGGGAAGCTCAGCGGCTGCGCCGCTGTAAGGGACGGGAAAATAAGTCCCCTACAGCCCGATAAACGGAAATTTGTTGGGGCAGAAATACTGTTTGACAGGGGCTTGGGAATGCTCTATACTGGAAATGACAATATACCTTATTATATAAGGAGGAAACACTATGAACGAGCTTCGCTATGTAGGTAACGAAAATCAGCTGCTCTCCGCCCGGCGCATTAC
This sequence comes from Oscillospiraceae bacterium, assembly GCA_017397565.1. GTDB lineage: Bacteria > Bacillota > Clostridia > Oscillospirales > Oscillospiraceae > Faecousia. The sequence continues at coordinate 22,057 of JAFQIL010000062.1, read as the reverse complement.
CTTCCGGGACGATGTATCCGACGGAGTCCGGGCTATTGAACTGCGCAACAGTCAGGGTCTTTACGCCACCTGTTTGGAGGACGAGTGCCTGGATCTTTTTGATCTTTCTTTCAAGGGCACAAATTTGTCTTTCCAGACCAAAAACGGTCTGGTTGCCAACAAGTTCTTTAACGCCGCCCCCGGTGAATTCGGTTTCAACTGGCGGGCAGGTATGCTCTACACCTGCGGTTTGGGTAACTGCGGCGGTGGCTGCGAGGATGGCGGTGTGTATCATCCCACCCACGGCCGGATCGGCATGAAGCCTGCCCGGAATGTCAATGTGATCCGTGACGAAAGCGGCGTTACCATTACCGGCACTATGCGTGACAGTGCTCTGGCTGCCCATCAGCTGGACTTGGAACGCAGTATCTTTTTCCCGGCAAAGGGCAAGGAGATCACCATCCGGGATACGGTTGTCAACCGGGAAGCCATCGAAGCGGAATATATGCTTTTGTACCATGTGAATCTGGGCTATCCCCTACTGAGCCCCGGCTCCCGGATCGTGATCGGCAAGGGCGAGCACACCAACAAACAGGGCGGCCCGATGCCCGCAGACTGGAATCTCTGCCGTGAGCCTCAGGATATTAAGGACGAAGAGCTGTTCAGCCATACCAACACCGCTGACAGCGAGGGCTTTGCCTATGCCGCGCTGATCAATGACAAGCTGGGTCTTGGCTGCTATGTGAAGTATTCTTTAGAGACCCTGCCCATTTTGATCCATTGGAAGAACCTTTGCTCCCATGATTACGCCATGGGCTTAGAGCCCTCCAACACCAATATTATGGGCAGAGCCAGAGAACGGGAAAACGGCACGCTGCCGAAGCTGCCCGGTTACGGCAAGGCGCAGTTCCAGGTGAGCATCGGTGTTCTGGAAGGCAAAGAAGAGATCGCCGCCTTTGAGAAGATGGTGCAGGCGCTGTAGGAGATAAATTGCCATTTATCGAGCTGTTGTAAAACGCCTTGTAGGGGCGGCCATTGGCCGTCCGCCAACAAATTGCAACGCAATTTGTTGGTTTTCTGCAGGAAAACAATCGGTTATCGCCTTACGGCGATGTGATTTTATTTCACAAAATCACACGGACGAGCAATGCTCGCCCCTACGATGTTTAACGCAACTGCCCGGCAAACGGGAATTGGCATAGCAAAACAAGTCCGGGACAGGCAATCAGCCTGTCCCGGTGTTATTTAGGGTTTGATGCGGAAGTTGAATTTCATGTGCTTATCCACGATCTTATATTTATCCATCAGCGGATAGCCGCAGGAATCAGAACCGATACCGCTATTGCGGTAGTCGATCCGGACATGGGTATAGCCATCCGGGTGCAGCTCGTTGATATGGTTCGCGCTGTACAGATCCATAACAGAATACTTGGAGACATTACATTCAAAGGGGGTATCGGCGGTTACCGTCAGCCCCTTTTCAAAGGACAGATAACGAACACCAAAATGGTTGCCGTGCTCCTGGGGCATGATGTAAGGCACATACTCCTTTTCCGCGTTGGATTCCCACAGGCCGTAGGCGGCATGGCGGCCCAAGTCACAGTAGTTCTCCCCCGGGCCCTTGCCGAAGTAACGGAATTGGGCATTCTCCTCCGCCAAGGTCAGCTCGAAGCCGAACCGCTGGAACCAGGGGCAGCTTTCCTTACCGTCGGCTGCCACCGCAAAGTCCATTTTTCCGTCAGCGCTGACGGTGATCTCGGTGCGGTAGCGCAAATACGGTGTCCGGGCAACGCCTGCCAAGGCACCTTCCATAACGATCTTGCCATCCTGAATGGCGCAGCGGTAGGTTTTATGGAAGGTCTGATCCATATTCTCACTCTTGCCCCGAACCCAGGAAACCTTGGCTCTGCGCTCGTTATCGATGGGTGCCCGGAGAATGCTTGGGATCATAGGCGCTGCCAGTCGCTCCTCACCGTTCAAGCAAACAGATACCAGCAGGCCCCGGTCTTTGGAAACGGTATATTCGAAACCGTCGCCGGAGGCAATGATGGCATGGTCCGTTTCTGTCAGCACCGCAGACCCCTCTGCCTCAGGCAGCTTCTTTACGGGAACCTGCAGGGAAAGCTGGGCGGCTGCCACCTGATAGCCATCGGCATTGATAAGCTTGCAGTTTACATAACATCCAAATTGACAAGCTGCCGGGACATTTTGGGGCAAGGGAAGCTCCGTTACCCCGCCGGGAGCCAAATTCAAGGTCAGCTGATGGGACTGAGCGGTTTCCCCGTCCACCTGCAGGCTATATACAAAGGTATATTCATTGAGATTTGTAAAGGACAGGCGGTTTTTGATCTTCAGCTTCCCTGCTTCCAGCCAGGCACGGATTGGCTGATAGGCAGCTTTGACTTCATAAGAGCCAGCCTTGAAGCTGCGATCATAAAACACCAGTCCGTCACAGCAGAAGTTATTGAAATGCACCTTCTCTGTGGGCCAGTCGCCGCCGTACTTGGGAACACCGTCCTCAATGACCGTATGGTCTGCCCACTCCCAAACGCAGCCGCCGAGGAAATTAGGATACCGGTCGATGACCTCCCAATAGTCGCACACATCGCCGGGGCCGTTGCCCATGGCGTGGGAATACTCGCACAGGAACAAGGGCAGTGTCTTTTCCGGGTCTTCACAGTAATTTTGGCACCAAGCAGGATCTGTATACATCCGGGAATGAACATCTACATAGGTCTGCGCGCCGCTTTCGGGGGCATAGTCTGCATGGCGGGTGGCATCCTCGCAGTGGATCAGCCGTCCGTCCCCGCGCTGGCGCATCCAGCGGATCATGGCCTTTTGGTTTTCACCGAAGTCACTTTCGTTGCCGGTGGACCACATAATGATGGAAGCATGGTTTTTATCCCGCTCCACCGCCCGAACCATACGGGACACGAACTCTCCCTGCCATTGGGGCATACGGCAGGGCCACTCGTTATCCCGGTCCGCATTCTGATAGACATAGCCCCATCGGCTTGCGTCTGTGCCACCCCGGTGGGCAAAGCCATGGGATTCCAGATCTGTTTCCAAAATCACATAGAAGCCCAGCTCATCACACTTTTCCAAGAACCAGGGAGTGGGCGGATAGTGGGAGGTGCGGATGGTATTGATGTTCAGCTTCTTCATTTGGGCGAAGTCCAGCATCAGCTCTTCTTTGGTCATGACCCAGCCGTTGGTGGGATGGGTATCATGGCGGTTGATGCCCTGCAGCTTCACCGGAACGCCGTTGATCAGCAGTTCTTTCTTCTCAGAGATGGCAATCGTCCGGAAGCCTACCTTTTGGGTGATGACCTCGCCCTGAGATTCAAAGCGCAATTCATATAAGTAAGGCTTTTCCGCATTCCACAAAACGGGGTCTTCTATCGTGAATTTTGCTTCGCCCCGGGCATGGACCGTTGCCAGCACCTTGCCCTGATCCAGCAGGGTGATATCCCCTTCTCCGTCAAACCGGATCAGAATATCCCGGTTGTTTTCGGTACGGATATCAATATCCACGATGTGACCCTGAGGCCGGGACAGCAGGTAGACATCCCGGAAAATACCGTTAAACCGGAAGAAATCCTGATCCTCCAGATAGCTGCACACCGTCCATTTCAGGACCTCGATACGCAGAGTATTCTCGCCTTGGTTTACATAATCTGTCAGATCAAACTCCGCCTGAAGGTGGTTGCCGGTGGTAAAGCCCACATACTGACCGTTCACAAACACCTTTGCCGAGGATGCCACGCCCTCCAGCACCAGGTAGGTGCGGTTTTCGGCATTCTCCACGGTGAATTCCCTCTCGTACACGCCCAGAGGATTTTCATCCGGGACATAGGGAGGATCTACGGGATAGGGGTAAGACACATTGGTATAGTTTGGCTCTTCGTAGCCCAGCAGCTGCCAGCAAGAAGGCACCGGGATCTCATCCCATTGGGTGATATTTTCCTCCTTCAGATACTCCGCAGGATAATAATGAAACCGCCAGGTTCCGTTCAGCAGCGTATAAGCGCCTTCGTTTTCCGGAATGTAGTAGCTGCGCTGGGGTAAGCGATTTTCGCTGGTTTTCAGAATGTCTTCAAAATATCGCATAAATGCTCCTCCCGTTTTTTAGGGTTCATTTTCTGCATTATAGTCCAGTTTTCAACGGTCTGTCAATCGCTTTTCCATCTTTCTGAAAGCATAGCAAAAAAATTGTACATTTTGCCTATTGCAAAGCAAAAAAAAACATACTATGCTTTCATTAAGGATTTTTAATGGAGGAATGCTATGTACATCGGTGTAGATCTTGGCAGCACCAACATCAAAGCTGCCCTGTATGATGAAAATATGAATCTTTTGGATCGGCAGAGCCGTCCTGTGCAGTATATCCGTGAAAATGGCTTTGTGGAATTTGACGCAGAGGTCTACTGCCGGGAGCTGACGGAGCTTTTGGGGCAAATGGCGAAAGAAAAAGGCATTTCCCAAGTGCGGCAGATCGCCCTTACCGGTCAGGCGGAATCTTTGGTGGTCATTGACAAGGCAGGAAAGCCTTTGATGAACGCCATTTCCTGGATGGACGAGCGCTCCACCGAGGAATGCAAGGCTTTATCCGCCCAATTTGACGAAAAGACCTGCGAGGCCGTCACCGGTCAGATGGCGATTCTCCCCACATGGCCCGCCACCAAGATCCTGTGGCTGAAAAAGCACCGCCCGGAGGTCTATGAAAACGCCGCTACCTATATGCTCTTAAAAGATTATGTGGTGTACTATCTCACCGGGCAGAAGGCCGGGGATATGTCCATCGCCACCTTCTCTTTCTATTTTGATATTTACAAGAAGACATACTGGCAGAAGATGCTTCACGCCATCGGTATTTCTGAAAATCAGCTGCCGCCTTTGCAGGAGCCCTGCACCGTAGCCGGCTGCCTGCTGCCGGAAATCGCCGAAAAAATGCATCTGGCTTCTGATGTCAAGGTCAACATTGGCACACTGGATCACTTTGCCGGCATGATCGGTACCGGTAACATTCTCCCCGGCGGCATTACCCTGTCCACCGGTACGGTGATGGCCATGGCCACCATGTGCGACGATACGCCGGACAAAAACACCGGCATTGCTATGCACTACGGCTTCCTGCCGGACACCCATGTGATGCTGCCGGTGGCAGAAAGCGGCGGTGTCAGCCTGGAATGGCTGCGCAGAACCTGCATGGGAGATCATGGCTACGACGAAATGAACCGAGTTTTGGCAGACCGGGGCGGCAATCAGCTGCTGTTCCTGCCTTATCTTGTCGGTACAAATGCCCCGGAATTTGATGCCGATGCCACCGGCGTATTTTGGGGACTGCGGCAGGAGCATGATGTTTTTGACATGGCCCGGGCGGTCATGGAGGGTGTCAGCTTCGTTCTGCGGAAAAACTGTGATCATATGGCAGAGGCCGGCATGAAGCCCAATGCCATCATCGCCACCGGCGGCGGCGCGAAGAGTCCTATCTGGTGTCAGCTGCAGGCGGACATCACCGGGCTGCCGGTACGGATCCCCACCGAGAAGGAAGCCGCCTGCTTAGGCATCACTATGGTGGCGGCCGTCAGCGACGGTCGGTTCAGCTCTCTGGAAGAAGCCGCCGAGGATTGCGTTTCTTTCCAAACCGTCTACTCCCCTGCTCCCACCGAAGAAACAGAGAAAAAATACCGCCGTTTTTGCGCCCTTTACGAAGCGGCGCTGCAGATTGGTAAGCTTTCCTAATATCCCGGGGCTGTTGCCACGCAACAGCCCCCAAATTATTTTTTATAGAGATACGCCCGGTATAAATTGCCCAATAAACGGGAATTGGCAAACATTTTGCAAGTCGTTTCCACAAAGCATTCCAATTGCATTCGTGTTTTTCGACACGCTCTTTTCACAAACGTAAATTTGGTGACGATTTTACCATTTAAGGTGAAAATATCGCAAGAATTCTTTCACCCCTTATGCTATTATAGAATAAAACGCTACACAGGCGGAATCCATATGGACGCGAAAACCCGGTACACGCCAACAGAAAACGGCTATGCCATCAGCGGAAGCTCTGAACGCTTCAACCGTCCGCTCTACGGCAGCCATGCCAATGACAACAAGCCGGAGCGGTTTTTTACCTTTGCCGGTGATGCGCCCCAGTTTATGGGCGCAGTCTGCGACTGGACAGCCGGCGCTGTCACCTATCAAAAAAAATGCGGTGTCCTCACCAGCGGTCTGGCCATTACCCCGGGTCAACGCTCCCAGTTCTATTACACCAATGAGATCGACCAAACCTCCCGGTGGTTCCACAATTCTGAGGACATTCTCGCGGAATTTAAGAACGGCTGGATGGAATACGAGCTTTCCCAGATTTCTTCCTGGTTCCCCGATGTCCGGGTGAAGATAGAAGCCTATCCATTGCTTCCTGAGGACGGTTATCTTGTCCATTACCACATCACCACCGATCAGCGCTGCTTCTTTGTCGCAGGTTTTGGCGGCCTTACTGAGATTCAGGGGCGATTTGAATACACCGGCGAATCCCGGCGCTATTTTGTCCCGGAAAATGCCAAAGAAAACACCGTAACCATCGAAAAAAACCGAGCCTGCGTCACCCACCCCGATGGTACCACCATGCGCGTTGCCACCAGCTTTGATGCGGAGTTCAGCTTAGGCTCCGCCAAGGCTATGGCAGACAATTACCCCAGCACCTTCCTGGGTAACCCCCCGGAGAACGAAGACGATCAGGTGGTAAGAATCTCCGCAGTGATCGAGCCGGGTAAAGTATTGGACGGTTTCCTTGTTGCCATCCGGAATGAAGACGAAGCTGTTTTGGATAAGTGGCTGGCGATGGAAGACCCTATCGGCTTTATCAAAGAGCAGATCTATACCAAATTTGCCTGCATCGATGTAGCCACTCCGGATCACCCTTTGGATCTGACTGTCGCTCCCACGGTGATTGCCATGGACGCATCCTGGCACAAGGATTCCTTCCATCACGGCTCATTTGCCTACCATGCCCCCTTTCTGGGCTGGCGAAACTGGTATGCGCCCACTGTCTTGGGTTGGGGTGACCGGGTTACCAAGACCATGGAAATGTGGCTGAGCTATATCACCAAGGGCGATGTGGCAAATGAAAGGGTGTGGTACGATGACAGTCCCATCCCGGAAGGTCGCAGCAAGTTTGACCGTCGTTTTCACAATTTGGAAAACCCAGTAGGCAGACTGCCTGCCTATTTCACCGCCGATATGACCCCCTGCTACGGCCCTTACAATATGCAGGAATGTGCTTTGGATATGATGCTCTACTATCTGGAGTGGTCAGGCGATCTTTCTCTGGCGGAAAAGCATTTTGATGACCTTTGTGCCATGGCCCAGTGGGAACAACGGATCTTCGACCCGGATGATGATGGCCTTTATCAGAATGTGCTGAACACCTGGATCTCCGACGGACACAACTACAACGGTGCCGGCTGCGCCCAGTCCACCGCCTATAACTATCGGGCAAATCTGGTGCTGTCCAGGCTTGCCGAAAAGCTTGGCCGGGACGGAACCTGTTTTAAAAACCATGCAAAAAAAATCAAAAAGGCATTGAATGAAAAGCTGTGGATTCCCCAGGAGGGTGTGATTGCGGAATCTTTAGACACTGTTGGTAACTGCCTGATCCACCCTTCTACCGAGCTGCCCTCTGTATACCATGTCATCGATTCTGACATGATCGATCACCGGAAAGCTTATCGCACGCTGCGTTACACTGAAAATCACATTCAAAACATTGTCACTCCCGGACGAGGGGGCAGACTGTGCTATTCCTCCAACTGGCTGCCCAAGCAGTACTCCAACTGCGGCATTTTCCCGGCAGAAAACGCCCATTTGGCCCTGGCCTATTTCAAGGTAGGTCTTAAAGAAGAGGGCAAAAAGCTTTTGGACGGCATCGCGGATTGCTATTTCACCGGCAGAAATCCCGGCATGGCACCCCACATTCAGTCCGCAAGAGGCACATCTGATTTTGGCGATTTGGATTTCAGCGATGTTTCCAGTACTTATCTGCGGCTTGTGGTGGAAGGATTGTTTGGCATCCGGATCGATGCCCTCAGCGATCGGATACATATTGCGCCCGGTTTCCCGGCCGATTGGGATCATGCCAGCCTGGAGCTTAAGGATATTTCCCTGCACTACCACAGATGCGGCAATCGGGAAACTTTCCAAATCTGCTGTGACCGCACAGAGACCAAGCAGCTTCGCATCCCCATGAGAGCTGCGGATGTAGAGGCGGTTCTGCTGGACGGCAAGCCTGTTTCCTATGAAATCGAGGCTGCTCCCAACAACTGCTTCCTTCTGATCCAAACCCACAAGGTAGGCAGATCCCTGTTGCAAATCAACCACGGCAGCCGCCCCATTCCCAGGGTTTCCGTCCCGGATACGATCCTTGCCGGAAACCGGCTGGCGTTCCGTGTGCAGGAAGGAACGCTTGCCGAGGTCTATGACATTTCCGAAGCGCTGGAAAACATCCGTGTTGCGGACAACACCGTCTATGCCACCGCAAAGAACATTCCCGGAGATCACACATTGTTCCTGCTGGTAACTTCCGGAGAATATCGGGCCTGGGTTGCCGCGGACTACAACATCATTACAGAATCCGTTGCTGAACCACCTTTGGAAGAAAAACCCTTCCGGCCGGTGGACTTTTCCCGGTATTTTAACTGCAACATGACCGAGGTTCATGAGCAGGCCTATATCCGTCCCCGTCCCGAAGGATTTTCCATGAGTCTGTTCCAGAATGCCCGCTACTCCCACAACTGGAATCAGAAGGGACGCCATGTGGTTGATGTGGAGGATTCCTTCTTCCGTCAATCCGGTGGCACCGTCTTCTCCCCCTCGGGCATTCCCTTTGCCACCCCGGCAGAGAACGAGAACCTGGCCTGCGTTTCCATTTACGAGAATTTCCCCACCGCCATCACCGTTCCTTTGGAAGGATGCGGACAGGAAGTGGCTGTCTGCTTCGTAGCCAGCACCTACTGCATGCATACCGGTGTGGAAAATGTCCGGATCACCGTTTCCTATGCAGACGGTACAGAGGAATCTACCAAGCTGGTGTATCCTTTCAGCATTGACGACTGGCTCACCTCTGCCCTGACCACCGAGGCCGAAATCTTCTACTTTAACAATTTCAACCACGCTACCGTGAAGCGGATCCGCCTTGATTCTGCCAAGGAACTGGCAAGCATCCGGATTGAAGCCGTTGCCAACGAAGCTATTTTGGGCGTAGTGGGCATCAGCATCAGCAGGTAAATATCCAAATAAGAAAGCTGCCCGGCACCCTTTGTGCCGGACAGCTTTTCTTTTGTTATCAGAAGCTGAAGAAAACTACCGAAATATTGTTCTAGTAAAATAAGACAACGTCCTTTATAATAACAGTATCAAGCAGCAAGCGTATGATGGAAATTCCCCCAAGGCTGCTATCTGCAGGGAAACACTAAGGAGGTATCACCTTATGAAGCTTACCGTAACCACCATCAGCTTCGGCACTTGGATGAAGGAAAACAGCCAGTTATCTGCCATCCAAAAAGCAAAAGAAATGGGCTTTGAAAACATCGCCTTTTCCCGGATCCTGCCCCACGACGGTTCTACCCAAGAGCAGTACGCTCAAAAGCTTCGCTTAGAATGCGACAGACTAGGCATGACGGTTTCTGACTTTGTCTTCCCTGCGGATTTTGTTGACGGCTGCGACGGAGATCTGAACAAAGAGATCGCCCGGGTCAAAGGTATGGTAGATATTGCCGAGATCCTCGGCACCAAGCTGATCCGCCACGACGGTTCTCACGGAAAGAGCGTGAAGTCCTTTGAAAAAGCGCTGCCCAGGATTGCCAGAGGCTGCGCTGAGGTTACGGATTATGCCGCCAAAAAGGGCATCCGCACCACCGTTGAGAATCACGGCTATTTCTGTCAGGGTTCTGAACGGCTGGAAAAGCTATACCACGCCGTAGATCATGAAAACTTCGGTCTGCTCTGCGATATGGGTAACTTCCTGTGCTTTGATGAAGATCCCATTGAAGCCGTCAGCCGGGTAGCGCCCTACACCATCCATGTACACGCCAAGGATTTCCTGTTTAAGCGGGGTACCGATGTCTTCCCCGGGGAAGGCTTCCTCAGAACCCGGGGCGGTAACTACATCCGCGCAACAGTTCTCGGTCACGGCGTCGTTCCCATCGTCCAGTGTCTTTCCATTCTGAAAGCCGCCGGCTACGACGGCTATGTGGGACTGGAATACGAAGGTCACGAATCTTATGAGAAAAATCTGGAAGGTCTGCAGGCCTCCAAGGACAATATGGAGCGTTTCCTGTCTATGATCGGTTAAGGAGCATCGGTATGGGGAAAAAACTTGGGTTTGGAATTATCGGCTGCGGCATGATCTCAAAATGGCACGCCCATGCCATCGCCTCCCAAAAGGATGCTGTGCTGATCGGCGCGACATCCGCAAGCTTAGAAAGCGCTGAGCGTTTTGCCGCGGAGTACAACTGCAAAGTATTTCCTTCCGTGGAAGACATGCTATCTTCCGAGGAAATCGACGTAGTCTGCATCTGCACCCCCAGCGGTCTGCACGCATCCATGGCGGTGATGGCCGCCAACGCCAAAAAGCATTTTGTGGTGGAAAAGCCCATGGCCATCACCGAAGCGCAAGTTCAGGACATTTTGCTAGCCTGTCAAAAAAACGGTGTCAAAGGCGCGGTGATTTCTCAGCTTCGCTTCAGCAAGGCTGTGCAGCTTGTGAAAAAAGCCATTGAAGACGGGGTTCTTGGGCAGCTCCTTACCGGGGATGTATCTATGAAATACTACCGCTCCCCGGAATACTACGCCTCTGCCGGCTGGCGGGGCACTTGGGAAATGGATGGCGGCGGAGCGCTGATGAATCAGGGCATCCACGGCATTGATGTGCTGCAGTATCTGGTAGGTCCTGTGAAGATGGTCTTCGGTGTTTGCAAAACGCTGACAAGAGATATTGAAGTCGAGGACACCGCCAGTGTTCTGCTGGAATACCAAAACGGCGCCATTGGCACGATCCAGGGTACTACCTCTGTTACCCCGGGATATCCCAGGATCATTACCATCAGCGGCACCAAGGGTACAGTGGAGCTTACGGAGGATACCATTACCAAATGGGATGTTGAGGGACAGGAGCATAGCGCTTTGGCCTCTGACAAGGAAAACTTCGCCAGCTTCCGCAATCCCGCCGGCTTCTCTCTTGACAGCCACATTACCCAAATTGCGGATCTCATTGACGCCATTCGGAATGACCGGCAGCCTCTTGTGGATGTATACGAAGGCAAAAAGCCTGTGGATATCATATTGGCTGCCTATCGCTCCAGCCAGACCAAGATGCCTGTTTTCTTAGAACAGGACGATGCCTTCTGATACAAAGAACCGAGGCTTTTCGCCTCGGTTCTTTCGTTTTCTTTATAACAGGCTTCTGGCAAAGAGAAAATACACCAGCAAGGATACCGCGTCCACAATGGTGGTAATAAAGGGACTTGCCATAACTGCCGGGTCTGCCCCTAAAACCTTGGCCACCAGAGGCAGAACGCTGCCCACCGCCTTGGCAATGATCACCGTGACACACAGCGCGAGGCAAACCACCAAATCGATCATGAAGGTGATCTCGTAATTCCCCATCAAAAGCCGGTCTATCAGCCAGATTTTCGCAAAGCAGGCAATGGCCAGGGCAATGCCGCAAAGCAACGCCGTGCGCAGCTCCTTCCAGATTACTCTGCCGATATCGGAAAACCGCAGTTCGTCCAGGCTCAAGGCACGGATCACCGTAACGGAAGACTGGGAGCCGGAGTTACCGCCGGTACCCATCAGCATGGGAATAAAGGCCGTCAGTGCCACCTGGGCTGCCAAGGCATCTTCAAAAGATGTGATGATCAGTCCCGTAAAAGTAGCTGACAGCATCAACAGCATCAGCCAGGGGATCCGGCTTTTGAACAGGTCAAAAACGGTGCTTCTTAAATAGGTCTTCTCTGACGGGATAATACCGCCCATCAGCTCCATATCCTCGGTGGTCTCTTCTTCGATAACATCCATAGCATCATCGAAGGTGACGATTCCCACCATCCGACCTTCTCCATCCACCACCGGCAGTGCCAGGAAATTGTACTTCGTGAGCATTTTTGCCACTTCTTCCTGGTCTGTTTTGGTGTTGGCATAGATCAAATTGGTTAACATAATATCCTGAATCAGGATCTCATCGTTTTCTGCCAGCAACAGATCCTTCACCGTTACCAAGCCCAGAAGCTTTCTGTCTGAGGCTGTGACATAGCAGGTATAGATGGTCTCTTTATCCACGCCCTGTCGGCGGATCCGCAAAATAGCTTCTTCCACGGTCATATTGGGCCGCAGAGACACATATTCCGTGGTCATAATAGAACCGGCGGAATACTCAGGGTAGCGTAGAATCTGATTGATGGAACGGCGCATTTCCGGGTCTGCCTGCTTCAGGATCCTTTTGACCACATTGGCAGGCATCTCCTCCACCAGGTCCGCCGCATCGTCCACATACAGCTCGTCCACAATTTCTTTCAGCTCATTATCGGAAAAACTCCGGATCAAAAGCTCCTGAGCCTCCGTCTCCATTTCTACAAAGGACTCTGCCGCCAATTCTTTGGGCAGCAGCCGGAACAGCAAGGGGATCTGCTTCTCCTCCATCCCGGAAAACAGCGCTGCAATATCACTGGGATTCATCACCAGCAAGACATCCCGCAAGGCAGCATATTTTTTATCCTCCAACATTTTGAGGATAGCTTTTTCTACAATTTCAAAACGCTCCACCATAACGGTTGCCTCCTTTCATTTTTAATGAAAGGCAACATACCGGGGGTCGTTACAGACAGAAGGCCGCCACGAAATACGGCCGCCGTCTACTTCGACCCGGTATATTGCCACTACTGCCGGATTCCATGGTATTCCCTCCTTCTTTTTTGAAAAACTAGATATATTTTACTCCCCAAAATACCACTTGTCAACCTTGACGAATCCCTTATGAAGCAGGTAAAATAGAATATAAAGCTTCTGCGCTAAATTGCCATTTATCGTGCTGACGCACGAATTGACAATGGATAATTGATAATTGACAATTGTGGTATTTCCTTCGGAAATGATTTAAAAATGTCGCCTTTGGCGACTCCTTAATTGTCCATTGTCAATTTTCAATTGTCAATTGGCAGCCATCGGCTGCCCGATAAACAGGAATTTGACTTTTACGGAGGTAATACACATGATTCGTATGGCTTGTGTTGAAGATATCCCGGCCATTTTGGATATCTACGCGCCTTATGTTTTAAACACAACCTTCACCTTTGAATATACTGTCCCCTCGGCAGAAGAATTCTCTGCCCGGTTTCAGGAAATCACAAAACAGTTCCCATGGCTGGTGTGGGAGGAAAACGGCAAGGTATTGGGTTATGCCTATGCCAGTGCCCCCTTTACCCGGGCGGCTTATCAATGGTGTGCTGAGCCGTCCATTTATCTTGCTCCCGAAATTCAGGGAAAAGGCATTGGAAGACGTCTCTATTGCGCCCTGGAAGAGCTCTTAAAACGCCAGGGTTATCGGGTTCTCTACGCCATCATCACCCAGGAGAACCTAGCCTCTCTGGCTTTCCACGAAAAGCTGGGTTATACCCAAATCGCACAGCTTTCAGACTGCGGCTGGAAATTTGACCGGTGGTTAGGTGTCGTATGGATGGAAAAACGGCACGTTTTTGTCGATTCTCCCAGTAATTTTCCTGTCTCCATCGCAGACATTGTAGATTATAGCCAAAAAACAGAGGATATTTTCGCCATTTTGTCTCTTTCTTAATTGCCAAAAATATGATATGTTATTTATGGATAGAAATCCTTATCTTTTAACATGCCACTTTGACTATAAGGAGCTGAAATCATGTATTTTCAGAAAAAACGCTGCATTGCAATGCTTTTGGCCGGAGGCCAGGGCAGCAGACTGAAAGTTCTGACAGAGAAAACCGCCAAACCTGCTGTACCCTTTGGCGGTAAATACCGGATCATTGACTTTCCTTTGAGCAACTGTGTAAATTCCGGCATCGACACCGTTGGTATTCTGACCCAATATCAGCCTTTGGAGCTGAATGAGTATATTGGCAACGGTCAACCCTGGGGTCTGAACAAGACCCACAGCTGCGCCCAAGTGCTGCCTCCCTACGAACGCCACGACAAGAAGAGTGGCTGGTACAAAGGCACTGCCAATGCCATTTATCAGAACATTGACTTTATCGAGCGTTTTGACCCGGATTATGTTGTGATCCTTTCCGGCGACCACATCTACAAGATGGACTATGCCGCCATGGTGGAGTATCACGAACAAAACGGTGCCAGCTGCACCATTGCCGTTCGGGACGTTCCCCTGTCCGAAGCCTCCCGTTTCGGCATTCTGAACACCAATCCCGATAACTCCATCTATGAATTTGAGGAGAAGCCCAAAAAGCCCAAGTCCACCAACGCCTCCATGGGTATTTATGTCTTTAACTGGAATGTTCTGCGAGAAGCTCTGATTTCCGATGAAGATGACCCCGAATCCTCTAACGACTTCGGCAAAAACATCATTCCCAACCTGCTGAATGCCGGTCACAAGATGATGGCCTATAATTTCGACGGCTACTGGAAGGATGTGGGCACCATTGACTCCCTTTGGGAAGCCAACATGGAGCTTTTGGGTAAAGAGCCTGCCTTCAACATCCGCGGTGATGAGCGCAGCAAGATCTACGCCCGGAACAACGCCTTCCCCTCCTCTTACATCGACGAAAATGCCAAGACTGTCAACTGCTTCATTGCGGAAGGCTGTGAGGTCTATGGTATCGTTCGCCACAGCGTGATCTCCGTGGGCTGCACCGTCGGCGAAGGTGCTGTGGTAGAAGACAGTGTGGTAATGCCCGGTGTGGTCATTGAACCCGGTGCCATTGTCCGTCACGCAATTTTGGGTGAGAACAGTAAGGTCTGCCGCAATGCCGTGGTAGGCGGCGCTTTTGGTCCTAAGGAAAAGAAACAGATCAGCGTCACCTCCAAGGGTGCCGTTGTGGAAAGTAACACCGTGCTTCTGCCCGGTGAAATGCTGTAAGGAGGTGCTGTCATGCAAGTAATGGGCATTATTTTCGCCAACGACGGTGCCGTGGGCGCATTTACCAATCAGCGCACCACAGCAGCCATCCCCTTTGCCGGACGGTATCGCCAGATTGACTTCCATTTGAGCAACATGGCCGCTGCCGGCATCCGCCGGGTGGGTATTATCTCCCGGCATAACTACCAAAGTCTGATGTATCACATCGGCTCCGGCGAAGAATGGGGCATGGAGCTGGAAGAGGGCGGACTGGAATTTTTGACTCCTTTTGCCATGTCCACAACCCACAGCTATCGTGGGAAGCTGGAAACATTGCATTCTGCTATGAATTTCCTGACCTACGGTCCGGAGGATGAGTATGTGGTTATGACCGGCTCCTCCATCTTGTGCAACATTGATCTGAATGATGTTTTGGCTTCCCATATTGCCAGCGGTCGGGACATCACCGTTGTCACTAAGGCCGGTGTGGCTGACGGCAAAAAGCAGCTGGACCTGGCTCTGAAGCTGGACGAGCAGGGAGAAATCGTGGACATGGCCGTAGACTATGTAGCACCGGCAGGCTATCTGGCTACCATGGACATTTTTGTTCTTTCCAAGAAGTATCTGCGGGAAAAGGTGCGGGAATTTATTGCCCGGAATCTGTTCCACATGGACCGGGATCTGGTGCTGGGTCAGTGGCAGAAAGGCCAACTGTCTGTAAATGTCTATCAGTTCAAGGGTGCCGCGCTTTACAACGAGTCCGTAGAAGAATACTTCCGCAACTCTTTGGCGCTGATCGACAAAGATGTGCGTCATGACCTGTTTGGCTACAACCACACCGTCTTTACCAGAGTCCGTGACAGAGTGCCTACCTATTACGGCGAATACTGCGAGGTGGAGGACTGCATCATCGCGGACGGCTGCATTTTGGAAGGTGAAGTGGAAAACTCCGTGCTGTTCCGCAATGTCACCGTGGGTCAGGGCGCAGAAGTAGAAAACTGTGTCATCATGAATGACGCTGTGATCGGAGAAGGTGCCCAGCTGAAATACGCCATTTTGGACAAGGATGTTGTTGTCCGTCCCGGCGCAAAGCTTTGCGGCACGCCCAATAACCCCATTATCATCCCCAGAGGAGAGATCGTATGAAAATAGCCATCCTCGCTTCCGAGGGTGCGCCCTACTGCAAATCCGGCGGTTTGGGCGATGTGATGGAGGCACTGCCCTCTGCCCTTTCCAGAATTGCGGGCAATCAGGTGGTGCTGATCCTACCCTACTACAAGAAAATCAAAGATAACCTTGCCTATGAAACCGAGCTGGTGATCCCCTACGAGGTGCACTTAGGCTGGCGGCGGCAATATGCCGGTCTGGTGCGGCTGAAAACGCCCCGAGACGGTGTGCAGGTATATTTTATCGACAGTGATTACTACTTCGGCGGTCGGGACTGCGCCATCTACGGCCATGGAGATGACGCTGAGCGCTTCGCCTTTTTCTCCAAAGCCTGTCTGGACGGTTTGGCTCACATGGGTTACATCCCGGATGTGATCCAGTGCAATGACTGGCAGACTGCTATGGTTCCCACCTATCTGCAGGCGCAGTACCGTTGGGCGTTCCCCAACACCCGGTGTATGTACACCATCCACAACATCGAGTATCAGGGTTGGGCCCACGGCGGCTTCTTTGATGATGTGCTGGGTCTTCCCTGGGAGTACCGGGGTACTATGGATATGAACGGCTCGGTGAACATGATGAAAGGTGCCATTGAGACCTGTGATCTGGTGACCACCGTTTCGGAGTCTTATTCCCGGGAGCTGATGTATCCTTACTACGCCCATGGACTGGACGGTGTCATTGCCGGTGCCGCCGGAAAGCTTACCGGCATTACCAACGGCATTGATGTAGGCACCTTTAATCCGGAAACCGACCCCAATCTTCCTGCCCATTATAATGCGGAAACCTTCCGGGAAGGCAAGGCCCTGTGCAAAGCGGCTTTGCAGCAGGAAGTTGGTCTTCCTCAAAAGCCGGAGGTGCCGCTGCTGGTGATGGTGACCCGTTTGGCAGGACACAAGGGTTTGGATCTTCTTTGCTACAATGCCCGGAAGCTTCTTGCCGAGGAAAGCTGTCAGCTGCTGATCCTGGGCACCGGCGAACCTCAGTTCGAGCATTTCTTCCGGGAGCTTTCCGCGGAGTATCCTGACCGGGTAGCTGCCAAGATCACCTTCAACTTAGGGTTGGCCGCCCGAATCTACGCCGGCGGTGACATCTATCTGATGCCCTCCAAGTCTGAGCCCTGCGGCCTTAGCCAAATGAACGCCATGCGCTATGGCACAGTTCCTGTGGTACACGCCACCGGCGGTCTCCGGGACACCGTCCCCCCTGCGGACGACAAGGGACTGGGCGGTCTCGGCTTTACCTTCCAAAGCTACAATGCGGATGACTTCCTGTACGCACTGAAGCGGTGTCTGGCACTCTACCGGGAGGATCCCGAAGGCTTCCGGCAGCTACAGTACCGGGACATGACCCAGGACTTCAGTTGGGACAAGCCTGCCCAAAAGTATATGGCGCTATTCCACAAAATGCTTTGCAACTAAAAGAACCTATAAAAACCGGAGCAAATGCTCCGGTTTTTACTTGTGTATATTCCGCTTTTGTGGTAAAGTATAAAGTATCACAGATAGTCAAATTGCCATTTCTCGGGCAGTTGCGATAGAACACGGCGGCGAAGCCGCCCTCGGCTCCCTCGTTTTGAGGGTTGATTTCTCCGCTAGCGGGGAAAATGTCCGCAAAGCGGACAAAAGGGGCCCGGGTCCGAAGGGCTGGCAAATTGCCGATATTAGGCAATTTGACTGGGGGAGTTCGTTATTTATTGAACTCCCCCAGTCAAAAATCGGTTGCAATGCACCGATTTTTGACAGCCCCCTCAAAACGAGGGGGCCAAGACTTCTGACGAAACTCCCCGACAATTGGAAATTTGACTGCCTTACAGGAGAAAATCTATGCGGATACTTTATGACAGCAAAAAGCCGGAATTTAAGAATCCCTTCGGCACGCTTTTGCCGGGGGAAGCTTGCACGCTCCACATTCATATTCCCGCCGCCGTGTGTTCTCAGCGGGTAGAGTGTCTGATCTCCCTGTTTGACGGAAGCAAATCCATGTCCGTTCCCATGACACTACAGGCCCGGAAAGGGGCTTACGAGATCTTCCGGGGCAGCTTTTCTCTCCCGGAGCCAGGTCTTTACCACTATTACTTCCGCATCTACAAGCCCGATGGCAGCTTCCGTCTGTTTAAGTACGGTGACGATACCAATATGGAAGATGGGGCTTTGTGGCAGGTCAGCTGCATCCCGGAAGATTTTACCGTCCCGGATTGGGCAAAGGGCGCGGTGATCTATCAGATCTTCCCCGACCGATTCAGCAAATCCGGCGACTGCGATCTGCAGGGAAAGCTCACACCTTACAAACTTCACAAGAATTGGGACGAGGAAGTTGATTGGCGGCCCACCCCCGACGGGCAGGTGCTGAATAACGATTTCTTTGGGGGCAATTTCCGGGGTATCACCGAAAAAATGGACTACATCGCCTCTCTCGGTACAACAATTTTGTATCTGAACCCCATTTCCAAAAGCTTCTCCTCTCACCGCTATGATACAGCGGACTACAAAACACCTGACCCTATGCTGGGTACGATAGAGGACTTTTCCCAGATGTGCCGGGAAGCCCACAAGCGGGGCATCCGGGTGATTTTGGACGGTGTTTATTCTCACACCGGTTCTGACAGTCTTTATTTCGACAAAAACCGAAGCTTTGGGGGCAACGGTGCTTATTGCACGAAGAATTCCCCCTACTATTCCTGGTATCAATTTGATGTCTGGCCGGATAAATACAACAGTTGGTGGGGCTTTCACACATTGCCCACTGTAAACAAGCTGGATCCTGCCTTTATTGACTATATTATTACCGGAGAAGACAGTGTCATCGCCCACTGGCTGAAGGCAGGCTGTGACGGCTTCCGGCTGGATGTTGCCGATGAGCTTCCCTCGGAATTTTTGTCGATCCTGAAAGCCCACCTTCGCAAGCTGCGCCCCGATGCCCTTTTGATGGGCGAGGTTTGGGAGGATGCCTCCAACAAAATTGCCTACGGGATCCGCCGGCGGTATTTTGTGGACGGTCAGCTGGACAGTGTGATGAACTACCCCTTCCGAAATGCCATTTTGGCTTTCCTCCGGGGGCACGATGACGGCCGGGGACTTGCCGACACGGTGATGACCATTGCAGAGAATTATCCCCCTCAGGTACTTCTTTGCAACATGAATCTTTTGGGAACCCATGACAGCATAAGAATTCTCACTGCCTTGGTGGACGATTTTGAAGGCAGTCGGGAGGCGCAGGCCCAGCGCCGGCTTTCTGCCCAGCAGTATCGTCTGGCAGAGGAGCGACTGATCATGGCATCGTTGATCCAGTACACCCTCCCCGGCGCACCCAGCCTGTATTACGCAGACGAAGCAGGTATGGAAGGTTACAAAGACCCCTTTAACCGCCGCACCTACCCCTGGGGACGGGAAAATAAAACCCTCTTGGCCCACTTCCGGCTTTTGGGCCAGCTGAGAAACCGGTTGGACGCCTTGCGGCTTGGAGATATTCACTTTTTCCGGGCCGGGGATGGCAAGCTGGGCTACACCCGGCAGTATGCCGGACAAACCCTTCGCATCTGCGTCAACCGCAGCGATGTTCCCTGGGAGCTTCCCGCCGGCAAGCTTCTCTTTGATCGCAGTTTGGGTTCTGTATCCGGAGATGTTGTAACACTGAACCCCGGCGGAATGTGTATTTTGGAGGAAGTATAATGGAAGAAAAGATTTTTTCCGGCTACTGCCGCTGTTTGGATCAAAACCGGATGGTAACGGTGGAAAACCAAGCCAACGAGCCGGCGGAGGTAGACTGTGCCTATTGGGAATGTATCCACCGTCCCCAATGTACTGTGGCTGCGCAAATTGCGGAATTTTTGGAAAAGTAATCGAATTCCCCATTCTACCGTGAGTAGAGTGGGGAATTCTACCTCTTGGAGAGCAAAAAAACCGCTTCTCCAACTTAAGGGGTGACTTTGCGTCCACGATGCGGTATGATAGTTTTAAGCAAATCCCGGCTATGTTCGGGAAATTCTCAGCAGGAGCGTTTCTTATGTCCAACTTTAAAATTATCACCGATTCCGGCAGCGATCTGCCCAAGGCAACGGCAGAAAGCCTGGGATTGACTGTTTCCCCCTTATTTGTAAATTTCCGTGGTGCTACCATTCCTGACTCCGTAGACGAAGGCATTCAGGAAATGTATGCGGGTCTGCGGGCCGGTGAGCCCGCTTCCACCTCCGCCATCAACCCGCAGCAATGGTCGGATGCCATTGAAGGAGTACTGGCAGAGGGTTTGGACGCTTTGGTGTTGACCTTCTCTTCCGGTCTGAGCACCACTTATCAGTCTGCCGTCATTGCCGCCAACGAGTTGGCAGAAAAGTATCCCCAGCGGAAGATCCGGGTGGTGGACACTTTGGCTGCCTCTTTGGGTCAGGGACTGCTGGTATGGTATGCCTGCAAAAAGCAGCAGGAGGGTATGGCGCTGGATGCTTTGGCAGACTGGGTCACGGAAAACCGCTTCCGTCTGTGCCACTGGTTTACGGTGGATGATCTGATGTATCTGAAGCGTGGCGGCAGAGTCAGTGCAGCCACCGCCTTGGTGGGTACCATGCTGAACATCAAGCCGGTGCTCCATGTGGATGACGAGGGTCATCTCATCAGCAAGGCCAAGGTTCGGGGCAGAAAGGCTGCCATTGAGGCACTGGCTGCCAAAATGGGACAGCTGGGTCTTCCTGGGGAAAACGACACCGTGTTTATCTGCCACGGCGATTGCCTGGAGGATGCCAAAAAACTGGAAGCCATTGTGAAGGAAAAGTTCGGTGTGAAGGAAGTCTTCATCGGCTACACCGGCGCGGTGATCGGCTCTCACTCCGGCCCCGGTACTTTGGCACTGTTCTTCCTGGGCGAACATCGATAAAACAAACAAGTTAGGCGCTGTTGCATGGCAACAGCGCCTAAAATTATGCCAAATTTACGCATCCTGCACCCAAACAAGATCCTTGGCAGGAAGCACTATATAGTTTTCTACTCCTTCACCCACGCGCATATAGACATTGTTGATACCTGCTTGAATTATAAGTCTTGCACACATCGGACAGGGATTGGCTCTGTGGATAGAATTATCTTTTGGATTGATGCCTGCCAAATACAAATCCGCACCAATGGTTTGTTGGCGGGAACAGTTAAGCAATGCATTCGCCTCTGCATGGATGGCCCTGCAAATACCGTACCCTTCACCTTGGTGCATATTCCTTTCGATTCGGGGACACGTTCCCAAATCGCAGCAATTCTCCATTCCACGGGGCGAGCCGTTGTACCCGGTTGAAATCACCGCATCATCCTTTACAATGACGGCACCGTATTTGCGCTTTATGCAGGTGCTTCGATAGGCAAATACTTCCGCGCAGTTCAAATACGTATCAATCTTGGATGTACGCTCTGTGCTTTTAGGTCTGACTATGTGATGCCTGTCTTCAAACAGATAATCCAGCGAAACATTTAGTTCCCTGGAAATTGTCAGCAATGTTTCTGTTTCCGGATATACCAGTCCGGATTCCCACTTGGAAATCGCCTGCCTTGAAACTGACAGCATATCTGCCAGTTGTTCTTGGGTGATATTTTGTTTTTTTCTAATGCTCTTTAAGTTTTCTGCAAAACTCATTTGCGATGCCTCGCTTTCGCACAATGTATATTGTCAATATACCACAGGTTATGCTTTCTTTCCACCAGCTAGAGTTTGCATTTATGCAACTTTAAGTAGAATTGTACCATTATGCCCCGTCAAAAGGTTGACTGTTGCATACTAATTTGTTGAATAATGTAATAAACATTTTCTTCAATTGTATTGGTACCATCCACTCTG
>JAFQIL010000061.1 GCA_017397565.1 Oscillospiraceae bacterium | reverse complement strand
GATAGGTTTGTTTGACGTCGAGAAGATGATGTTTCATTCCTGCTGTTCCAACAAAATATACTTTTTCTCCAACTCTTTGCACACAGTTCTCTGAGATGTATTTATGAAGCTCATCAAGCAGGTTTTCGGAGACAACCACCTCGTAAAAATATTTTATAATGTCTTTGTTGCTCATTGCACATCTCCTTTGTCAAATTCAAGTTTGTTGAAATGATTATAGCATAGCCCCAATCTACTGTAAAGCAGAAGAACCAACTGCCGTCCACCACTGTCATTGCGAGGCCGCAGGCCGCGGCAATCTCCTGGTACCGCTTTCCAATTCGTACATGGTTCCAGGAGATTGCCACGTCGCCTGACGGCTCCTCGCAATGACATGGTGGATTTCGGTTGGTGCTTCTGCCTTGGCTGGGCAATTATCGTGGCTGGTCGGCGGGGGCAAGCCGTCCGCCCTGCGGTTGATTTGTGGTCACAGTCATGTTTTTCGATTTCCATACGCAGAGCGGAAACTAGCGACCAGTCGAGCGGGCCCAAAGGATGTGATTCGACTGACGCAGTTCGTAACGCATTGGCCGCGGGCACTGCCCGCATGCAATCGAACAATTGCGCGAAACAAATGTTTGCAATTTGGGAAAGGATGTGCTATACTGTATACGAACAAAAATTTGGAGGGGATTGCCATGCCTCGTACTTCCGACAAATCCGAACAGATCCTGGAGTTCGTCAGCAATTTCATACAGGAAAACGGCTATGCGCCCTCGGTTCGCGAGATCGGCGCGGGGGTGGGGCTGCGCTCCACGGCCTCGGTGAGCTATCACCTGCGGGCGCTGCAGGAGAAGGGTCTGCTCCAGGGCGGCGAGAGCAAGGGCCGCAAGCGGGCCATCGCCACCAATGCCCGGGCCGGTCAGATCCCGGTCGTGGGCGTGGTCACGGCGGGCGTGCCCATCCTGGCGGTGGAGAATCAGGAGGGGACCATGTCCTGGGACGGCGAGCCGGGGTGCTTCGCCCTGCGGGTCCGGGGTGACTCCATGATAAACGCGGGCATTCTGTCCGGTGACAAGGTGGTGGTACGCCCCCAGCAGACCGCCGACGACGGCCAGATCGTGGTCGCCCGGATCGGCGACGAGGCCACCGTCAAGCGCCTGCGCCGCAGAAACGGCCAGGTCTGGCTCATGCCCGAGAACGACAACTACGAGCCCATCGACGGTACCGAGGCCGAGCTGATCGGCCTGGTGAAGGCTGTGGTCCGGGAATACTAAACAGTAAATAAATATCGATAAAAACCGCCTGAAAGGGCGGTTTTTTGCTAATTTTTAACTTTTTGTGAACTGCTTTACATTTGCCTCCGGACAGGCTATAATATCTTAAGAAATCTTAAGAACTTCTGTGAAGGGTTTTCGAAGCTTCTGTGAACTTTCCGTGAAACCGGTTGCATTTGGAGAGCCTTTGCTTATAATAGGCACAGAATCTTTCTGACAAGGTGATCCTATGAGACAAACTGGCAGCTGGCTGCGTCGGGTCGGCATGAATTTTGTAAACGGAATCCAGCGCTTTATGATGGGCCGCTACGGCCATGACCGGCTGAACGTGGCGCTTCTGATCCTGGGCGTGGTGCTGAGCATCGCGAGTATGTTCGTTCGTAATAAGCTGGCACTGCTGATCCTGAATCTGGGCAGCTATGCGCTGCTGGTTTTGGCGCTGTTCCGCTGCTTCTCCCGCAGCACCTACAAGCGCTACAATGAGAACCGCCGGTTCCTGCTGATGATCGACCGGATCAAGGACCGGGCCCACCGGTATTATCTGTGCCCCAAGTGTCGGCAGACCGTCCGGGTCCCCAGGGGCAAGGGCAAGATCGCCATTACCTGCCCCAAGTGCCGGGAGAAGTTCATCAAAAAGACCTGATACGACAAAATTGGCCGTCCGCAGTTTTGCGGGCGGCCTTACGTTATGGATCGGAGCTTGCGGGCACTATGGATCACCTGCTCCTTTTTCTGTCGACACGGTATTG
This sequence comes from Oscillospiraceae bacterium, assembly GCA_017397565.1. Taxonomy (GTDB): domain Bacteria; phylum Bacillota; class Clostridia; order Oscillospirales; family Oscillospiraceae; genus Faecousia. The sequence continues at coordinate 1,707 of JAFQIL010000061.1, read as the reverse complement.
AAAATGCTCCAAATGGGAAAAGGAGGCGGGGTCGAAATCCTGGTTTTCGGTGTTGCAGTCCAGCATGACCCGCTTCAGGGTCCGGCATTCGAGCAGAGGGGAGAGGGAACGGACGGTGTATTTTCGGTCCATGGGACTGATCACCAGAAACTCCTCCAGGGCTGGGGCGTGGGCAATGGGGGAGAGGTCCCAGATCAGATTCTTACAGCTTTCGCCGAGTAAAATACCCTTGAGAGAGGCATTGCCGCGCATATCCCACAAACCCTTGGCGGAGCGCAGGTTGTAGAACAGCAGATACTCCACATTCCGGAGCTGAGAAAGGGCGGACAAATCCTTGACCTTGGGATTCTGGAAAAAGTAGATGGATTTGAAGCGGTCGGCATATTTTGTGACGAACGCATCGAATTCAGCCTGGGTCAGACAGCTGACCTGGACATGGTCTGCACCCAGATGGAAAGCCATTTCCCGGTCCACATCGGCGAGGCTGGTTTGGGGACTCTGGGAGAAGGAGATGGTTTCCTCAGCGGAATAACAGCGGCCGGAGTAGCGGTGGGTGAGAAATATGCTCATTTTTGGTTCTCCTTTGCGGTGCGGACGGAGGCGATCAGCAGACGGCGGATGTTGCCGCAGAGCTTTTCGGCATGATAGTGTGTCTGTTTGTCGATACGGTTTGTCTTGAACAGGAGCTTTAGCCAATAGCTGGTTTCGTTGGATTCCTTCAAGGCAATCTCCAGTTTAGAAATGAAATCTTTCCTGCTTTGGGCATATTGCGCTTCGTGGATGTTTGCACCGATGGAGGTCCCGGCCCGGCCAAGCTGCTCAGTCATATACGCACTCTTGGGAACGGTAATATGATCCACCAAATCCACAATAACAGCGGCAAATTCAAGAGAAAGATCAAGAAGCTTGTTTTCTGACATAGGGATCACACTCCTTTCCTGCCATTATACAGCTGCTTGGTGCGGAAAGCAATGATATATTGCCGGCGCAATATGATATACGGCTTGCGCCGCGTGATATACTCGCTCTGCGAGCATGATATAATATCCGTTCCCGTCATACGTGTCAGCGTATATCATCTGCGCAGCAGATATCATACCCGTCAGGGTATATCATCCGTGACCAAAGGGAACGGATATCATTGCACCAAAAAAGAGCGCAGCCGAAGCTGCGCTCTTTTTTGGTGCGAGAGATGGGACTCGAACCCACACGGCGTAACCACACGCACCTCAAACGTGCTTGTCTACCATTCCAACACTCTCGCAAATGCCTGATTATTATAATGCGGGGGAGGCGGTTTGTCAACCATTTTCTTTTGTGCCGAACAACAAATTTTATGACAAAATTTTGTTGGAAATGTTCGCGGAAGGGTTGACAAAAAAACGAAGATGTGATAACATGATAGTCCATACTGTGCGCGTATGCCTACACATGGTTTCCCATCTTCTTGTGGCATCATGATAGCACAGGGGCGGACAGTTGTCAAGTGGGGAGATACAAAAATATCAAAAAACTTACAACCGATCCGGGCGTAAAGTTTTCAACACATTACATTATTCCGCCCCAAGGGCGAAAGAAAGGCTGTGATGATCCATATGGCGAATAACCTGGTCCGTGACCAATTGTTCGGCAAAACCCTGCGTAAGTCCTACGCAAAGTACGAAGAGATCCTCGAAATGCCCAACATGCTCAAGATCCAGAAGGACT
>JAFQIL010000030.1 GCA_017397565.1 Oscillospiraceae bacterium | reverse complement strand
ATTGAAAATTGACAATGGACAATTAAGGAGTCGCCAAAGGCGACATTTTTAAATCATTTCCGAAGGAAATACCACAATTGTCAATTATCAATTATCCATTATCAATTCGTGCGTCAGCACGAGAAATGGCAATTTGTTGGGACTCTGCGGAGAATTTACGAATACAGCAAAAAATGGCCACTTTCTGCATGGGATTGGCGTTGTGCAACCGGGGCGCTTATGATAGGATAATAGTAACTTTTCCGAAAAAGAGGGTGTTTCCATGAAAAAGAAATGGTGGCAGGAAGCGGTCGTTTATGAGATCTACTGCAAAAGCTTTTGCGACTCCAACGGGGACGGCATCGGCGACCTGCAAGGCGTCATATCCAAGCTGCCAATGCTGAAGGAGCTGGGCGTCAACTGCATTTGGTTTACCCCCATCTATACCTCGCCTCAGGTGGATAACGGCTACGATGTAGCGGATTACCGGAACATTGATCCCGCCTATGGCACCATCGAGGATTTCAAAAAGCTTTTGGATTTGGCCCATGGCATGGGCATCCGGGTGATCATGGATATGGTCTTAAACCATTCCTCCGATGAGCACCCCTGGTTCCGGGAGTCCCGGAAATCCAAGGATAACCCCTACCGCAACTACTATATTTGGCAGCCACCCAAGGAGGACGGTTCTGAGCCCAACAACTGGGGCAGCTACTTCCGGGAGGGCAACGGCTCTGCCTGGGAATACGATGAGCTGACCGGTGAGTATTATTTCCACCAGTATGCCATCAAGATGCCCGACCTGAACTGGGAGTATGAGCCCCTGCGCCGGGAGATCTATGATATGCTCCATTGGTGGATCGACCTGGGTGTAGACGGCTTCCGGCTGGATGTATTCACCCGGTTTAAAAAGCCTGCCGGCTTCCCCGACACCAAGAAAGCCCCCAATCCCCAGCTGGATCGTAACGGCTTTGTGGTAGATACCTCCATGTGTACCAACATTGATGGCATTCATGAGATCGTCCAGGAGCTTTATCGGGAGGTCTTCGGGCCCCGGGACTGCATGACTGTGGGCGAGGGCGCGGAAGTTACCTACCAGAACGCTTTGGACTATGTCTGTGCCAGCCGGAAGGAATTGGATATGGTGTACCATTTTGAGCTGGCAAGCCGTGCCCGGTACTCTATTTCCGCGGAATTTTTCCGCAATGTGCAGAAAAATTGGGCCGGCGTTATGGCCCACAATGCCTGGCCGGTACAATTTATGTCCAACCACGATACTGCCCGGCAGGTCTCCTGCTACGGCTGTGACAGCGAAGAATACCGGAAAATTTCCGCAAAGCTTCTGGCTGCCCTGATCCATACCACCCCCGGCACGCCCTTCATCTACCAGGGCGAAGAGATCGGTATGGTCAACGTAAAATATGATTCCATCGAAGATTACAACTGCTGCTATACCAAGGGCGATTACCATTCCATGGTGGCTTTGGGCGCTTCTCCCAAGGAGGCGCTGGATGCCCTGGCACCCAGAAGCCGGGACAACGCCCGGACTCCCTATCAGTGGGATGATTCGGAAAATGCCGGCTTTACCACCGGCAAGCCCTGGCTCAAGGTCAACCCCAAGTATGCAAAGATCAATCTGGCAGAAGACCGGGACAGCAAGGACTCCATTTTTGCTTTCTATCAGAAGCTGACCCGGATGCGCCGGGAAGATCCTGCCATTATCGACGGCGATCTGCAATTCCTTTTGGAGGATCACGAAGACCTGATCGTATATCTGCGCCGCTGCGCCCGGCAGACTCTGCTGGTGGTGGCAAACCTTTCCGGCAAAACGGTTCCCTTCCCCGTACCCGAAGCCCTGAAGGAAAATCTTTGGGAAAGACGGCTGACCAACCGGGAAGATACCCAGTCCTCTCTGGATACCGGCCGAGACCTGCTTCCCTGGGAACTGGAGATCTACGAGCTGGCAAGATAATCTATCCCAAAACACCCCTTTTGCTTTGTGTCCTTAAGGGCATAGAGCAAAAGGGGTTTTATATTTTAATTGAAATCAATAAAAAATTATTGACATTCGATAATAATTGTGCTATGTTGGAAAAAACAGGAGGTGTTAACGTTATGAAAACAAACAATACGATCACCACAATTGCCCTGTGGGTCAACCGGGTGGTTGCCGCAAGTGTTTTTGTGCTGCTCTTTTTTGTGCCCGGACTGATCCGCTGGTACAGCGGCATTCGTCTGCTGACGCTGGTGGAGCAAAGAACCGTGGGTGCTTGCTTTTATGCCTGTGTGATCCCGGTGCAGCTGGCCCTTTGGCAGCTGGATCGGCTGCTTGCCGCGATTTTGGCGGAGCGGGTCTTTGTCCGGGAAAATGTCCGCAGGATCCGCATCATCCAGTGGTGCTGTCTGGCGGTGAGCATTCTGTGCATCCCTGCCGCTGTGGCGTATCTGCCGCTGATCTTTTTGGTGCTGATCATGGCGTTTTTGTTTTTGGTGGTTTGTGTTCTTACCCGGGTAATGGACGCCGCGGTGGCGATCCGGGAAGAGAACGATTTGACGATCTGAGGTGGCGGCTATGGCAATAATCGTAAATTTGGATATGATGCTGGCCAAGCGGAAGATGACATCTCTGGAGCTTTCCCAACGGATCGATCTGACCCCGGCAAACCTGTCTATTTTAAAAACCGGAAAGGCAAAAGCCATTCGCATGAGTACATTGGAGGCCATCTGCCGGGAGCTGAAATGCCAGCCGGGAGATCTTTTGGAATATGTGGAAGACGACAATCCCTGGAAACGATAAGGGGATGAGATGCGGTGTGTTTATGGCAAAGAAAATCATGATCCGTAGCGCAGTTGTAATTGCTATCATCGTTGTTGCGATACTTGCTTTGACAAATTTCTTTACCAAAGGTGTTATTACGGGCAAACTTTACCGTGTGGATAATGTCTACGAGGAAATTTGGAATATGGTCAATTCTGAGAAGAATGGGAATCAAACCATACTCACTACATCAATAGAGGGGTCAGAGGTTGATTATGAGCTTGGATGCTTTCAACAAGTAAATATACCTATAAATGATGAATACAATGTTTCTTTGTCCTTTTATCAAGATGAGTTGTGTATTTGGTTGTTTGAAAAAAGCAGTAAAAATCAAGAAGACGCATACTATGTATACAATTATCAAACCAATACTTTATACGGCAATCAAGAGGAATCGCATTTGACTGAAGTGTTTACATCGTTATATTATTCATGGGCAGGAAACGACGGGAAATTCAATTCTGAAAATCAAGGCGATTATACATTTGTATTGGAAGCGTTTCCCTTGTCGCATAAATAAACGGCATTGTTATCAAATACCAATTTTACGAAAGATTTTGATCCTATGAAAAAAACAACCGGATGTTTGATTTTTTCAATCCTTTCGCTCATTGTCCCCCTTGTTTATTTATCGATGTATTTACCAATTTGGAACGGGAAAGAATTGATACTTGCAAATTCCGGACCCGGTATCGTCTTTTTTTCGTTTCAATGCATATGTTTGATGTTTGCTGTCGTGTGTCTGTGTTTTGAGAAAATCAGAAATAGCGATGGCTGTTTATTGATATTCATATCGGCTTTTCTTTTTGCTGCTTCCCTTTTGCTTACGCTTTTTACTGGCTTTTTCTTTGTTTTGGAGTTGCTTTCTGTTCCGTGGTTTCCCGCACAACGCTAACTCCCTTGGGTAAAGTGAGAGCCATGTCGGATGGATTGTCTTTGCTGACATATAAGTATCCTGAAAACGATAGGAGGAAAAACTATGGAAGAAAAAATGCCTTCTCAGACGGATTCCGGCTTTCCCACCGGTCGCCCCGAGCTTTGGTGTTTGGGCGTTTCAGCGGTTTTGGGAATTTTGCTTACAAACTTTTTGCTGTTTGGCGGCTTCCGGCTGGGCTTTGCCCTGATATCCGCGGTACTGATCCTGTTTAACGGAATTTTCCTTTTGTGCCGGGGACATCGACTGACACCTTACTCCGCTGCGCTTCTGATACTGAGTCTGGTAATTTGCGGCTCCTTTGCCAGAGCGGATGACGGCTTTGTAAAGTTTATGATGCTGCAGTTTTTGATGGTGTCTGCCGGGCTGGGTCTTTCCCTGTTAGCGGGGAAAAATCGGTGGAACGCCGGGAAGCTAAGCTCTCTGCTGGATGGCCCCCGGGTCTTATTCGGATTCGGTTTTGGACAAATCGGTGCTTCGGTGCGGGGGTTGCACACCGCCAGAAAGCACAGATCCGGTGCGGGTAAAAAACAAGGTGCCGTTTTGATCGGTCTTGCGGCGGCGATCCCGCTGCTGGCCATCGTGATCCCGCTGCTGATGCGCTCCGACGCGGCCTTTGAGGGCTTGATGGGACTGCTGCCGGATTTTGACTTTGCCGAGCTTTTGGTATCCCTGTTAATAGGGTTGCCTGTCGCCTGGGCGTTGTATACTCACGCAGTGGCGCTGCATCATATGCCCGGAACGGCAGCACCGGAAAAGGAAAGGAAAACACTTCCCATAGCCACAGTCAATGCGGTTTTGGGTGCTTTGTGCGGCGTATACTTTTTGTACCTGTTCAGTCAGCTGGCCTATTTCTTCGGCGGATTTTCCGGGATTTTACCGGCAGAATACACCTTTGCCCAATATGCCCGCCGGGGCTTCTTTGAGATGGCATGGCTGTGCGCCATCAATCTGACGGTGATGGTTTTTGCCGTTGGATTTACCCAAAAGCAGGGGAAGGTGGCTCGGTCTACCCGGTGGCTGTGCCTGTTTATTGGGCTTGTAACTCTGTTTTTCGTGGTGACCGCCTGCGCAAAGATGCTGCTGTACATCGATGTATACGGCTTGACCCGGCTGCGGGTGCTGACACAGGTGATTTTGGTGTTTATGGGGATCACCACAGCGTTGGTGTGTGTCTGGCTGTTTGTGCCGAAATTTGCTTACATGAAGCCAATTTTGCTGCTGGCGCTGATCCTTGGCGCGGCTGTTGCCTGGGCAGATGTGGATACGGTGGTGGCGAAATACAATGTAAACGGTTATCTGGAAGGCCGGATGGAGACGATAGATGTTTCTTATTTGGGAACACTTGAAACGGGGGCGGTGCCCCAGCTTGCCCGGCTGGCAGAGGAAGCCCCGGATGCTGCGGTTGCCCGTGAGGCACAGTGGATCCTTAGCAACTGGTATCTAAGTACCCCGGCGGATTTCCGGGAGTGGAATTACAGCGATCATGAGGCCCAAAAATATCTTCCCGAGGAGCCGCAGGACATACCCCCGGAGATCGATGTGGACAAGGAAAAGGCTTCTGTGCCGAACTATCCCGATAGTCTGGGAATCCATGCCATTACACCGGTCAAAAGCCGTGTCTGCCCGGAGCCTCCGTCGTTCTTGTTGGATTGGCAGCACTACGTGGCTGGGTGATGCGGTTTTTTGCCGAAAAATGGTCTTGCCGGCATAAGGTTTTTCGAAAAAGACGGAAAAATTTGCAAGCTTTTCTTGACTTTTTGTGTAAATCGTATATTATATACATATGCTCTAGTATTGTGCGCATAGAAAAACCAATGGAGGTAACCTTATGTCTCTTGTGAAAAACCGTATGCCCATTTGCAATTTTGTGTGTATTATTCTGCTGGTGGCAATTATTTGTATTCAAATGATTGTTCCCTACTACACATATACAGATACTGTGAAAATTGACGGAAAGAAAACCGATGTGATTAGTCAGTCTTCTATCGGTGGTGTTACCTGGTTCCCCAGAGAAGATGCGTATGAGGGCTTGGTTGACCATTTCAAGAGCAATGATATGTTTGGCAAGATAAACAAGTATGGCGAGCCCTATGGCAAGACCCAAAGCGGCGCAAAGGAAAAGTTCAATCTTAGCGAACTGACTTATCCCCATCTGTACACCCTGATCCTTACCGGCTTCAGCCTGGTGTTCTTCCTGATGAAGCGCAAAAGCTTTGTGCCCGCTGTTCTTTCTGTGGCTGCCGGCATCATTACCGCAAATGCCTTCCTGACCAACCGTATCCTTGTGTTGGATCCGGCGTTTGCCAACAGAGTAGTCCATAATCCCACAGTTGCAACGATCAATGTGGTGCTGGGCATCCTCGTGGTGTTCTTTGGCCTGTTCTCCCTGTTTGGCGGTTTCATTCTGAACCCCATTGCCAAGAAGAAGGCTGCTAAGGCTGAAGTCCAGGCTTAATCTTCAAGCTACATAAGCAACCCCCGGAGATTTCTCCGGGGGTTTGTGTTGCAACGGAAGCCTGATTTGCAGCATCACAAAAGGAAGGAAGACCAGTCCGGAAAACAGGCCAGATAATAGTCGCATGCATCACAGCAGCACTCCAGGCCGGGATGCTCTCCGTTACCGAGACACATCTCCCCGTGAAAGCTGGGTGTTAGGGGAATCTCACACCAAGGGTCTATACAGCCCTCGGGATATTCCTTGACAGGTCGAATATCTTTCTCCATAGGTCTATCCTTTCGCATGCAATATTTTGGTTGTGTCCTACCAGTAGGACATATATTCTTAGAATTTAGTATACACTATTTTTGTCCTAAATCAAGACAAAAAGGTGTTAGTATGAAAAGAATTTTGGATTCCGAACAGCATAATATAATAGGTGCCCAAATTAAGGAAGCCCGTATAAAAACCGGGTTAAGTCAGAAGGAACTGTCAGATAAGATGGAGCTTTTGGCAGTATATACCTGCAGGGGCTCCATATCCCGGATCGAAAATGGCAGACGCGCTGTTACGGACATTGAGATTGATGCGATTTCCAAAGTGTTGGGCGTATCGCTGGATTTCCTGTTTGGCAGAGAATAAAAAAAGACCGCTGCGAAAACTCGCAGCGGTCAAATTTATCAGCAATAGAAATCCTTGATCTTCTTCGCCCGACTGGGATGGCGGAGCTTCCGAATGGCTTTGTTTTCGATCTGACGGATCCGTTCCCGGGTGACGCCGAAGATCTGGCCCACTTCTTCCAGGGTGTGGGTGCGGCCGTCGTACATACCGAAACGCATCCGCAGCACATCAGCTTCCCGCTCTGTCAGGGTGTCCAGAATTTCCTTCAGGGCCTCTGCCAAAAGGGCATTGGAGGTGGCGTCCGCAGGGCCGGGGGTGCGCTCATCCTCAACGAAAGAGCCGATGGAGGTGTCTTCTTCATCACCTACAGGGGTGTCCAAAGACAGGGTATCCGCAGCGGTGCGGTTTGCTTCAATGATCTTTTCCACAGGCAGATTCAGCTCTGCGGCGATCTCTTCCACAGTGGGCTCACGACCCAGCTCCTGAACCAGCTTCCGGTTGCAGCGGGTGGCTTTGTTAATGACCTCGACCATATGCACCGGTACACGGATGGTTCGGGCTTGATCCGCGATGGCGCGGGTGATGGCCTGCCGGATCCACCAGGTAGCATATGTAGAGAATTTGTTTCCCTTTGTCCAGTCAAATTTATCCACGGCACGAATCAGGCCGGTGTTGCCTTCCTGAATCAGATCCAAAATGTGCAGACCGCGGCCGGAATATTTTTTCGCAATAGATACCACAAGCCGCAGGTTTGCTTCCGTCAGCTTGTTTTTGGCTTCCTGATCGCCTTCACCCACCCGCTTGGCCAGTTCGATCTCCTCTTCTGCAGACAGCAGACGCACCTGTCCGATCTCCTTCAGATACATCCGCACAGGGTCATCCAGGTTATATTCCGCTGCCAGATCCACCGGATCCAACAGCTCTTCATCTGTCATACCGGCCAGGTCGATATCATCCAGGTCGTCACCCAGATCCAGGTCGTCACCCAGATCCAGATCCAGCTCACTGCTGATGATTTGGATATTCATGGCTTCAAAACGGTCATAGATCTCCTCGATCTTTTCCGGGGACAGCTCCATCTTCTCCAAAAGGGCATGCAGATCGGAGGCGCGGATCATACCGTCCTTACGGCCCTGGGCAATCAAATTTTGCAATGCGGCTTGAAGATCTTCCGTATTCTTGGCGGCAGGTTTCTTAGCAGTGCTCATTTGCTTCACTCCTCTTTATCTTACTGATCTTGCTGTTAGACTATATCCCGATTTTTTCGGTTTGACAAGGGGTTTTTGAAAAATTTTTCTTTTTTTGCTTCTTTGGGCGGTTTTGTAGTGTTATGACCCAAGTTTTCCCCGAATTTTGCGAAAAGATACGGTTTACTTTTTTCCAAAGATTTAGTATAATAATTGGATATTAAAGAATAATCAAATTTTCGTTTGTCGGGGAGATTGTAGGGGGCGGCGCCCACGACGCCCCGCAAACAAATTACCCACATTTTGTTTGGTTTTCAAAGGGAGATTAACGATTATCACCTTACGGCGATGTGCTTTTGTTTCTCAAAAGCACCGGGGCGT
>JAFQIL010000060.1 GCA_017397565.1 Oscillospiraceae bacterium | reverse complement strand
CTTGTACAGAGCTGCACCGGTGGAAATGGTTGCAGAACCGCCAACGATAGCGTTATTGGGATAAATACCAAAGGGCAGGAAGAATGCGTGCATGGAGCCGCCCATACCCATATGGAAGCCGGTCTCACGGGCAAAGATCTCTGCCAGTGTGCCGTACAGAATGAAGCGGATCGCCAGCTCCTTCACATCCTTGGTTTCGCCCATCTTCTGGGTAGCCTTCAGGCACTTGCCATCCAGGAAGCCTTCCATAACAGCCATCAGCTGCTCATCGGACATCTTGTTAATGGTAGACAGAGCCTTAGCCAGAATCTCGGAGTGGCTGCGGTGAGAACCGAAAGCAAAGTCGTTCTCATCCAGCAGGTAAGCCTGGCCGACACAGGCGGACTCCTGACCGGTGGATAGGTGCGCAGGGCCGGGATAGGTGTGGTCGATACCGTTGTAGCCACCCTGGGTCTTGATCAGGTTCAGCATGGTCTCGAACTCACGAAGAACAGTCATATCACGGAAGATACGGATCAGGTCCTCCTTGGTAAACTTACCGGAGTCCAGCTCTTCCTTGATGGTCTTATTGTACTGGTTAACAGGAATGTCGTTAAACGTGACCTTACCGGGCGCTCTGACCACGTTAGGATCCACATACAAACTCTTGGGCATTGTTAATTACCTCCTTTTTAAATATGGAAAATAGCTTCACGAATGATTTCTGCAACAGTCGGATGCGGGAACACCATCTTCTGCAACCGGACGGGGGGCAGCTCAGTGTCCAGCATCATAGTCGCAGTCATAATGATCTCAGAAGCATAGGAGCCAACCATGTGACAACCAACAAGACGGTTCTTGTCAGTATCCACTACGATCTTAATGAAGCCCTTGCCGCCTTCGTTTTCAGCCAGGTAACGGCCTGCATAAGACATAGGCAGCTTCACTTCCTTAACATTCATACCACGGCCTTCCGCAGCCTCTTTGCTCAAGCCAACAGAAGCAACCTCAGGATCAGTATAAATAACGGAAGGAATCACATCGTAGCGCATCTCATCCACACGGCCAAGCATATGATTGACAGCAACCTCAGCCTCACGATAAGCAGTATGGGCAAGCATCAGCTTACCGTTACAGTCACCGATGGCGTATACACCGGAAATGTTGGTGCACAGGAAGCGGTCAACAACGATGGCTGCGCGATCCATCAGCAGGTTCAGGTTCTCCAAGCCAATACCTGCGGTAGCAGGACGGCGGCCTACAGAGAGCAGCACCTTATCGCAAGGGATCTCACAGATCTGACCGGCATCCTCATAAACAACAGAGGATTCCTTGATTTCCAAAACCTTGCAGGAAAGCTTAAAGGTCATACCCCGCTTGGAGAAGCTATCGGTCAATACCTTGCAGATCTCAGGATCGGTAGCACCGGCAATCTTGGGCATCATTTCGATGACTGTAACCTCGGTGCCGACACTGGCATAGTAATAGGCCATTTCCAGACCGATGACACCGCCGCCAATAACGACCATTTTCTTAGGAAGCTGGGTTTCATCCAAAACCTCCCGGTTTGTCAGAACAAATCCGGAAGCCAGTCCCTCTTTTACACCGGGGAAAGACGGAACGGCAGCTTCAGAACCGGTGGCGATCACCAATTTTTTGCCGATATAAACTTCACCGTTTGCTTCCACCAGGAAACCGGCGTCTTCCCTGCCCCGGATCACACCGGCAGCAGAAACGACAGTTACATTGTTGGTCTTCATGGTTGCGCCAACACCGGAGACCAGCGCATTGACGACCTTGTTCTTGCGAGCGATCACCTTGGCATGGTCATAAGTAACGTCCTGGGTGTGAACACCAAAGGAATCGCTTTCGGTAGCATGGCGGTACAGCTTTGCAGAATTCAAAAGGGTCTTGGTGGGGATACAGCCTTCATTCAGGCAAGTACCACCCAAAGATTTTTTCTCAAACAGACAAACATTCATGCCACCCTGGGCAGCCCGCTCGGCGCAGAGATATCCGCCGGGGCCGCCACCCAGGACTAACAAGTCAAAAATTTTCTCCATAGATTACTTCGCCAGCAGTGCAGTAAAGTTTTCCAGGTTCTTGCACAGCTCCTGCAGGAACTTGGAGGCGGGAGTACCGTCAACTGCACGGTGGTCGTAAGTCAGACTCAGCCCCATTGCAGGATACAGCTCGATGGAGCCGTCAGCAGCCTTGCGGACACGATCCACAGAGCAGCAAACGCCCAGAATACCGGTCTGGGGAGGATTGATAACAGGTGTAAAGGACTCGATGCCCATGTTGCCCAGGTTGGACACAGTAAAGCTGCCACCGGAGAGCTTGTCGGGATTGATACCGCCGTCACGGCACTCAGCAGCCAGGGACTTAACAGCCTGGGAAATCTCCAGCAGGCTCATCTGGTCAGCATGGAAGATGGTGGGAACCATCAGACCTCTGGGAGTATCTACGGCAACGCCCAGGTTCACATGGGTGAACTGACGGATGGAGCTATCATCCAGCATGTTGGCGTTCAGATCGGGATAGTTCAACAGAGTGCGGGAAACAGCGAACAGCAAAATATCGCCAATGGTGATGCCTGCATAGTCGCCACCCATAGCCTTCAGCATCTTGCGGTATGCCAGGATACCGGTAGCATCAAAGGAAACGTTGTGGGTCAGCTGAGCCATGGTGGACAGGCTCTGATGCATGGACTTGGAAATTGCACGACGAATGCCGCTGAACTTGACATCCTTGTACTCTTCCTCTGCAGCCACAGGAGCAGCGGTAACAGCCTTGGGAGCAGGAGGATTGGCCATCAGCGTGCGAACATCGCGCTCGATGATACGGCCGTTGGGACCGGTACCGGTTGCCAGAGTAGCATCCACACCGGCACGCTGTGCCAGCTTGGCAGCTCTGGGAGATACAGGTGCGGCAACACCAGACAGAGCAGCGGGAGCAGCCTCAACAGCCACAGGAGCAACTTCAGTAGCAGCTGCTGCTGGGGTCTCTTCCACTACAGGAGCAGGCTCAGCTCCGGGCTTCAGGCAGTCAGTGGGCTCACCGTGAGGACCGACGGCGCAAACATTCTCCAGACAGGGAACCTCGTCGCCTTCCTCAAAGAAGATGGCCAGAAGCTCGCCTTCAGCAGTGGACTCGCACTCGAAGGAAGCCTTGTCCGTTTCGTAGGTAAAGAGGATATCGCCCTCCTTGACCTGGTCACCAACCTGCTTCAGCCACTCACCAATGATGCAGCTTTCCACAGTGATGCCGGCCTTGGGCATAATAACAGCCTTGGCCTTGGTGTTGCATGCAGCAGCGGCAGGAGCAGCGGCAGCAGCGGGAGCAGCAGCTTCAGCAGGTGCTGCGGGAGCGTCGGCGGCGGAGCCACCCTTCAGAGCGGAGCAATCCTCGCCCTTGGTGCCGATGGCGCAGACATTAACAAGGCAAGGGACCTCATCACCCTCGCCATAGAAAATCTCCAGAAGTTCGCCTTCGGCTGTAGATTCACATTCAAAGCTTGCCTTATCGGTTTCGTAAGTAAACAAGACGTCGCCGATCTTAACCTGATCGCCAACCTGCTTCAGCCACTCGCCGATGATGCAGCTTTCCACGGTAATGCCCGCTTTGGGCATAATTACTGCGGTTGCCATGATTTTGTTCCTCCTTAATTAAACTTGTTATGTGTTATTTATAACATTTTATAACAACTTCGTCAATAGGAAAAACCCTGTAATCCGCAAAAAAACGGCACGCAAGGCATCCTATCCCCTCCCAAATTGGGTTATAAGACTTTTACACCGTTTAACCCCAATTGCTGACTGATGGTTTCCGGAACAAAGCCATCGCCGATCAAATAATCCACATCAGAGAATCTGGCAAAGGTATAGGGCATCAGCCGGGTGAATTTTGCCCGGTCACACATGATCACACTGGTGCGCGCCTTTTGGATCACCTTTCTTTTTACCAGCATATCCCGCTCTGTACCGCAGGTAAAACCTGCCTCAGCGCTGCAGCCGGACACACCGACAAATGCCAGGTCGATGTTGATATTTTCCAGCATATCCAGTGTTATTTGCCCGGAAAGCGACATATTTCTCCGGTTAATTGTACCGCAACACAAGGTGATACTGGGATTGACCAGTCGACACAGCTCCAAAGCGATATCAGGACCGTTGGTAAAAATATGCACATCCATATCCGGAAGCTTTCTCGCCAGCATCAAATTTGTTGTGCTAGCCTCCAAAAACACCGTACTATGAGGCGCAACCAAAGACAGCGCCTTGGCTGCAATTGTCGCCTTTCCGACATTATTCTCACGAAGACGTTCCTCATGTCCCAAATCGCCGGTATGCCGCACGGAACGGGCACCACCGCGAACCTTTACGATCACACCCATTTGTTCCAACGCAGCCAAATCCCGGTGTATCGTCATTAAGGATACATCCGGGTGCAGTGCCTGCAGCTCCCGAATGGTTACCACATGCTTTTCTTCAATATATTCTCTTGTCCGTTCCTGTCGTATGCTATTCATAATCGTTCCCCAAATGTTAATTTATCTTGTATTTAACATCAATATAACATCCACAGTGGTATAAGTCAATCATATTTATAAAAATTGAGTTAAAAAGCACAAATCGCCTTTCTTGCCATCATTCTGCGAAGCTGATATACTATATTTAGATAAGATTTCATGAATTGGAGGATTTTCACAATGGATCAGAGATTTCAGATAATATTGGCGAATTTCCGGCTTGAAGGCACCCCTGTCAGCTGTGAACGCTACGGTTTTGGACACATTAACGAAACCTATTTGGTTGTTACAGATGTTTCTCATCGGTACATCCTGCAAAAAATCAACAATCACGTATTCCAAGATGTCCCTGCGCTGATGCAGAACATCTCCGCAGTTACCGCTTTTCTAAAGACGCAGGAGGCGGATCCGCGCCGTGTTCTGCAGCTGATCCCTACCACTGAAAACAGTAGCTTCCTCGAAAACAGTGACGGTTTTTGGCGGGTTTATGATTTTATTGAGGATTCTATTTGCCTGCAGCTTCCGGAAGTACCCGAAGATTTTTACGAAAGCGCCGTTGCTTTCGGCAGATTCCAGCAAATGCTGGGTGCCTTCCCTGCTGAAACCCTGCATGAAACGATTCTGAATTTCCACAACACCGCAGACAGATATCGCCAGCTTCATATCGCCATACAAAACGATGCCGTGGGTCGTCTTTCCTCTGTGCAGCAGGAGATCGACTTTGCCTTGGCAAGAGAAGCAGAAGCCGGCACCCTGGTGGATATGCAAAAGAAGGGGCTGCTTCCCTTGCGTGTCACGCACAACGATACCAAGCTGAACAACGTTATGCTGGACAGCACCACCCGCAAGGCTTTGTGTGTCATCGACCTTGACACAGTTATGCCCGGACTCAGTGCCTATGATTTTGGCGACTCCATCCGTTTTGGCGCAGCAACCGCTGGGGAGGATGAAACCGATCTTTCCAAAATGGAAATGAGTTTGGAGCTGTTTCAGGTATACGCAACAGGTTTCCTTTCCGCCTGCCCCGGCCTGACCAAAACTGAGAAAGAAGTTCTTCCTCTGGGCGCGAAACTGATGACCTTGGAGTGCGGTGTCCGTTTCCTGACGGATTATCTCAACGGAGACAAGTATTTCTCCATCCACCGCGAAAACCACAATTTGGACCGTTGTCGCACCCAGTTCAAACTGGTAGCTGATATGGAAAACAAATGGGAACAGATGCAGCATATCATTCAGAGTATTTAACAATCGTATTGCATTAAAACCCGGCAGAAGCTTGCTTCTGCCGGGTTTTAATGCAATTAAACCGGTTCTAACTTGCCGCCGATGAGGTTATAGCGGGTGATTGCCTGGGCGGCGGTGTCATCATCATGGGTGATCAGGAGGATGCCTCTGCCCTTTTCGTGTTCCCGTTTTAACAGGCGGAAGATCATTTCCCGGTTCTTGGCATCAAGGTTGCCGGTAGGCTCGTCTGCCAAGATAAGGCAAGGATCCAAGATCAGCGCACGGGCGATAGCCACCCGCTGCTTCTCACCGCCGGACAGGGTGGTCACCTTTTGGCTTAAGAGCGGCCCGATGTCCAAAAGCTCCACCAGCTCGTCAAAGTTCTGTGTCTGCTTTTTCCGGTTGTACATGGCAGGCAGCAGGATATTTTCTTTACAGGAAAGGGTT
>JAFQIL010000059.1 GCA_017397565.1 Oscillospiraceae bacterium | reverse complement strand
CACAGGCCCCCTTAGGGCCTTTTACCAGCCGAGCCTATAAGGCTCATCGAATTTTCTTCGCTTGCGTGTCTCGCCTTGCCACCGCAGATGCGGTTATGTGCGTACCTGCCCAGGCCCCCTCTGACGAGGGGGCTGTCAGCCGAACAGGCTGACTGGGGGAGAGAATATTTTTCTTCTAGGTTCTCTCCCTCCGTCACGGCTTACGCCGTGCCACCTCCCTCGTCAGAGGGAGGCAAGCCGCTGCGGCGGGACTGGGCATAGCTAAAGCTTTTTGGAACCACCAGCACAGCTGGTGGTATTCTTTAGCCAAGCAAAAGAGCCGATGTGGAAAATCAAATCCATATCGGCTCTTTCCTTATCCTTTAAAACATAAAGCGAATGGGCGATGGCTTTCTTTGCGGAACTCATTTGCGCTTATAGGATGTCTGTTTGTCGACAAGTCCAATTATATAGTCCGCAGAAAGATCATAAAAGCGGCATAGTGCCACGAGGTCATCAATTTTCAATTCAGCACGACCGGTTTCAATGTGATTATAACCTTGCTGACTTTTATTTAACACCTTTCCAAGCTCAGCTTGCGTTAAATCCCGGTCTTCTCTGATGTTTCGCAGCCTCTCTCTGTAATCCATGATATCCTCCAAGTATTCTTGTTTTTTATATTTTAGCACACTCAAAAATTGAGTATTGACAAATACTCAATTTTTGAGTACAATTAAGCAAAACAATTTAGAGGAATATCTCAATGAATAATAAAGCTTGTAAAAATTGTGCGTATTTTCGACAACACTACACCTTCGACCAGCGAAGAATCTTCCGCGTATATTGTGGGCATTGTGTTTTTGGCTGTCCAAGACAGAAAAAGCCGGACACAGCCGCTTGCAGCAACTATTCTCCGTGTGCTCCACGAGAAGATGCCTTTGTATCCAAAGAATATCTGAGCAAGGAATTACTTAGATATATGCTTAACCTGGAGCTTCTGCCGGAGATTGATTCTGCTGAATGTCCCAATTCCCCTTAACCGTGAACTTCGTAATCTCTTGTAGGGACCGGCGTCCTCGACGGTCCTACCGCAAAGCAGCCATTTTTATAAAGGACCGTCCGGGAGGCCGGTCCCTACAAATCTTATTGGCAAACATCCGCGCACTCTTGCACAACAGTTAAAAGAGCCGATGTGGAATCCACATCGGCTCTTATCTTTTTGAATTACACGCCGGAGTAGGCGGCAAAGCCTGCGTCCACAGGCAGAACCACACCGGTGATGGCAGAGGCAGCCTTATCGTCACACAGGAACAAGGTTGCGCCCAGCAGCTCCTCAGCATCCACAAAGCGGCCGGTAGGTGTGCCATTGAGGATCTTATTGGATCTGGGTGTGGGCGTACCGTCCTCATTAAACAGCAGCGCACGGTTCTGGGCGGACACCAGGAAGCCGGGAGCAATGGCATTGCAGCGGATGCCGGTGCCGGCAAAGTGGGTGGCCAGCCACTGGGTAAAGTTGGAAATGCCGGCCTTTGCCGCGGAGTAAGCAGGGATCTTGGTCAGAGGGGTGTAGGCATTCATGGAAGAAATATTCAGAATGCAGCCATGCTTCTTGCCTACCATATCCTTGGCGAACACCTGGGTAGGCAGCAGAGTACCCTGGAAGTTCAGCTTAAAGACGAAATCCACACCGGATGCTTCCAGATCAAAAAAGGACTTGCCGCCTTCCTTGGCTTCATGCTGGTACTCGTTATCGGTGGTTGCCCGGGGATTGTTGCCGCCGGCACCGTTGACCAGAATATCACACTCGCCCAGATCCTTCAGCACCTGCTGATGAACAGCTTCCAGCGCCTCCGGCTCCAGCACATTGGCCTTATAGCCTTCGCAGACATAGCCCTCTGCCTTCAACTCGTTTGCCAGCTTCTTGACAGCGTCCTCATTCAGATCCAATGCCGCCACCTTAGCACCGCTCTGAGCAAAGGCCGCGGCCATAGCGCCGCAGATCAAACCGCCGGCACCGGTCACCACAACGACCTTACCGGTATAATCCACATTCAGGGGAAGATTTACCATACTGTATTACCTCCAGTTTAATAAACTTATTTGTATTATAACACAGTCATACTTGCGTTACAATTCCCGGATCACGAAAATTCCACAGTTTTCTTGTCTTTTTTAAAGAAAAGCCGCCACGCAAGCGAGCCGCTTGGCCGCTTCCGGCAAGCCATCCACATAGGCAAACTCATCCAAAGAGTGCATTTTGCCGCCCCTGGGACCAATACTGTCGATGCAGGGAATTCCCGCTGCCGTAATATAAGAAGCATCGGAGCCGCCGGCGCTTTTTGTGGTCTTCAGCCGGGGAAGCCCCCGCTGCCGGTAAATCTCATTGATTCTTTCCAAGAGCAGATGGCTTTTCTCACTCTTTTCCATGGGCGGGCGGTAGCTCTCCTGTGTTAATTCGCAGCGGCAACCGGGGACATACACCGTTTCAGCGATTTCCCGCGTGATCTTCAAAGCCTGTTGGTATTGCGCTTCGGTAGCATACCGGATATCAGTTTCAAAGCAGCAGCTATCCGGCACAGAGTTTGTGGCCGTGCCGCCGTGGATCACGCCGCAGTTACAGGTGAGCCCCTCCGGGTCTTTCATTTTTTCCAGCTCGATGATTTTATAAGCCGCTTCCGCCACCGCGCTGGCCCCCAGATCGCACCGGGCGGCATGAACTGCCTTGCCCAAAACCGTAAACCGCTGCCGCAGGATACCTTTTCTCTCCATGACCACAGTATCCCCTTCTTTTCCGGCAATCGCCTCGGCATTCAAAAACGCCGCCGCGCCTGTGGCTTGCTGCACCATAAACGACAAAGTCTTTCCGCCGCTGTTGGCACTGCCGGTCTCCTCGTCGGACTGGAGGATCAGCTTCACAGGGCGACTGCGGAAGCCTAAGTGATCCAGCGCGTCCATGGCAAGAACCGATGCTACAATGCCACCCTTGCAGTCCTGTGTGCCGGGACCAAAGATCTTTCCGTCCGTAATGCGCACCGCGGGAGTTCCGAAGCTGCCCACAGGATGCACCGTATCCATATGCCCGGAAAACACCACTGCCGGGGCATTTACGTCCGGGTTCATGGTGATACACGCCGCGTTGCCTGCCGTTTCCAGCTGCAGCACCTCAGTCTTCCAGCCCTTTGTTTCTGCCAGCTTCACAAAGAAATCGCATACCGCATCCACACCGGGCTTGTAATCTGTGGGGCTTTCAATATTACAAACGGTTTCCCACATTTTTACATACTCTGCCTGCAAAGCTTCGATTTTTTCAAACAATTTCAAGGAATCCATAGCAGTCGCCTCCTTTTACTCATTATACCAAGGCAATTTCCGATCCGCAACCGAAACTTTATTTTTCCGGTACACCCGGGCCATTGCAAGCTGTTCCGCAGGCATCTTTCGTATTTCCGTTTATCGGGCTGTTACGATATAATAACCATGCGTCAAAAACGCTGTCATTGCGAGGAGGGCGAAAGCCCGACGTGGCAATCTCCCGGAACCAAGGATGTTCTTTGGAAGGGTTGTAAAGATAGGATAAATCAGGTAATTATCCCTATTTAACCTTGTCAAAAGTCGGCAATTTGTACCGGGAGATTGCCACGACCCCTTTGGGGTCTCGCAATGACAGTTCTTTCGGTTCGTAGTGGCGTGTCGATGTGATAACTCCCCGATAAAAGGCAATATATTTGTCCAAGCAGGTAAATATACTCGCCCACCTGAAAAAAATCAGGTGGGCGATCCGTTTATATGTCTTCCTCAACAGTCAATTTGTTCAAAATGGCCGCAAGCTTTGCGTTGACCATATCGAAATCCGAAACCGCGTCCATGATCTCATCATAGGCCACATCCTTACCGGCATCCATCAGCTCCCGGGCAAGATCTGCTACCTCCTGGGCATGGGCATCGTTGTGGCTGACTAAGTATTTCATCATCACCAGCAGCTCTGCCAGGGGTGTGGCATTCTCCCGGGGCATATGGTCGTGGGCTTCCTCCCCGTGGGTATGGCTGTGGGTCAAACCGCCGTGGGAATGGGTGGTGCCCCCATGGGAATGGGCCAGCACATCCCGCTTCACGCCGCTGACCTGATACATATGGCGGTTGGAGATCACCACTTCCACCTGGAAATGGGCATCAAAAATCCGTTTTAAGCTTTCTGCCGTCATCAGCCCGTTACTGACCTTACCGGCGCTGCCGCTATGATGATTATCAATCGCCTCCCGGCTCATACCGTGAGCCACGGTAAGTCTTCCGTCTTCCTTCAGAAGTCCTGCCAAGATCTTAATCAAGCGCTTGGGATACGGAAAATGAGGAAAGGCGTTATATACCACGATCCGGTCAAACTTCCGCGCAAAGGGATATTCCTCCACATCGCCGCAAATCACCTGAACCTTCGGTTGTTTCTCATATTTCTGCCGGGCGATTTTTGCCATTTCCGGGGAAATATCAATACCGGTTACGGATGCCACATTCCGGCTTAAGTAGTAATCAAACATCACACCGGTGCCGCAGGCCACATCCAAAACCTCCATGCCCGCACAGACCTCGGCATTATCCAGAATTCTTCCGATTTTGGCATCGCTTTTGATCATCTCCGCATCCCAGGTAGGGGCGCAGCGGTCAAAAAATTCGATGATATCCTTTTTCTCCATGGAGCTTCCTCCGCTGTTTTTTCTTTAGTATAGCACAGGTTCGCGCCCCTTGCAACTTGGATCAACGAAAGAAGGTTTCGGTATCGATCTTTTGATAGCCGCCGAAGCTGCCGGGACAGGCAAAAATTTCTTCTGCCAGCTCTTTTCCCAAGAACACTTTTGTGACCTCGTTGGTCTTTGCTGTCAGGTCAATGTCGGCAAAGGCTTCGGGATAAACCGTCTTAGCGATGAACCAGGTATTGACCAGGGCGATCTCATAATTGGTATAGTAGGCATTGTATGCCATCTCCAGATATACTTCCCCGTTTTGCCAGGCTTTGCAGGTATCAAACATAGCAGGATCCTCGGCATACAGAGGCTTAATGTTTTTCACTGCGGCAGCATCCATGATGATAATATCCATGGATTCTCCCAGCTCCACAAACTTCTCTTCCTCAATAGGGCCGATCCCCTCAACACCCAGATCCTTCACCGCGTTTTGAACCCCCGCCACCTGCAGGCAAATATAATTTTCTGCCGTCATCAGATGGTTGGTCGTACCCCAGTTGCCTAAGCCGCAGATGTAAACGCTGGGTTTTTCCTCTTCGGGAATATTGGCGACCCGGGCTTCAATAGCCGCTTTTTCATCGGCTACGAACTTTACAAGGGCGGCAGCTTTATCCTCTTTGCCGAAGATTTTGCCCAGCAGTGTCATAGAACCGGCAAACTTCTCGTCAAACACGCCCTTGGTACCTGCCCCCAAGGTGATCACCGGAACGCCCAACTGCTGCTGCAGCGCATTGGACTTTTCCACATCCTCAAATTCAGAAATGACGATATCCGGGTTGCAGGCAAGGATCTTTTCCGCTTCTGCCGCCTGTGCCATAGGGCCGCCAACGCCGCAGGAAGGCAGCTTTTGGAAAGTATCCCCAAAGGCCAGCACATAAGGACGGGCAACGGAGTCAAACATAGCGGGTCGCTGAGAAAGGGCGGTGTTATCGATATCCTCGACACCGGCCAACAGCGCAACGTCCCCAATATAAGCATACATTCTCAGCGCGCCTGCGCCAATGCAGACCACACGCTTGTAGCTGCCGGGGGTAACAGATACTGTGCGGCCGATCATATCGGTAACGGTGATCTCACCGGCAGTTTCTGCCTGTCCCCCACAGGCGCACAAAGACAGAAGCAGCATCAGGATCAACACAAAAGAGATGATTCTTTTCATTTTTATCTTTCCTTCCTGTTTGGATTTCTGCCCATATTATACAAATCCCCCCGGTGGGCTACAAGCCCCCCGGGGGGATGAAATTTTTCCGGCTTATCCCAGTCTCTGCAAAACCACCGTCTGACCGTCAATTTCCCGGATCTGAAGGTCTACATCAAAGGTATCCTTCAAAATCTCCGGGGTGAAGATCTCCCGGCCGCCGGCATATTTGACTGTGCCGTCTTTCAAAAAGAAAAACTTGTCACCGAAGGCCAGCGCCTGATTCAGATCATGCAAGGAAGACAGAATGCTGATTTGCTTCTGCCTTGCCAGTTTCTTCGCCTCTTCCACGATCAGCTGCTCATTGGCAATGTCGAGATTTCCGGTAGGCTCATCAAAAACCATCAGCTTTGGCTCTTGTGCCATAGCCCGGGCGATGGCGACCTTCTGCTTCTCACCGCCGGACAACGCCTCGGCACTGCGATTTGCAAATGCAAGCAGCTGCATATCCTTTAGGATCTTCTCCACCGCCTCGTAGTCTTCCCGTCCTGCCTTCATGCCAAAATAGGAAACTCTTCCCATCAGCACCGAGTCAAACACAGTCAGATCGCCAAAATGGATATGCTGGGGCACATAGGCAATGCGCCGCGAGCGCTCTTTGCGGTTCATTTTCAGCAGATTTTCCCCGTCAAAGGTGATCTCACCGCTTTTGGGCTTTTCGATGCCCAAAATATTCTTAAAAAGTGTGGTCTTGCCGGAGCCGTTCTTGCCCAGTAAAATACCGATTTCTCCCTGCTTCAGCTCCAAAGACGCGCCGCTGAGCACCGGCGCGCTGCTGTAACGAAAATACAGCTCTTTCACTTTCAGCATCCGTGGTGACCTCCCTTCTTACCGAAGATGATGGCAATAAAGAAGGGCGCGCCCAAAAGCGAGGTGATGGCGCCCACCGGCAGCGCAGAGCCACTGCCCAAGCTCCGGGACAAAGTATCTGCCAGCAGCAACAGTAAGCTTCCCATAAGGCAGGACACCGGCAGCGTGATCCGGTGATCCTGTCCCAGCAGCTTCTTGGTCACATGAGGACAGATGATCCCTACAAAGCCAATCACACCCAGAAAGGATACGCAGGCCGCGGTGATCAGCGATGCCAGCAGCAGCGACAGGAAGCGAAGGGCTTCTACATTCACGCCCATGGTTTTGGCGGTGGCTTCGCCGCTGAGAAGGGCATTGTATTTCCAGGACATCAGCAGGAAATATACCATTCCTGCCAGCACTACCACTGCCATAATGGCATCGGTTTGATAAGTGGCGCGGCCCAAATCGCCGAAGCTCCAAACCACCGCGGCAGACAGGCCCACATCTGTGGCATAAAACTGCAACACGGTAGTTGCCGCCGTCCAGACAGCGCCGATGGCCATACCGGCAAGCACCACCACATTGGGAGAAAAGGACCGAAGGGTACAAAGTCCCAAAACCAGCAAAACAGACACTGCTGAAAACAGGAAGGCCAGCACCGAGGTGGCATAGGGGTTTGCCCCCACATCGAAGCTTTGCAGGTTATTGCCTGTTGTCAAAAAGCCGCCGGCAAAGGCAATGATGGAAAGGTTCGCGCCAAACACCGCCGCATTGGAAACACCCAGAGTGGAGGGGGATGCCATGGCATTATTTAAGGTGGTTTGCATCACCAGACCGGCAACGGAAAGTCCGGCGCCGGCAATGATTGCCGCCAGCACTCTGGGCACACGGATACGCCAAATGATCCGGCTTTGGGCATTGGTGCCGCCCCCCAGCAGGGCATCCAGCGCATCGGAAAAGGTCATGTTGGATGAGCCTACGAACAGGCAGCCAACCCCCACCGCCAACACTGCCAGCAGCATGGCCACTAAGATGACCGTGTTTCGTTTATTCCTTTTTTCCAGTTCTTTGATCGCATTCATCCGGCTTTCTTACTCCCTGTCACATTTATCCCGGGTATTATAGCATTCTTCTTTCTTCTTCGTAACCCCCCAGGGGGGTTATTTCAACACATTCTCCTGGCTTTTCCCCAACAAATTGCCATTTCTCGTGCTGACGCACGAATTGATAATGGATAATTGATAATTGACAATTGTGGTATTTCCTTCGGAAATGATTTAAAAATGTCGCCTTTGGCGACTCCTTAATTGTCCATTGTCAATTTTCAAT
>JAFQIL010000058.1 GCA_017397565.1 Oscillospiraceae bacterium | reverse complement strand
TTCTTCATAACGAAGGGGCGGAACAGCTCGATAGCCATTTCCTTGGGAACACAGCACTGGTACAGCTTCAACTCAGGACCGACAACGATAACGCTACGACCGGAGTAGTCAACACGCTTACCAAGCAAATTCTGACGGAAGCGGCCCTGCTTGCCTCGCAGCAGCTCGGACAGCGACTTGAGCGGACGGTTGCCGGGGCCGGTGACAGCGCGGCCGCGGCGGCCGTTGTCGATCAGTGCGTCAACAGCCTCCTGCAGCATCCGCTTTTCGTTGCGGACGATGATATCGGGAGCGCTGAGCTGGATCAGCCGCTTCAGACGGTTGTTCCGGTTGATAACACGACGGTACAGATCATTCAGGTCAGAGGTTGCGAAACGGCCACCGTCCAGCTGGATCATGGGACGGATATCCGGAGGAATGACAGGCAGCACATCCATGACCATCCAGGCAGGATTGTTGCCGGATTCCCGGAACGCCTCTACAACCTCCAGACGCTTGACCAGACGCAGCTTCTTCTGAGAGGAAGCTGTCTTCAGCTCTTCCCGCAGCTGCTGGGAAAGCTCTTCCAGATCGATTCTCTCCAGCAGCTTCTTAACCGCTTCCGCACCCATGCCGGCTTCGAAGTCATCTTCGTACTTTTCCCGCATATCCCGGTACTCTTTTTCTGTGAGCACCTGGTTCAGCACCAAGGGAGTCTCACCGGGTTCGGTGACGATATAAGCTGCGAAATACAGGACTTTTTCCAAAATTTTGGGAGAAATGTCCAAAATCAGACCCATCCGGGAAGGAATGCCCTTAAAATACCAGATGTGGCTGCAGGGAGCGGCCAGCTCAATGTGACCCATACGCTCCCGGCGAACCTTGGCCTTGGTCACTTCAACGCCGCAGCGGTCACAAACCTTGCCCTTGTACTTGATCTTCTTGTACTTGCCGCAGTGGCATTCCCAGTCCTTCTGAGGTCCAAAGATCTTTTCACAGTACAGGCCATCCCGTTCCGGCTTCAGGGTACGGTAATTGATGGTCTCCGGCTTCTTGACCTCACCGAAGGACCACTTCCGGATCATTTCCGGAGAAGCAATACCAATTTTAATTGCATCAAATGTTGCATCTGCCATTGTATCGCCTCCTTAATCTTCATAGATGTCGGCATCGTCCATATCGGCGTTGCCCAATACATTCATAATATCCTCGGGGCTGTTCTCATCGATGACGAATCCGGCATCCAGCACCTCATCGGCGCTGCCGGTCACCAGATCCATCTCATGGTCGATGGGATAGCTGATCTCATCCTCATCGTCCTCGTCCTTCAGCTCGATCTCGTTTTCATTTTCATCCAGCACACGGACATCCAGACACAGAGCCTGCAGCTCCTTCACCAAAACCTTGAAGGATTCCGGCACGCCGGGCTTGGGAATGTTAGCACCCTTAACGATAGCTTCGTAGGTTTTGACACGACCGGTGACATCGTCAGACTTCACCGTCAGGATCTCCTGCAGGGTGTAGGCCGCGCCGTAAGCTTCCAGAGCCCAAACTTCCATTTCGCCGAAACGCTGACCGCCGAACTGAGCCTTACCGCCCAGAGGCTGCTGGGTAACCAGCGCGTAAGGACCGGTGGAACGGGCATGGATCTTATCGTCGACCAGATGGTGGAGCTTCAGGTAGTAGGGATAGCCAACAGTGACCAGATTATCGAAGGGTTCGCCGGTACGGCCATCGTACAGAACGGTCTTACCGTCTTCCCGCAGGCCTGCCAGCTTCAGGGTTTCACGGATGTCCTTCTCGTTGGCACCGTCAAACACGGGGGTAGCAACCTTCCAGCCCAAGGCCTTGGCTGCGTAGCCCAGGTGCACTTCCAAAACCTGACCGATGTTCATACGGGAAGGCACGCCCAGGGGGTTCAGAACCACATCCAGGGGAGTGCCGTCGGGCAGGAAGGGCATATCTTCCTCGGGAAGAACTCTGGAAACAACGCCCTTGTTACCGTGACGACCGGCCATCTTATCGCCTACGCTGATCTTACGCTTCTGTGCGATGTAGACTCGGACGGACTTGGTAACACCGGGAGCCAGCTCGTCGGAATTTTCCTTGGTGAAGACCTTGACATCCACAACGATGCCGCTTTCACCGTGGGGCACCTTCAAAGAGGTGTCGCGGACTTCTCTTGCCTTCTCACCGAAGATGGCACGAAGCAGACGTTCCTCGGGAGTCAGCTCGGTCTCGCCCTTGGGGGTAACCTTACCAACCAGGTAATCACCGGAATGGACCTCGGCACCGATACGGATGATACCGTTCTCGTCCAGATCCTTCAAGGTATCTTCGCCCACATTGGGGATATCACGGGTGATCTCCTCGGGTCCCAGCTTGGTATCCCGGGCTTCGGTCTCGTGCTCCTCGATGTGGATGGAGGTAAAGACGTCTTCTTTCACCAGACGCTCGTTGAGCAAAATGGCGTCCTCGTAGTTGTAGCCTTCCCAGGTAACGAAGCCGATAAGCACGTTCTTACCCAAAGCGATCTCACCGCCGGAGCAGGAAGGACCGTCCGCAATGATCTGATCCTCCACAACCTGCTCACCCACGGTAACGATGGGTCTTTGGTTGACACAGGTGCCGGCATTGCTCCGGGCAAACTTGGTCAGACGGTAGGTCTTTACCTCGCCGTCATCATACTTGACAGTGATCTCGTCAGCGGAAACCGCGGTAACAGTACCGGTCTTCTCTGCCTTGATACAAACCTCGGAGTCCACAGCAGCCTTATGCTCGATGCCGGTGGCAACGATGGGAGGCTCGGTGGTCAGCAGAGGCACTGCCTGACGCTGCATGTTCGCGCCCATCAGTGCGCGGTTTGCGTCGTCGTTCTGCAGGAAGGGAATGAAGGAAGTGGCGATGGAGATCATCATTCTGGGAGAAACGTCGATATAGTCGATCTTTTCCCGGTCCACTTCGATGATTTCATTACGGTGACGGCAGGTAACACGGGCATTTGCCAGGCAGCCATTCTCGTCCAAAGGCTCGTTAGCCTGACCGATGTAGTAATCGTCTTCCACATCTGCCGTCATATACTCTACAGTTTCGGTAACCAGGCCGGTAGCCTTGTCCACCTTCCGGTAGGGTGCTTCTACAAAGCCATACTCATTGATCTTGGCAAAGGTTGCCAAATAGTTGATCAAGCCGATGTTGGGACCTTCGGGGGTCTCAATGGGGCACATACGGCCATAGTGGGTATAGTGAATATCACGCACATCAAAGGAAGCACGCTCACGGCTCAAGCCGCCGGGGCCCAGTGCGGACAGTCTGCGCTTATGGGTCAGCTCTGCCAGGGGATTGTTCTGATCCATGAACTGAGACAGGGGGCTGGAACCGAAGAACTCCTTGATCACTGCGGTAACAGGCCGGATATTGATCAGGCTCTGGGGAGTCACTGCCTCCAGATCCTGAACAGTCATCCGCTCCCGGATCACCCGATCCAAACGGCTGAAGCCGATACGGAACTGATTCTGCAGCAGCTCGCCTACGCAGCGCAGACGACGGTTGCCCAGATGGTCAATATCATCAGGCAGACCGATGCCCATAGCCACACAGTTCAGATAGTTGATGGATGCCATAATGTCATCTGTAGTGATGCTCTTGGGGATCAGATCGTCGATCCGCTCGGCAACGGCTTCCTTCCAGCCGTCCTCGGGAACGGTTTCCAGCATTTCCTTCAAAGCCCGGAAGCAAACCTTCTCCCGGATGCCGCACTCCTTGGGATCAAAGGAAACAAAGCCGGCCATGTCTACCATGCCGTTGGACAGAACTTTTACATTCTGACCGCCGACCTTAACCACAGCGGTGTTGACGCCACGGGCAGACAGCTTCTTTGCCATCTCACGGCTGATGATCTCGCCGGGCATCACCAGGATCTCGCCGGTCATAGGATCGGCAATGGGCTCTGCGGCTTCCTGACCGGACAGGCGGGACCAAATGTCCATCTTCTTATTGAACTTATAGCGACCAACCTTGCTCACATCATAACGGTGGGCATCAAACAGCAAGCCGTACAGATGGTCTTTCGCGGTTTCCACCGTGGGAGGCTCACCGGGACGCAGCCGGCGATAGATCTCCAGAAGGCTGTCATCCTGACCCTTGCAGGGATCCTTTTCCAGAGTCGCCAGAATACGCTCGTCCTCGCCGAACATCTCCTTGATCTCGGCTTCGGAGCTGACGCCCAAGGCCCGGATCAGGCAGGTAATGGGCAGCTTGCGGTTCTTGTCGATACGAACCCAGAACACATTGGTGTTATCGGTTTCGTACTCCAGCCAGGCACCACGGTAAGGAATTACCGTAGCGGTGTAGGTATGCTGGTCTGCCTTGTCCACCTCATGCCCGTAGTACATACCGGGGCTACGAACGATCTGAGAAACAATGACACGCTCCGCACCGTTGATCACAAAGGTGCCGCCGTTGGTCATAATGGGGAAATCTCCCATGAAGATCTCCTGTTCCTTGATTTCGTCCGTCTCGGTGTTGCGCAGACGCACCCGTACCTTGATAGGCTTTGCATAGGTGGTATCCCGCTCCTTGCATTCCTCAATGGTATACTTGGGTTTGTCGTCCATGGAGTAATCCAGGAAGGTCAGCTCCAGCTTACCGTTGTCGGTAATGGTGCCTACATCCTTGAATACCTCACGCAAACCTTCCTCCAGGAACCACTGATAGGAATCCTTTTGGATCTTGAGCATGTTGGGGATCTGCAGGATCTCCTCGTACTTCGCGTAAGACTTACGCATGGTCTTGCCGAACTTCACGTCCTTGACCATTGCCATATGGATCATCACAGCCTTTCTTTCAGATTGTGTGTGTCTACATTTTTGATACGCGTGGATCAGTTGTCAGTTTTCTTGAACTAGATACTTGACAGCCTACATAAACTGTGATAAAATGCTCACACTGGGAAAGATGCATAAAAGGGCATATTAACACAGTATAGGCTACCATTGTACAACACCGGAAGGCGGTTGTCAATGGTAATTTTTCATTTTATGGAATAAATTTTATAATTTGGGGCAAAAAACCAGCACACGGAAAAGACCGTGTGCTGGTTTTTTTGGTGTTAAATTCCTGTTTGTCGGGCTGTAGTAAGGGACGGGAAACCCGTCCCCTACGATGGGGGAGAGAAGAGTGAATAGTGAATAGTGATGGTGTCGCCGAAGGCGACGGATCAAAATTGCCCCTCATCCGTCAAAAATCGAAGATTTTTGCCACCTTCCCCCCAGGGGGAAGGTTTGCGGGGCGTCGTGGGCATCGGCCCCTACAAGGTCTTTGCCAACTGTTCGAGAAATGGCAATTTACAGCTTAGAAATGCCAAAGCTATTGACCAAAGCGTCCAGCTTCTGTCCCTGCTTGCAGTAGGGGCATTCCCGGTAGTCGTAGCTGGCGTAATCCGGCAAGTGCTGAATGCTATAGACGGAGCGAACCGGATAACCCGCCACTTCATCTACGGCTCTGTAGATAGCGGCAACACCCGCCACCCGGCCACCGTAATAGCCAATGGCCTCAATGGAGCGCTTGGCGGTAAAGCCGGTGGTCACGGAAGCCATCAGGATCAGCACGTGCTTATCCCGGATCATTTTCTGTACATTATCCCGGAAAATAATTTGAGAGTTAGCGTTATACTCCGGCTCCAGCACATAAATGGTCTGATGCTGGTTAATGGTACGGAAACCGCTCTTGGTCAGCTCCTGGGCAACACAGGTACCCAAAACTGCCGTGCCGTCCAGGCACAAAATGGTATCCACCGGTGTATCGTTGATAAAATGGGACACCAGCTCCCGGGCACTGGCGGAAGCCTCTGCCAATCTGGTTTTCTGATAAGTAATATCAATATAGTAATTGATGTGGGAGTGGTTGGTGGCAAAATGGCCACGGGCCACACGCAAAGGTGCCTGTCCTTTTAGAATCGGCAGTTTCATCATGGTGATCACGGTTATTTCCTCCTCTTTTTCCGAAAAAGAAAAAGCGTTTTTTCGTCCGGCAGCAGCGTTTTTTACCGGACTTCTGAAAAACGCTTTTTTTCATTATATCGCAAACAGCACCGGTTTGGCAAGAGCCAAACCGGTGCTTCTGTCTACAAATTTTTTCTGTTATTCTTGTGCAAATTGCTTAAGCTTCAGCATCGGTTCCTGCCGCAAAAACTGATTGGCAATGATCCGACAGATCTGCTTTTCCCGGATCATCTGATGGATGGTGCCAAAGTCCGCCCACTGCACCCCATCTGTTTCCCCCGGCAGCAGGACGACCTGCTCCACAGGGGTCTGCCGACGCAGACAATAAAAATCATACAGGGTATGGGCATCCCGGTCAGAACCCAAAAGCTCAAACTCCGATTCCTCTGCCCGGATGCCGGTTTCCTCAAACAATTCCCGGGCGATGGCCTGACGGCTGGTCTCCCCTGTCTTGGCGGCACCGCCGGAATTTTCCCAGGTGCCGGCAAAGCTTTTCCCCGGAGCCCGACGGGTCAGCAGGATTTTACCCTGTCCATCGTAGACCCAGACACAGACCACCAAGCCGAACTCTCCCGTCTTCCACGGCCTTCCCCGGCGGTGAATTTTGCCGGTTCTTTGGCCTTGAGCATTATATACATCATTATATTCTACCATTTTATAACCGGCTTTCTTTTAAGCTTTTACTCCAAGGTCTCACCGTGGTCCCGGTAGTCACTGTCCAAAGGACTTTCCGTGGCGGCTTCCTTCTGATACCGGCCTACCACATTGGCTGCCAGCTCCACCGGCAGCAGTGTTCCCGCGCCGGCCACACAGCCGCCAGGACAGGCCATACCTTCCAATAGGTATCCGTTGTATTTTCCTGCCTTGGCCAGAGCCATCAGCTTGCGGCAGTCCCGTAACCCCTCTGCCCGGGCAGTTTTCACTTCTACATCAGGGTTGGTTTCCTGAATTACCTTTTCCACCGCGCCGGCAACACCGCCGGACACCGCGAAGCCCCGTCCGGAAGCGGATGCTTCATTCAGATCGTGCATCGGCTCAATGGTTTCAAAATCGATCTGCTTTGCCTCAAACATACCCTGAAGCTCCTCGAAGGTCAGCACAAAGTCCACATCCGAACGGATATTCTCCCGGATCGCCTCCAGCTTTTTGGCAGCGCAGGGGCCAACAAAGACCACCTTGCAATCGGGATACTTCTGCTTCATCAGCCGGGCGGTGAAGACCATGGGAGTCAGGGTCATGGAGATCTTGTCCATTTCTCCGGGATACAGCTTCTCGATCATGGAATGCCAGGCCGGACAGCAGGAGGTTGCCATATAGTTTTGCTCCTGGGGTACTTTCTCCAAAAAGTCCTTGGCTTCCTGAATGGTACAGATATCCGCACCCACAGCCACCTCCACGATCCGGTGGAAGCCCAGCTGCTTCATGGCCGCAATGAACTTACCGGGGGTGGAGTGCTTGCCAAACTGCCCGATAAACGCCGGGGCTACAATGGCAACAACCTTATCTCCCTGCAAAATGGACTGGATCACCTGGAATATCTGACCCTTATCCACAATGGCGCCGAAGGGGCAGCTTACCAAACACTGGCCGCAAGCAACACACTTATCCTGATTGATCACCGCCTTACCCTGCTCATCGGACACGATAGCATCCATACCGCAGGCCACCTGACAGGGGCGCTGCAGATGGACTATGGCGTTATACGGACAAGCCTTGGCGCATTTTCCGCAGCGGATACACTTATCCAAATCGATATAAGAACGGTTGTTGTGGAAAGAGATGGCATCCTTGGGGCAGACCTTCTGACAGGATGCCGCCAGGCAGTTCTGACAGTAGTTGCTGACCTTATACTGATTGGTGGGGCAGGCATGGCAGGCGTAGGGAATGATGTTGATCAGGGGCGGCTCGTAATACTGCTCTGCCACCGCCGCGGCATCCATGCCCTCTGTCATCAGATGCCGGGTCTGAATGGGACGAATGTTCAGACCCATGGCAAGGCGCACCCGTTCGCTGGCAATGGCCCGCTCCAAAAACACCGATTCCCGGTGCAGCGGCCGGTCGCCGGGTACAATTATATAGGGCAGCTCGTCCACGCCCTCATAGCCTTTTCCGGCGTAGGCCATTTTGGCCACCTCGGTAAAGACCTTTTTCCGAATATCCGTAATCAAGGAAGGGATTCCCCGCATAGCGATTTCTCCTTAGCTGTACACAATTTTTCTAATTATAACAAAACTACGCTTCCCGGTCAAGGCGACTGTTACATCTAACAGAAATTTGCAGGTTTGCCAATTCCCGTTTGTCGGGCGGCTAGTAGCCGCGGACAATTTCGGGACTGATTGTCTGACGGGTATCGTTACTCTGCACCACCGCCCGAATCGTTACCTTGTCTGCCAATTCCCGTTTATCGCTCTGTTTCGTTAGAATTCGTAGGGCGGAGTCATGACTCCGCCGATTACTTTCAGGATTTCGAAAAGTTCCTGTTTTTGCAAAAAAATAACGACAAAAACGACTGAAACCGCGAGAAAAGTGCAACCTGGTCGGCGGGGTCATGACCCCGCCCTACGCACGCAGGATTTTTTCATCAGCTCGGGAAATGGCAATTTGGCGGGCAATCTCAAATTGTCCGCCAAAAGGAGCTTTATTTTTTCTTCCACAGGCGGTAATACAGGAATATGGCAGCCAAAGGAAATACCATGCCTCCCAGCATGCCCAGCTTCATGCCCAGCTGCTCCGGGCTCAGCCCCAGTTTGGCCGCCGCAGTTGCCGTCTCCGGAGAAGCGATCACCGCATCCGTTACCACCCCCACCATCTGAGGGCCTAAGGATGCGCCAAGGTCACCGCCGGCTGCCATAATGGCATAGACAAACACACCACCGGCAGGAAACCGATCCGATGCCACCACCAGGCTGCCCGGCCAAAGCATAGCCGTACACAAGCCCGTCAGTCCGCAGGCAATCAGTCCGACCACCGGGAACGGTGCCACTGCTGCCGCCAAATAACATAGCGTTGCGCCTACCGCACCGAAAAACAGTAGTTTTCTGATATTCTTACCGTATTTGGCATACAGAGACCTTCCCGATCCCAGCATCACCGCAAACAGTGCCACGCCGAACACATCGCCCCAAACCTTGGGAATTCCCAAGGCCTGCTCCAGGTAACCGGAGCTCCACTGGGACATGGTGCATTCCGCCGCGCCACCCAGGAAGATCGCCGCGATGCAAAGCCAAAGTCCCTTATTCTTCAAAAGCTTCAACGCGCCGGAGGCCTTCTCCGGTGTTGGGATCTTCGGAACCTGCGCACCCAGGAAGAGGCCCGCGCTGACTACCGGGATCACCATAAGCAGAAACACCAGATACACCCAATTCTCGCTGCCGGCCAGAGCCAAAAAGCCTGTGCTGACAATGACCACCGCCACAGTTCCCCAGGCATAGCAGGAGTGCAGCTTGCTCATTTGACGGTCCGGATCTTTTGCCGGGATCGCTGCCACCACCGGGCTGATCAGCACCTCAGAAAGACCGGATGCGGCAGAGAAGACGATGGTTCCCGCCACCAGACCGACAAAACCGGACGCAGGCTGCAGCGTCGGCCACAACGCATAGATCAGCAATCCCACAAAGGTCAGTATCGGTGTCAGCTTTACCGCCTTGGAAATAGACACCTTGTGGGAAAAGAAGGACAAAAACAGATCTACACTCAACTGCGTTACAAAATTTATCAGCACCAAAAGTCCCAGCTGGGTATAGGAAAGACCGTAAAGACTCCGAAAAGTTAAAAACAGCACCGGCGGCAAATTGGCCACCACCGCCATGGCGACATTGGTGGAATAGCAGGCATATTTCAGTCGAAAATTTTGCATACGCTCACCCCTTTTCCCCGTATGTTACCATATATGCCGATTTTTGTCACCCCTAAAAAACAACCCAGTTGTTTTTTTTAGAAAAACTGCTATAATAAATTTAAATTCTTATGGGATTGGGTTTGCCCAAAAGGAGGCACTATGAATATCATTATTGCCGGCGCCGGCAGAATCGGCACGGATCTGGCCCGTCAGCTATCTGCAGAGGGCTACAATATCACCTTGATCGATTCTGATCCCCGGGTCTTAAACGCCAGTCTGGAGCGCTATGATGTGATGGCCGTCCACGGCAACTGCGCCGCTATGGACACCTTGCTTCAGGCCGGTGTGCAGGAGGCTGATCTGCTTATTGCCGCCACCGGCGCAGACGAAGTAAATCTGCTTTGCTGCTCTACCGCCCACGGCATCCATTCCAATTTACATACCATTGCCCGGATCCGGAATCCTGAATACACCGAGCAGATCTATGCCATGCGGGATGTTTTCGGTCTGTCCATGACCGTAAACCCGGAAAAACAGGCTGCGGTGGAAATTCAGCGGCTGCTGAAATACCCCGGTTTCCTCCGGCGGGACACCTTCGCCAAAGGCCGTGCTGAGATCGTGGAGCTGCGAATCGACGAAAACAGCAAGCTTTGCAACAAGACCCTGATTGAAATGTCCGGCATCGTCAAATGCAAGGTTCTGGTCTGCGCCGTGCTGCGGGGCGGCAACGCCGTGGCTCCCGGCGGTAACTTTGTATTGCAGGAGGGCGACCGGATCTTCGTTACCGCGCCCACAGAAAACCTGTCCATAATGCTGAAAAATTTAGGCATTATCACTCGCCGAGCCCGACGGGTCATTCTCTGCGGCGGTGACAGTGTGGGCTACTACCTCGCTGAAATGCTGGTGAAGGGCGGTATCAGCGTGCAGCTGATCGAAAATGATCCCCTGCGTTGTCAGAAGCTGGCTGCGGATCTGCCGGAGGTTTGTGTGGTTCAGGGCGATGCTGCCGATCACAATCTTTTGGAAAGCGAAGGCATTGCCACTTGTGATGCCTTGGTGACCCTCACCGGACAAGATGAACTGAATATGATCATCTCTCTTTACGGCAACTCTCAGAAAGTACCTCAGGTCATCACCAAGCTGAGCCATTCCGCAAACCGTAATATCATCGATGCCCTGGCTTTGGGCAGCATCGTTTCCCCCAAAGAGCTTTGCAGCAGCAACATTATCCGTTATGTCCGGGCGCTGCAGAATCAGACCGGCGCCGCCGTTTCCCTGCACAGCATCGCAGACGGACAAGCCGAGGCGGTGGAATTTTTGGTAGACAGCACCACAAAAAACTGCGGCATACCTTTGAAGGAGCTGCAGCTGAAGCCCAATGTACTGATCGCCAGTATCACCCACGGCTCTAAAACAGAGGTTCCTAACGGCAACTCCGTGTTCCTGGAAGGCGACTCTTTGGTGGTCGTTACCAGTGGACGGGGCATTCTGCAGCAGCTTAACGACATCTTCGCGTAAGAGGGGCTGCTATGAATTATAAAATGATCGGGCGATTTACCGCCCAGACTTTGTTTGTGGAAATGCTGTTTATGATCCCGGCACTGCTGATCAGCCTGTTCAGCCGGGAAATTGCGGCTGTCACCGGTTTTTTGTACACCATCGCACTGCTGGCACTGGTGACAGGACTGCTTTGGCTGCCCTGCCGCAAAGCACCCCGGATCATGGGTGCCCGGGAAGGTCTGGCCTGTGTATCCATCAGCTGGATCGTCATGAGTCTTCTGGGCTGCCTGCCCTTTGTATTCTC
The DNA here is from genome assembly GCA_017397565.1 of Oscillospiraceae bacterium. Classification (GTDB taxonomy): domain Bacteria; phylum Bacillota; class Clostridia; order Oscillospirales; family Oscillospiraceae; genus Faecousia. Next base: position 35,617 of record JAFQIL010000058.1, on the reverse strand, counting down.
CGGTGCCATTCCCCACTATATAGATGCTCTGTTCGAAATCATTTCCGGCTTCACTACTACCGGCTCTTCGGTACTGGCAAGACCGGAGGATCTGCCCAACGGCATTCTCTATTGGCGCAGCTTCAGCCATTGGCTGGGCGGCATGGGTGTGCTGGTCTTCCTGCTGGCCCTAAGCCCCGGCGACGGCAAAGGCTCCGGCTTTACCATGCACCTGCTCCGGGCAGAAAGCCCCGGCCCTAACGTGGGAAAGCTGGTCCCGAAAATGCGAAAAACCGCCACAATTTTGTATCTGATCTATATTGTGCTGACGGTGCTGAATATCCTGTTTCTGCTTGCGGGCGGTATGTCCTTGCTGGATGCCGTATGCACCGCCTTTGGCACAGCCGGTACCGGTGGTTTCGGTACCCGCAGCGATTCCCTTGCCGGTTTTTCTCCCTATCTGCAGTATGTAACCGCTGTTTTTATGCTGCTGTTCGGCATTAACTTCAGCTGCTACTATCTGCTGCTTTTGAGACAATTCCGCAATGTATTTAAGGATGAAGAGCTGCGACTGTACCTGTTGATCGTTGCGGCCAGCATCGGCATGATCGTGGTGAATTTGGGCAGCACCTATCTAACCGTTGAGGAAACCTTCCGTCACGCCTTCTTCCAGGTATCCAGCATCATTACCACTACCGGCTTTGCCACGACAGACTTTGACCTGTGGCCCAGCTTCTCCAAAACCATATTGATGGGACTGATGGTCATCGGCGCCTGTGCCGGTTCCACAGGCGGCGGCATCAAGGTTGCCCGGCTGCTTCTGATCTTCAAGAGCCTGCGCAGAAATATCCGTCAGGTTCTGCACCCGAAAAAGGTTCAGGTAGTACGCAGCAACGGACAGGTGGTGGACGAGCAGATCCTTACCAACACCAACGCTTACCTGGCAGCTTATGTCATCATCTTTGTGGTCAGCATTTTGCTGGTCTCTTTGGATAACTTCTCCCCCACCACCAACATCACCGCGGTACTGGCGTGCTTCAACAACATCGGTCCCGGTCTGGAGGCGGTAGGCCCCACCTGTAACTTCTCCGGCTTCAGCGATTTTTCCAAGATCATTCTGAGTCTGGATATGCTGGCAGGTCGGTTGGAGATATTCCCTGTTTTGGTTCTGCTCTCCCGCAGCACCTGGCGACACAGATAAAACAGTACACGCCTGCAAAATCTGCAGGCGTGTGTTTGTTAGAACACTAAAAAGGCTCCCTCTGACGAGGGAGCTGTCAGCCAAGCAGGCTGACTGAGGGAGAGATACGACTACCCTTCAGTCAAAAATGCCGTTTTTACGGCATTTTTGCCAGCTCCCCTGACAAGGGGAGCCGAAGGCGGCTTCGCCGCCATAAGGGGCGGGAAACCCGCCCCCTACAGCCCGATAAATGGCAATTTACAGCACATAAAAAGCCACGCACAGTAATTGCAGCAGACTTCCCAGAACCACAAAAATATGGAACACCGAATGAAACCACCGCTTTTTAGAGCCGATTCCGTAGAGGATCGCTCCCACCGTATAGGCAATTCCGCCCCAAAGCAGACAGAAGAAGCCTGTGTCACCCAGAATCCGTCGGGCCGTTCCCAAAAAAGGCAGGATCGCCCAGCCCATTCCGATATAACAGATCATAGAAAATACGTTATATTTTTTCAGGTCAATGGCAGTCAAGGTTATCGCCACCGCTGCCAGTCCCCACTGGAAGATCAACATCCCCCACCCCAACGCCGGATCTGCCAGTCGCAAAGTGCTCAGAGCAATCGGCGTGTAGGTGCCGGCGATCAGTAAATAGATGGTGCAGTGGTCCAACACCTGTAATACTTTTTTCCCGGTAGAGGGAAACATTCCGTGATAAATGCTGGAAACCGTATACAGCAAAATCATGGCGCAGCCATAGATCAGCGCGCCTGTCAAAGCAGCGCCTCCCCCGTGGCGCAAGGCCCTGCTTAGGCACAGTCCCAATGCCCCTATCCCCACGACGCCACCGATAACATGGGTGATCATATTCATCCATTCTTCGCCCCGGGTATAATCCGGCAGCTGACGGTCTCTTAATTTGATTCGTTTCATGGTACGACCTCCTTGCCGACGGAAAAAGTATACCACCGGACAAGCAAAAATACACCCTACTTTGATTTTTGCAACTCTACTGCTTCATTTCCTCAATTCTACTTTATGTAGAGAAAGAAAAATGTTGACAAACAACCCGGGATAGACTAGAATCCCTGTTATAGAACCATGGCTGAGGTTGCGGTTTTCATCAGTACCCCTGGGGTTTGGCAATTGCCGCCGGGTGAAAGGGAAAACCGCCGAAGGATCTGCTCTTCGCCAAAAGAGCTTTTCCTGGGACTGCGCAGAATATGCGCAGGACTGTCACCGCAAGGTGGAGTGCTGACCTGGGGTAACGACTTATGCTGCCCTATGTCCATGACATGGGGCATTTTATTTTTAGGAGAGAAGAACCATGAAAAAGACATCCTTTCTGACATTGGAAAAGGCGCGGCAGATCATCCGGGAAATTCCTACCCCTTTCCATATCTATGATGAAGCCGGCATCCGTCAAAGAGCCCGGGATCTGAAAGCCGCATTTTGCTGGAATCCCGGCTTTAAGGAGTACTTTGCCGTAAAGGCCACCCCCAACCCCTATATTTTGCAGATTCTGAAAGAGGAAGGCTGCGGCTGCGACTGCGCCAGCTACACGGAGCTGCTGCTGGCTGAGGCTGTAGGTGTTACCGGTCACGAGATCATGTTCTCTTCCAACGTGACCCCCGAAGAGGATATGCGCAAGGCTCTGGAGCTGGGTGCCTATATCAATCTGGACGATGCCACCCATGTGGAATTTTTGGAACGGATCACCCACGGCAAAGTTCCCGAAACCGTATGTCTGCGGTATAACCCCGGCGGCTCCTTCTCCTTGGGCAACACCATTATGGATATGCCTCGGGATGCCAAGTACGGCATGACGGAGGATCAGATGGCTGGTGCCATCAACCGGCTGATGGCTTTGGGCACCAAGCACTTTGGCATCCATGCCTTCCTGGCTTCCAACACTACCACCAACGAATACTATCCCCAGCTGGCAGCCAATCTGTTCCGGCTGGCCATCCGGCTGCGCAACGCCACCGGTGCCCACATCAGCTTTATCAACCTGTCCGGCGGTGTAGGTGTGGACTACCGTCCTGAGCAGCCCTGCTGCGACATTATGGCCATCGGTGCCGGTGTCCAGCGGGAATACAACAATATTCTGGTTCCCCAGGGTATGGATGATATTGCCATATACACGGAGCTTGGCCGGTTTATGTTGGCCCCCTTCGGTCACTTGGTTTCCACCGTTTTGCACCAAAAGCACATTTACCGGGAATACATCGGTTTGGACGCCTGCGCAGCCAATTTGATGCGCCCGGCTATGTACGGCTCTTACCATCACATTACCGTACTGGGCAAAGAAGATGCCATTTTGGATCACGTCTATGACGTCACCGGCGGTCTTTGTGAAAACAACGACAAGTTTGCCATTGAACGGAGTTTGCCTGAGATCGAAGTGGGTGATATTCTGGTTCTTCACGACACCGGTGCCCACGGCTTCTCCATGGGCTACAACTACAACGGCAAGCTCCGCTCCGCAGAGGTGCTGCTAAAGCCCGACGGCAGCTTCCAGCTGATCCGTCGCGCTGAGACGCCCCGGGACTATTTCGCCACTTTTGATGGTACTGAATTTCATTTTTCCGACTAATTTGTGCATTATGCACAAATTCTTGGGAAATATTTCGGCATCCATTTTGGGATGTTCACAGTAAGTTTTCATGCTCTTTTGCCATAAGTATGTTATAATGATACGGGTATCAGAAATCCGCAATGCAGCAGAAGCAAAGGAGCTATTATGAATACCAATAATATTTTGTTCTTTCTCACACCCAAGGCCATGTGTGCCTACCTATATGATGATTTTACCATGCGGCAGGCACTGGAAAAAATGGAGTCTGCCGGTTACGCCGCGCTGCCTATTTTGAACAAACGGGGCGAATATCGGGGAACGCTCACCGAGGGCGACCTGCTTTGGGGTATCAAAAACATGTGCTATATGGACATACGTCAGGCAGAGGCCCATCGCATCATGGAGATCTCCCGCCGCAAGGACAATGTTCCCGTCCGGGTGACCACCTCCATGCACACCCTGGTAGAGCGAGCCAGCTCCCAGAACTTTGTCCCCGTGGTAGACGACAAGGACGCTTTCATCGGCATTGTGACCCGAAGCGCCATCATTCGCTACTGCAGCCAGCAGCTGTTCCCGGAAGACTAAACATTTACATAAAAAGCCATGAAATCGGCAAAACCGATTTCATGGCTTTTTATTATCTGATATTCCTGACTGTTACGAAATAAATTTGCCGTGATTGTCCAATTGCTATACCTCTGCGATCATTGACAATCATTAAGAAAGTTGTAAAATAAGAAACAAGGCAGGTGAACCATGTGATTGCGAATGAAAAACTGGTAGAAATGGTGCTGGCCGCGCAAAGCGGCGAGGAAAAGGGCTTTGCCGCTTTATATGACACTTTCCATCAGGATGTCTATTACTATATTTACAAAATCGTAAACGATGCAGAATTGGCGGCAGATCTGACACAGGATACTTTTGTGGATATTATGCAAAAGATCGACACGCTTCGCGAACCCAGCGCATTTATAACCTGGAGCCGACAGGTGGCTTATAGCCGGTGTACCGCCCACTTCCGCAAGCGCAAGGAGCTTTTGGCTGACGAGGATTCGGACGGCTACAGTGTATTTGACACACTGGAAGAAGATCGTCGGGAATTTATTCCGGATGCCGCGCTGGATCAGGCGGACTTGAAAGCTACCATTCAGGCTATGTGCGACGCCCTGCCGGAAGAACAGCGGGCAGCTCTGCTGATGCGGTATTTCGATGAAATGTCCGTCAGTCAGATTGCCCAAATTCAGGGAGTTTCGGAAGGAACCGTAAAAAGCCGACTGAATTACGGTCGGAATGCTCTGCGTAAGGCTGTGGAAGATTATGAAAAGAAGAACGGCATTAAGCTGCACTGTGTCGGCGTGGTACCTCTGCTGCTTTGGTTTTTTGCCCAAGACAGCAAGGTCGCAGCAGGTGCTGTCACCGCTACAACCGCTACTGCAACTGCAGCCGCCACGACCACTGCCACCACCTCCACCGCAACAGGAATTGCGGGCGCATCCGGTCTTGTGGCGAAGCTGGCTGCCGTCATGCTGGCAGTGGCTATAACCGTAGGCGGCATTTTGGGTGTTGCTCTGCGCCCCACCGAGGAACCAAAGGAGAAAATGATGACCTGGTCCGGCTTTGGTATTGCAGAAACACCCCTTAGAAACAAGTACTTCCAGGTATCGTTAACGAATTTCACAAAAACCGCCATTGCCGGAACCCTGGATATAACCTATCATTACGACGAGTTTTACTCCACAGACTTTACCGGCACCGGTGAGAAACAGGAAGATGGCACCATTCATTATACCATCACCTGCGAAACCCCAATCCGCGCAAACGGTGATACACAGGCGCTGCTGATTTATGATTCCAAAACGGAGCAGCTGTTTTTTGACAGTGTATACTACTATACCGCAACTATGAATCGTTGGCCGCTGGAGGAAGGAACAATCATCTCCAGAAAAGAAGAATGGACCGGAACGGGGCACTGCGATTTTTGTAAAACTGACGATCATTCGTTTTCTGTAGAGATTCTTGAAATGACACAAAGCTCTATCCGTGGCAAGATTACAATGTATGGCTGTGCCTACGGAGAGCGAAGCTCTACGTTTACTGCCCGTGGATATTGGGATGAAAATAGCACCTATTATGAAGCCCAGCTAGCCGCTCCCTGGCAGACCCCGAATCTACCCCTGTACACTTTCACAATGACATACGATGAGAGCACAGATTGTTTGGAATTTTTCGGAATGTGGTATAGCTCACAGCTGTATCGCAGCATACCGTAAGCAGTCCCTTTGCGCTTGCCGTTGTGCGTAAACGGTAAATTTATAAAACCAAACTGCTTTTTCATTCCTCTTATCTCCAAGAGAGGTGATGAAGGTGGACGGACATTACAATCTATACTATCTGTTTTTGGAAGATAAGCAAAAGCGTTCCATGCCAAAGTCAACAGCAATGGTCATCCGAAAAAATTTGCAAAATTTTTTCAAAAATATAAAACCGTCCACAGCTTCAAAACCTCTTATCAGTACAACAAGCGATCTGCTTGACCAAAACAAAGGAGATTTTGAACCATGAAAAAGACATTCGCTATGATCCTGACCCTGATTGCAATTTTGAGCCTTTGCGCCTGCGGCACCAATGAAGCCGTACAGCCAAACGATGAAAGCAACCAAACACAGCAGCAAACGACTCCGAGCGCAACCGCGCCTGCAGAAGACAAAATTCCCAACCTTTCTATGTTTGAAGGCAAATGGAATATTGTCGGTGGGGACTTCCTGGATGAGATTACTACATTTGTAATCCACGCAGATGGCACCCTGACGGCTAACGACACAATCTACACCTGGACCGCAAGCATGGCCAGTCCCAATGCCAACTGCGAAATGATTCTGCAGGTCAGCCACTCCGATTCCTCAAGCTGGGCATTTGATCTGCGCCTGACCCGGACTCCCGAAGGCACCTATGCAGCAGAAATGCGGGTTTCCAAAGCATCTAACACAGGCGATCAATTCTATCGGGACGCAGATTACAAAGTGGTAGAAATCACCGATGAAAACGCTATGGAATATCTCCAACAGGTCCCGGCCGAAATCTCTTTTAACGCAAAAGAAAACAACGCATCTGTGAATGAATACACTGTAGTCCGTACCGAACTCATCCGATTCAAAGACGGTGTTGGCGCACTGTCTTACTGCTCCGGCAATCTGCTTTTCGAGCAATCTTATATTGAGCTTCGTCTTACCGACAACGCTACCGGCTTTACCCAGGGCGAAGCAACCACCCCCTATGTGGATCAAAACGGCAAATTCTCCAACATCAGCATCGCTTATCCCCTGGAATACACCTATACCGTTTATTGGTTTGGTGAGGTCGGCAGCGCCGCTCTGCAAAAATCGGGCATGATGGAGTGCAACCAACTGATTGGCACAAAGGACATTCACGGTTACGTGTTCATCCCGGTGTAAGTGTAACAAAAACCACATCAGCCAACTCTATTCCGAGTCAGCTGATGTGGTTTTTTGTCGTTTATGCTTAGTTTACATCGGGAACCAGAGGACCGGCCAGCTCTTCCAGATAGAACAGCTTACCGGGCATGGTGGGGATGTAGCTGGAGGTGACCCAACGGCAGGGACCATGGTGCAGGGTCATCAGGAAGCTCATGCCCTGCCAGCCCATGCCACGACCCAGAGCGCCGTCGCAGCCGCCGATGATGTAGTCTGCCTTGAACATCAGGCCGGGGCCTACGGTATTGGCGCGGCAAGGCACCAAAGTGGTGCGGCTCTTGAAGCTGGTAAGTGCATTCTGCTCGATAGTCAGGGGATGCAGCTTGGCACCGATGCGGTATTCCTGTGCCAGCCACTCTTCATCGGAAGCAAACTCGCCGCCGAACTGGGGCTCCCAGAAAGCAATGTGGCACATACGGCCGATACCGAAAATCAGGATCAGACGAGCGCCCTCAGCCTTCAGGGCAGCCAGCTTACCGGGGTAAGTGGGCAGGTTCTCCTTGGTGGCAAAGTTGCGCTGATTCTCAGGAATCGTCAGCTCGCCCAGCTTGTTGAAGAAGGCTTCCTTCATGGAGCACTCGAAGGATGCGGGGTCCTTGCTATCCAGAGTGTTGCCGTTTTCGTCGGCCCACTCGTCCATATTGAAGGTATAAACATGGTCGCAGCAGACGTTCCACTCCTTCAGGAAGTAGACAGCCCAGCGGTACATACCCATGGGACCTACGGGGATGATCATAGCCAGCTTCTCGCCCTTGTCACGGGAGAGCTTGATCTGCAAAGCGATCTCATGGCCCATCTTGGCATCGAATTCGTGAATATCCTGGCAGGGAATGGGGTTGAAGTCCTTGTTCCAGAATGCTTCCCGGGCAACGCCCTTTTCACAGCAGGCGTCGATTTTTTCCATATCCCAACCGGCGGGATAGAAGCCTTCCAGCAGGGAATTCTTCACAGTGCTCATAAAGTTCATAATGTAATTCCTCCTGTTTTTCATTTGTCCATTTTCACTTATCTTGATCTTGCCGATGCCCGGCAAGACTGGTATACAGGTTTATTTTAGAGGAAATTCCGGAAAAAGTCTTTGCCTTGTATGCTCTGTTATTTAACACATCTTCCCCAAGGCTTATTTTTCAAACTCCGCCGCCGCCTGCTTCAGCAGCTGACGGATGGGCAGATGCTGGGGACAGCTGTTTTCGCAGGCACCGCATTCGATACAGTCAGAAGCTTTGCCTCCGCCGGAAAGCTGGACATTGCGGAAATAATAGCCACTGTTCCAGTTTTGGAAGATCTTTTTGGCATTCAAACAGGCAAAGATAGCCGGAATGGGGATCATCTGAGGGCAAACCTCCATACAGTACCGGCAGCCGGTACAAGCCACCGTGCCCAAGCTCCGGAAAATACCGCAGACCTTTTCTACCGCTTCTTGTTCCTTGTCATCCAGAGGCTTAAAGTTTTGCATATAACCGCAGTTGTCCTCCACCATGGCCATATCCCCCATACCGGAAAGAACCATAAAGATCCCTTCCTGACCGGCAGCGAAGCGAATGGCATAGCTGGCATAAGAGCCGCCATCCAAATTATCAAACACAGCTTTGGCTTCCGGGGGAAGATTCACCAGACTACCGCCCTTGACAGGTTCCATAACGATCACCGGCTTGCCGTGCTTCCGGCAAACCTCCAGACACTTCCGGGACTGCACCGCTTCATCTTCAAAATCCACGTAGTTCAGCTGCAGCTGCACCACTTCAATTTGGGGATACTCTGTTAAAATTTGCTCCAGCACCTCTGCCCTGTCATGGAAGGAAATGCCGAAATGTCGGAACAATCCCTCTTTCTGCATGGCCAAGGCGGTTTCGTAGGCCCGGCAGCGCTGATACTTGGCAAAGGATCGCTGATCCTGGGCGTGCATCAGGTAGAAATCGAAATATTCCACCCCACAGGCTTCCAGCTGCTTTTGAAACAAGGGGCGAATATCCTCCTCCTTGTCAAAAAAGTTGACCGACAGCTTGTTGGTCAAAATATACCGATCCCGGGGATACCGGGAGGTCAGGCACGCGCGCAGGGCGGTCTCACTTTTGCCATCCAAATAGCCGTGGGCAGTATCAAAATAAGTAAATCCCTTTTCCAGGAAGGCATCTACCATCTGTGTCACCGCCTGCAGGTCCACTTCCCCATCTACCATAGGAAACCGCATACACCCAAAGCCCAGCTTCTTTTGAACATTTGCAAACATATTGTGTCCTCCTTTGCTTTTCTTTTAGTATACTAAGGAGAAAAAATCCTGTCAAGCATCCGCATAATTCTCACAAAAACGCGGATACTGAGATCAACTGACAACAGGAGGCTGATGACCATGGTAGAAAAAGATACGATCAAGCTTTTGCGGGAATGTGATGCCGGGATCAAAATGGGTGTTGCATCCATAGACGATGTTTTAGAACACGTCCGCAGCAACGATTTTCGCAACCATTTGAACCGCTGCAAACGGGAACATGATGCCCTGAAAACGGAAATTCAGACACTTTTAGACCAATACCACGATGACGGCAAGAACCCCAACCCCATTGCCAAGGGAATGTCCTGGATGAAAACCACTGCCAAGCTTTGCATGGAGGATTCTGACCGGGTGGTGGCTGATCTGATGACCGACGGCTGCAATATGGGTGTGAAATCTCTGAGCAAATACCTGAACCAGTACAAAGCCGCTGACGAACAGTCCAAGGATATTACCAAGCGGCTCATCAAGCTGGAAGCAAAGCTGACTGAGGATATCCGGCAGTATCTGTGAAATAAATTGCCATTTATCGGGCAGTTGCATACGGCTTTGTAGGGGCGGCCATTGGCCGTCCGCCAACAAATTGCAACGCAATTTGTTGGTTTTCCGCAGGAAAACAATCGGTTATCGCCTTACGGCGATGTGATTTTGTTTTACAAAATCACGCGGGCGACCAATGGTCGCCCCTACGATGTCTAACGAAACTGCCCGATAAACGGGCAGTTGTTTTTTGTCAGACCCAAAAATACGCCCCACGGGTTTCCCGTGGGGCGTTGTTTCTTAGCCAAAATAGGCAATGGTCTTTCTCAGGATCTCGGCCTGTTGCTCGGCTTCTGCTGTGTCAAAGTAATTGGTCTTAAACTGCAGCAGCTGAGGCTGGATCTTCTCTGCCACAGGGCAAAGTCCCTTTTCATAGGTATAGCCCTGACAGAACTGCTCTCTGCCCAGGAAGGACTTGTTCCGGAAGGCAGGCTCCAGATAGGTCAGCTGCCAGGCGGCATAAATACCGTCGCCCCCCAGCTCCATAAACTTCCGGCGGAAGTCATACCAAGTGATGTCCGGCTTTACCATCCTGGCAACCACTGCCCAGTAGGCATGGACGCACTCGGCAGGGGTCTGCTGAGGAATCAGCCAGTCGCAGCCGGCCATGGCCTGCTCCAAAATCTTACCGGCTTCCATGCGGCAGGCACACAGCTCCTCCATACGCTCTGTCTGTGCCAGTGCCACAGCACCTACCACATCGGACATCCGGTAATTCCAGCCTAAAGCCACATGGCGCTCATAGGCAGGATCCTGAATATCGTCCTTGGTGATTCGGGCTTTTTGGATGGAAATGCTGCCGTAGCCCAAGCCGGAGATCCGGCGCAGCTGCAGGGCATATTCATCAGAATTGGTGGTGACCATACCACCCTCGCCGCTGGTCAGGTGCTTGCTGGCCTGGAAGGAGAAGCTGGACATATGACCGATGGTACCGGCCTTTTGTCCCTTGTAAGTACCCAGGAAGCACTGGGCATCGTCCTCGATAACCACCAAATTGTGCTTTTGGGCAATGGCCATAATGGCATCCATATCCGGCATCAGACCATACAGGGAAACCACGATGATAGCCTTGGTTTTTTCTGTGATCTTCTTCTCGATCTCCGGGGCGGAGATCAGGAAGGTCTTCTCGTCAACATCCGCAAATACCGGCACGGCATTTGCCTGCAGCACCGCCAAAGAGGTGGAAGACATGGTCAGAGGCGGTACGATGACCTCATCTCCAACGCCTACACCGGCGGCTTCCAAAGCTGTGTGCAAGGTAGCCGTACCATTGACAAAGCCCACGGCATACCTGGTGCCTGTTTTCTCTGCGAAGGTCTTTTCCAGGCGGGTGACAAACTTATAGTTATTATGGGTCTCAAACTGACCGTTCAGGGATTCCAGGGCATACTGACGCTCCAGATCGCTGATTCTTTCAATTTTCAAAGTATGTACACTCCATTTCTTAGTTTTTATTGTCGAATCGGTTTCGGCAACTCCCTAAGAAATATAGTGACCCAGCCAGATTTTCATTGTGTACAGAATAAAAACCACCCCTTTGGGGTTAATATGCCAGTTTATTTCTGAATATAGGACGCGATCAGCTTTCCGAAAACGCTGATACCCTCTTCATCTACTGCTCTGACATACGCGCAGTGGTTGCCATGCATCACCTGCAAAGTAACATTTTCAGTATGTCCGAAGTGCTTCAAGGTGGAAACCAGCAGGATCGTCTGCTCATAGCGGTTTTGCATATCGTTATCAGACACAATAATCAGCATAGGCGGATACTGCTCGTCCAGACCCACATAGTAAAGAGGCGCTGTTTCATCCACGATCAGCCGACGGGAGTCTACTCCCCGTTCTTTCAGCACGTTAAAGTGGGCAGTGGGCTGACCGGCATCGTGGATGAAGCCGGCAATGTCCATGGGATCGATGCCGTATTTGCCCAGCCAGGCCTTATTAAAGCAAAGGTGCTGGGAAATGTAGCCACCGGCAGAGCTGCCGCCTACATAGATTTCTTTTACATCGCCGTACTGCTTGATGTTTTCAAAAACCCATGCTACCGCATTGGCTGCATCCTCCAAAAAATCCGGATACTTGGCTACAGGATACATCCGGTAATTGGCGCTGGCTACACCAATGCCATGCTCCGCCAGATACTGACAGGCCGCCTCCTGTCTGGCTTTGTCACCGGCAGCAAGACCGCCGCCGTGGAAATAGACCAGCACGGGAAAGCTTTCACATTCCGGCAGGTACAGGTCCAGGCACTGGGCATCATCCGTATTGTAATGGATATCCAAATAAGTACGCATAGGGCAAAACTCCTTTTTTAGATCTTGCTATACTTATAACAAATCCTGTCGGGATTTTCAACCATCTTTTCGGTTGATTTCCCCTTTGCTTTTGCCAAAATTCACATTTGTTAAGTCAGGAAGTCCATTGTTAGGGTAAACCGCACCTGCTCACCGGGTTCAATGCGGCATTGGGGCAAGGGGTACTGACCACCGATGGAATTAGAACCAACACCACTCATCCGGTAATCCAAATTCAGCTGCAGATACGGCTCCGGCTTCAGGTCTTTTCTGTGAGCGGCTGCCGCCATCTTATGCACATCATACCGGGAGGCGCAGAAGGAGAAGCCATCTGAGCAAACCTGCAGCGCCGTGTTTCCGGTGGGAACCTTCAGCCACCTTGTACCACAATGGCTGCCGTTTTCCTGGGGCTTTTCATAGGCACCATAGGGATCGTCGCAGGTATAGGCATACCGTCCCAACAGACCGTGGCTGCACTTGTCCTCATAGCACTCCGCCGGGCCATAGCCATAATATTCCGGAGGATTTGCTCCCGGCTTCAGCTTCAGGCAATAGCCGTACCGGGGCAGCCAATAAGGCAGTTTTTCCGAGATCCTGCTTTCCTGGACCATCTCCATTTTTCCGTCACCCCAGATCCGATAGCAAATCGTTCCCTTGGCGATGGCACATCGACCCTGAACTGCGAAGAGGAAGCTGCCTTTCACCAAAACACTGTTTTCTTCTGTTTTTGCAGAAAAATCTGTGACGGAAAGCTCCGGATATTCAATATTTCCAAAATAGCCATGGGTCTTCCATTGGGTCGCAATACACCGGGTTAAGGCTCCATCGTTATCTGTAGGCGCACGGAAGCAGACAAACGCCAAAGGCTCTGCCAGCAGCGCCTCTCCTCTGATCTGAATTTGAGCCAACACACCGGCATCCCTGGAAAAGGTATAGGCAAAGCCTTCACCGCTGACCGTATATGCTTCCCTGGTTTCTGTCAAAATCGGCGCATTGGCAGGGTGACTGTCCTCCCGGGGTACGGTCTGCAAAGGAAAGCTGAAAGCCGCCACCGGAAAGTCCTTTTCTGCCCAATTGGTTTTCTCCCGCAGCACCGCTTCCACTGTAAGGCAGGCATAATCTGCCGGATAGGGCTCCGCCACCGGGATAACAATCGCAGCTTCCGCGCCGGGGGCACAGTTTACATAATATTCCCCGCTGGATACCGGTGTCTGCGCGGCCATCTGATCCTCCCGGTTCTGCACATCGATCCGCCAACGGAAAATATACCCGGAGGTATCTGCAAAGGCTGCGCGGTTCTGCACCGCATAGCTTCCATCTTCCCGACGGACCACCCGAAGGGGTGCATACACTGCCTTCATTTCCAGCAAAGCTGAATGGGGCTGCCGATCCGGATTCACCAAACCGTCCATACAGATATTCCACAAATGATGCTTTTCCCCAAAATCACCGCCATAGCCGAAATACGCTGTGCCGTTTTCATCCCGCAGGCGGATGGCATGGTCACACCATTCCCAAACGAAGCCGCCGGCGCAGCGGGGTGTCTCTTGGAACAACGCATCATAAAACCGCAGATCGCCGCAGCTATTGCCCATGGCATGGCTATATTCGCACAGAAGAATGGGAAGCTGAATATCAGGATCCTCCAGCACCTCCGCCATATGGTCAAAGCTGGTATACATACGGCTATGAAAATGAAAATGCTCGTTTAAAAAGGCCTTTTCCTCCGGGGTCAGCGTCTTGCGTCGGAAGGCCTGTACCTCAAAGTGGAGGCCCCGGGTAGGATCCAGCTCCCGGACAAACAGGGCGCATGCCTGCAGATTCGTACCCCAGCCGGATTCGTTGCCCAAAGACCAGGCCAGGATACAGGTATGGTTTTTCAGCAGCTGTACCATCCGGGACTGGCGGTCTATCATAGCATCGTGAAAGTCCGGATTTTCCAGGATTTGATCGTAGCCCTCCACATACCGGCAGCCGTGGATCTCAAGATCTGCCTCGCTGATTACATACAAGCCCAACTCGTCGCAAAGGGCATAAAAACGAGGATCGTTGGGATAGTGAGAGGTGCGAATGGCATTGATATTGTGCCGCTTCATAAGAATCAGGTCTTTCCGGATATCCTCCAGGGTGGTAACATAGCCCCGATCCGGGTGGCTGTCATGACGGTTCACACCCCGAAGCTTCACAGGAACACCGTTAACGCAGAAAACACCATCGATCACCCCGGCTTCCCGGAAACCAAACGGATGACAAATATACTCTCCGGCACAGAAGAAGCGTAAGGTATACAGCTTTGGCTGCTCCGCAGACCAAAGCTCCGGTGCTTCCACTTGCAGCTGTAGCTTGCCGTCTTGGGATGTTCCGCTGCATAGCAGCCGATGACCATCCAGCAGCTGCACTTCTACCGGCTGCTCTGCTTCCAGTGTAAGGTCTACCTGCCCGGAATTTCTTGTCCGCAGCGTAAAATCCCGGAGTCCTTCCCGGCTGCGCTCCAGGATGTACACATCCCGGAAAATACCGGAAAGGCGGAGCTTATCCTGATCATCCAAATAAGACCCGGAACACCATTTCAGCACCATGACGCACAGGCGGTTTTTGCCGCTGCGAAGCAGCTTTGTAATATCAAAGGAAGAACGGTTGTGGGGTGCTTCCGAGTAGCCCACAAACACTCCGTTGAGCCATACATGGATACAGCTGTCTTTGCCTTCAAAATGGAGTTCATAGCGTTTTTCCGGTTTCACAGGAATATCGAAGTCCCGGATATAGGCAGCTGCCGGATTCTTTCCCGGCACTCTGGGCGGATCAAAGATAAAAGGATAGGGAGAGCTTTGATACTGGGCCTGATCTGCCCCGTGCAGCTGCCAGTTTTCCGGTACGGAAATCGTTTCAAAAGCAGAATCATCATATCCAACTTTATAAAAATCGTCCATTTGGTACAGGGAGGGCTTCCACAAAAACCGCCAAGCACCGTTTAAGCTATGAAACAGCTTGGAGGTCTCCCGGGTCTTTCCTATGATTTCCCCTCTGTATAGGGGATAAAATAGGCCCGATCCGGCAGTTCCCCCACCCGAAACTGTCTGGGATCCTGATGAAATGTGCTTTCACAAAGATGCATAGCGAAGTCCTTTCCGGTGAGCAGCTCCGCTCACCATTGGATTTTTCTTTTATTCTAACCGGAAATCCATTGCGCCGCAATATAAAATATGTTATAAATATAAATATCCTACACATTTCAGGAGGCTTTTATGGCTAGGCTTTATGCTGCCGGAGATCAAGCTGAACTTTTACCCCTGTATCCCATCACTTTGGGGACCGGACATGACCAGGAGGCCCGCCGTCGACCCCAAGGCGCACCCTTTCACCATCTTTTTGTGGTGCAAAAAGGAACCGGCTGCTTCGACACCCCACAGGGGCGCTTCTTTTTGGAGGAAGGCACCGTTGCGTTTATTCACAAAGAAACCCCGGTTCATTATCACCGGCAAGGGGAATGCTTTCAAACCGGCTGGATCACCTTTGACGGACCAGCCGTGGACAGTCTGAGCCGCTATTTTTCCCTGCCGGAGTTTACCTTTTGTCAAAGTCCCGCTTTGCTCGACCGGATTTCACAATACTACACCCTCGCCAAGCGTGGCGCTTCCCCGGAAGCCTTATCCGGTAGTCTTTATGACCTTCTGCTGTCTGCATTCCGGGAAATGCAGACACGAAATCGTTCTTCCCATTTGGATACAGCCAAGGCCTATATGCGGGAACATTGTCACAAAAGCCTTTCTGTCGGCCAGATCGCCCAGGCCACCGGCATTTCCCCTTCCCTTTTATACCGGCTCTTTCACGATCGGGAAGCCACTACCCCGGTGGCTTATCTGCAAGCCTTGCGGATTCGAAAAGCCAAGCAACTGCTGCTGCAGAATCCGAAAATTAAGATTGCCGACCTCGCCCAAGCCTGCGGCTTCGAGGACTGCGCCTACTTCTGCAAGGTATTTAAAACCCAGGAGCATATAACCCCAAAGGCATTCCTGGCAAAGTATTCTTTGTAGTTGAAACATGCAAAATTTCTTGACGCAACTGCACAAATATGGTAAACTGGAAGTGATTTCCTGTGTCTTTTTTTCATTAAAAAACATTTTGGCAAAATATCACACTTTAGGAGATGATTTCTATGAAAAGACCGCAACTTAAGGAACTTACCCTGCGGGAAAAGGTAGGTCAGACTGTCTGCGTCCGGGAAAATATGCTGACGGATATCCCCGATCTTTCCGAGTATTTGAAAAAATACCCCTACGGCTGTATCTGGGCTATGGGCAACCAGCTCAATGACACAGAAAACACCGGCGAAGAAACCGACAAAAACGGTAAGGCCACCGGCAAGGCATACCTAAAAACCACCAAGAAGCTGATGGCTGCCACCAAGATCCCCGTTCTCATGGTGGGCAACACCGAAAGCGGCTTCTCCTCTGTTTTCCCGGAGCTGACCCACAACATGGGACAGATGGCTGTTTCCGCCGCCGACGATGAAGAGCTGATCTACCAGCAGGCCGCCGCTATCGCCCGGGAAATGAAGGCCAGCGGTGTGCAGTGGAAGTGGTCTCCCAATATCGATATCGACGACCTGCACGGTCATTCTGCTTACGGTCGTTCCTACTCCGGTGATCCGGATCAGATCATCCGCTGCGCCATTGCCGCTGTTCGCGGCACTCAGTCTGAGGGTGTTGCGGTTTCCATCAAGCACTTCCCCGGTAAGGACGGTGTGGATTACCGGGACTCTCACTTCGCCTCCACCTTCAATATGCAGACCCGGGAGGAGTGGGAAAAGACCAACGGTCGCATCTATCGGGAAGTGATCGAAAAGTCTGATCCCTGGGCTATCATGGTAGGTCACCAGGGTCTTCCCTGTGTGGACAACACCAAAATGCCCAACGGCAGCTACATTCCCTCCACACTGTCCTACAAGGTTCTGACCGAGCTTTTGAAGGGTGAGCTGAACTACAAGGGTGTGGTTATCACCGATGCCATCGGTATGGGCGCCCTTTACACCCATATGCCCGAAAGCGAGCTGTATGTCCATCTGCTGCTGGCGGGTAACGACATGATCCTGGGCCCCACCTCCCAGGCAACAGACAACTACATCGACTATGTGGAGCAGGCGGTTTTGGACGGTCGTATCCCCGAAAGCCGCATCGACGATGCCTGTGAGCGTGTGCTGCAGATGAAGGAAAATATGGGTATGTTCCGGGAAGACTTTGGTCTGGATCTTACCATCACACCGGAGCTGCTGGAAAAGACTCACGAAATCGAAGCCAAGCTTGCCGCAAAAGCACTGACCTTGGTCAGGGACGACGGTATGCTGCCTCTGAAAAAGGAAAATATTCGCAAGGTTCTGATTGCCCCCGTCGCCTATTTCCCGGAATTTGACGAAGCTATGCAGTATACCGGCAAGCTGCTGGAGGCCCGGGGTATTCAGGTGGATTACATGTATCCCACGGAACTGGATAAATGGGCCTATGTCAAAACGATGACCGATATGAGCCAGTACGACCTGGTGCTGTGCGGCAGCTACCTCCGGGCGCACCGCCCCGTAGGCTTCCCCGGCTACAACTACTACCATCAGCGGTTCATTCAGTTTATGCAGACCCACTGCAACAACAAGCTGGTTACTGTAGCCTACGGTGCCCCCAGCATCTATTTCAACTACTTTACCAACACCGGTAAGACCTTTATTGCGGCTTATGACTACACCAAGGAGCTGCAGGAAGCCGTTGTAGCGGCTTTGTTTGGTGAGATCCCCTTCCAAGGCAAGTGCCCCTTCACCCTGATCCCGGAGTATTTCCGGAATAACTCCTTTACCTGATTATCCTCGCCCCCGCAAAGCGCAAGCTTTGCGGGGGCCTTTTTCCTGTGATCTGCAGCAAATTGCCACATCTGCGTTGCATTCTTTTGCCAAATAAGGTACAATAACATTATAATCCCCCCGAATGTGAGGAAAAGTGTCATGGAAATCCATCATGAGATCATCACAAAAAGCTATACCATCCGGCTTCGCAATATCCAGCGGCCACCTTTTAAGCATTGGCATCAGCGAACGGAGTTTTTGTTGGTGCACAGCGGTAGTTGCCGGGTATGGATCGGCAAAGAGGAATTTCAGGGAAAGCCGGGAGATGTCTTTGTGATCCACAGCGGCGAGATCCACACCTTGAGCTGTGAAAAAGACAACCTTCTGTACGTCTGCACCTTTGATCCGTCCATTCTATACAGCTTCCAGCCTGATGTTCAGTTTTTACAGTCCTATATTCCCGCAAGAGCTTTGGAGCAAATCGGTTTGCTGGAACAGGTACGCGGGCTTTTCGCGGAGATGCTGCAGGAGAAGCAGCAGGAAAAAAGCTGGCACGATGTGCTGATCCGCTGCGACATCATCCGGCTTTACAGCCTGTTTGTCCGGCACTTTCCACGGGAGGTTTCCGTCTCCAAGCAAAGCATAACAAAATTTCTCCATTTTCAGCAGGCTCTCAGCTTTATTGCTGAGCATTTTGGAGAGGATATCAAGCTTTCCGATGTGGCGAAAATTATCAATTATAATCCCTCCTATGTTTCTTCCCTGTTCGTGTCCTACACCGGTGTGAATTTCAAAAGCTATTTGGACAGCTTTCGGATCAACAAGGCTGTGGAGCTGATCAAAAACACCAACGCCACCATTACCGACATATCTGCCCAATGCGGTTATGAAAACATTCGCACCTTCAACAACACCTTCAAACGGGTTACCCAGATGACCCCCACTCAGATGCGGGACGGTCAGGTTTAACCTTTTCCAAAAAAGCTTCCAGCTTCTCTGTTTTTCTTTCTTGAAATGTCTCCCAAAAACTTAGATACTGAGCATAGATAATATGGAGGGAGAATTTGATATGGTTCGTATTGGTATCATCGGTGCAGGCAACATCGCTTTGCGGCATTTGGAGGCCTGCCGCATCATGGACGATGTGTCCGTGGCGGCAATTTGTGATTTAAACCAAACCCTTGCCCAATCCCGGGCAACGGAGTATGGCATTGCGCATATTTTTTCCGATCATCGTGAACTTTTGGCAGATCCCCAAATCGATGCCGTCAGCATTGTTACCCCTACCTTTACCCACGGCTCCTTGGTGGCGGAGGCTCTCCGGGCAGGAAAACATGTGCTGTGTGAAAAGCCACCGGCTCTGACTTATGAAGAAGCCCTGGCCAACGAACAGTTGGCAAAGGAACAGGGAAAGCTCTTGATGTATGGCTTTGTTTGCCGCTTCCATCCTATGTATGCCTGGCTGAAGGACTATATTGATGCCGGCAAGGTTGGTGAGATCTACTACGCAGAAGCCTATCGGATGCAGCGATGCTCCCAGATCGGTGGCTGGTTCCGGGACAAGGAGAAATGCGGCGGTGGGCAAATGATGGACGCAGCCATCCATCAGCTGGACATTTTACTGTATTATATGGGCTACCCCAAAGTCAAAAGCGTTCGCGGTTACGCCAGCTATGTCAACAAGGATCTCCCCGACCGTATCCAAAATGTCAGCGGCGGTTATGTTTCTGTGGATAATCAGAGAATCCCCCGGACTGTAGAGAGCTTTGCCAGCGCCTATATCACTTTTGAAGGCGGTAAAAACCTCTTCATCAAAGCCGCGCAGGTAGCCAACACCCTGAATCCCGGCACGCAAATGGAACTGCTGGGTGACCGGGGCGGTATTTGCTTCAACAGCGATGGGATCCGTCTGCTTACCGTTGAAGACAACCAATTCGTGGAAACGAAGGCAGATATTCCGGACGGACCTAACCACTTCACCCAGGAGATTCGTCATTTCGTGGACTGCTGTCAGGGAAAAGCGGTGTGTCTTGCCCCTGCCCACCATGGCACCGAAATTATGCGGATCCTGAACAGCATCTACAAATCCGCAGAAACCGGAAACGAAATTGTTATTTCTGAATAAAGGAAATTAGCTATGACTCTTACCGAACTGACAGAAGCCCTGCAGATTTCCATTCCCGAAACGGTTTGGAACACCTACTACCCCATTGCTGAAGATCGCAAAAAGGAGCTTTGCTCTTTGGAGCTGATCGACAGACTGGATGCGCAATATGACCTGTTTGGAGACTATCTGGATGCGGTCAAGGAAGGCTTTTTGGATCTTAAAAACGATCCTGCCCGAAAGTTTTATTTGGACCTTTACAGCCTTTATATGCGGGATTGCTCCGGGGATGAGGCCAAGCGGTTCGACTATCCCCAGCCCGCAGACACTCCGGCTTCCAATATGCTTCCCCTATTGGTGCATCTTCCTGCCCTGGCGCTGACCTGTGAAGAACTGACTCGTCGGGGATTTACCAATGAGGAGGTTAGGAACAACTTAAGCATCTACCGGATCTATCTTTGGGAGGTAGAAAAGCATCGGGACGGCTTCATTGGTATTCCGCCCTACATTTCCAACTGGATGAGCCAGTTTACCAAGTGTGAGATCTACTATCCCGGTCATGGCGGTCTGAATTTCCAGCTGGTTGCGATTCCCGAAAACGAGCCATATTTCCTGCAAAACCGAGAAAACGGGGAACTGCTTCCTGTTTTTGGCAACGGCATCGCTTTCCACCGCAACGGTGCGGTACTGGGAAGTGCCGGGGCGGAAGAAACAGAGGGCTCTTTTGTTACCCATTTCCGGGAAACGGAGGATGCCTATATCGGCTATCCCGTGCGAAGCATTCAAATCAGCCGGGAATCGGAGGTCTTCCCCAAGGATCAATGGGAGCTGGTTCTGAAACCCGGTGACTGGGTCATCTCCACCCACATTTTCTTTGGTGCGGATTTCTCCCCGGAAACTGTGGATCGCGCTTTTGCCGAAGGCCAGCGAATGGCCCGGGAATATTTCCCCGAATACAATATTAAAGCGCAGCGGTGCAGCTCCTGGCTGATGAATCCGCTGATCAACAAAGCTTTAGGCGAAGATGCCAAGCTCAGCGGCTTCTCTTCCCGATTTGTTCGATATCCCCGGCTCAGTGCCGGCAAAGGCTTTTGGGGGTATGTGTTTCCCGGAAAGCAGCCTGCTTACGAAGACCTGCCGGAAAATTCCCGCTTACAAAGAGCCTTCAAGCAGCAGCTGTTGGCCGGCGGTCAGATTTACGAGTATTCCGGTGTGCTCATGTTTTAAGGTTTATACGACTTTGCGGGACAGGCCAACAGCCTGTCCCGCATTTTTTAACAAATTGCCATTTGTCGGGCAAAGGCCCTCCCCTTTGGGGAGGGTGGTTCGGCTTTGCCGAACCGGGAGAGGTAATGAAAAAGTTTTATATTTATCGAAACTTGGCGAGAGGAAAGCCAAGTCTTAACCTCTTCCGTCACGCCTTTCGGCGTGCCACCTTCCCCAAAGGGGAAGGCTTTTCAGCCCGACAAACGGGAATTGGCAGACAAGGTAACGATTCGAGCGGTGGAACAGAGTCACGAATACCGACAGACAGCCAGTCCCGAAATTGTCCGCAGCCGCAAAAGAGATCCCCGTGCACGCATGCACGGGGATCTCTCTTATACATTATAAAATTTTTGGTCCCAAATAACGGTAAGAATGATACCAATGAAAAGGAAGATCAGTCCCGGCACAAGAATATAGCGGATGCTGCGGTCTTTGGCCTCGTTAAGCTTACGCTCCCGATAATCGGCATATCGCTCATGCCTTGCTCTGCCCATAGGGATAAAGGTCAGCACAACGTTTCTGAGAACGAAGCTGATACCGATGAGCGCGCCTTCCTTACTGACAAACATTAAGCATCCAAAAAGCGTCGTCAAAATACCGGAGACAAAGAATGCGTCTGACAGGATCTGAATATTTACTGCCGCACTTTGTGTGAAAAAGCCCTTTGACCAAATCACAAGAAATGCGATCAACGCCTCAATGACAAAACAAATTGCATACTTTTTGATTGCTGCTTTGGTTTCCTCTTTCACTGCTTTTAACCACCCATTTTGTTACTTGACCTGTTGCTTATACTTTTCCTCTTCAGCATCGTTACAGTACACGAAATGTCCCGGTGTGATTTCCCGGAAGGAGGGCTTATCTACAGAATAATCGTGTTCTGCAATGGGGTTGTAGAGAATTCTGGTACGCTGCTTCTCATATACGGGGTCAGGCAGCGGAATTGCGGACAGAAGAGATTTGGTATAAGGATGCAGAGGATTCTTAAAGAGCTCGTCGGACTCAGCCAGCTCGACCATCTTACCGAAGTACATAACACCGATCCGGTCGGAGAAGTACTTAACCACCGACAGGTCATGGGCGATAAACATGATGGTAAGGCCCAAGCGATCCCGCAGGTCGTTCAGCAGGTTGATCACCTGCGCCTGAATGGATACGTCCAGCGCAGAGATAGGCTCGTCGGCAATGATCATTTCAGGCTGCATGATAACAGCTCTGGCGATGCCGATACGCTGACGCTGACCACCGGAGAACTCGTGGGGATAACGGTCTGCGTGCTCCCGCACAAGACCAACCATCTCCAAAATCTCGTAGACCTTCTCGTTAATATAAGCCTTGTCGGTGATGCCGTTGATCACCAAGCCTTCCGCGATAATATCACGGACGGTCATACGAGGATCCAGAGAAGCGATGGGATCCTGGAAGATCATCTGGATCTGGGTGATGAGTCTGCTCTTCTTTGCTACGCGGCAACGGATTTGGTATTCCTTCTTGAGGGCCTTGAGCTTTTCGCTGTTGCCCTCAGCTGCCCGGAACTTCTGAGAATACTCTGCGTCCAGCGCCTTGAGAAGGGACTCGGCATACTGCTTATCCACCTGCTTGCTGTCAGTCTTTGCATCGCGGATGAGAGCCCGGTTCTTGTCAACGATCTCCCCCAGCTCCTGGTTGATCTTTTTGATCTGTTCCTCGATCGCAGCCTTTCTTGCCGCATCTACGTCCTTTTCAGCACGGAGAAGCTTGATCTTTTTGGCAGCTTCCGCACGGGCGGCAGCGATGGCATCCCGGTAGCCCCGGGTGCCTGCACCGATTCTCTGACCCTTGAAATAGACACTACCGGAGGTGATGTCATACAGCTTGATGATGGAACGACCGGTAGTGGTCTTTCCGCAGCCGGACTCACCCACAAGACCAAAGGTTTCACCCTTTTTGATCTCAAAGCTTACATCATCAACAGCCTTAAGATCCTTACGTCCCAAACGGAAATACTGACAAAGGTGGTCCACTTTCAACAATACTTCACCATTATTCGCCATGGTTGCCACCTCTTTCCTTCATTCTCCGGATACGCTCGGTAATGATCTTGGGAATTTCCACCTTGGGTGCGTTGGGATGGAGCAGCCAGGTTGCAGCATAGTGTGTGGGGGAAACCTCATACATGGGAGGCTGCATCTCAAAGTCGATCTCCATTGCGTACTTATTTCTTTCCGCAAACGCATCGCCCACGGGGGGATAAATCATGTTGGGGGGTGTGCCGGGGATCGCATCCAGCTTCTCGTTGGTATCCAGGTCCGGCATAGAGGAAAGCAGCGCCCAAGTATAGGGATGCTGGGGATTATAGAACACCTCTTCCGCTGTGCCGTACTCTACGATCTTACCTGCATACATAACAGCAATTCTGTCTGCCATGTTCGCAACGACACCCAGATCGTGGGTAATAAAGATGATAGAAAGGTTGTGTTCCCGCTTCAGGCGGTTGATCAGCTCCAGGATCTGAGCCTGGATGGTAACGTCCAAAGCGGTGGTAGGCTCATCACAAATCAGAATATCGGGGTTTGCAGACAGAGCGATGGCGATAACGATTCTCTGACGCATACCGCCGGAAAACTCGAAGGGATACTGTCTGTAACGGGTTCTGGCCTCAGGAATACCGACCTCTTCCATAAGCTTGATGGCTTTTTCCTTTGCCATCCGCTTGGTAAGAGTATAGACAACCTGGGAAGCTTTTTCCTTCAGATAATCGATGATCTCAACGCAGCGCTTGTCTGCGTCAAAGCTCTGTGCGTTGGCGACATCGGCCTGGAATCTTTCCTTGACCCGGGTGAGAACGGAAACGATGGTCTTGATCTGATCCTCAAGCTCTACAACCGACTTAGGAATAACCTTCCAGTCCACATTCTTGCCTTTTGCCAGCAGCGCTTCTCTCTTGGCGGTCTGCTTAGCAAAGCGGGCTTCTTCCTTGGGATTGTTTTTCACATAGAAGAAATACTTTTCCACTTCTCTTTGGAGAGCGCCGCCAAAGGTGTATGCCACATTATCCTTAATAATCGCCAGAGGATCGATGGCGGCAAGAACGCTCTTATTTACATTCTTGCAAGCCTCTTCTGCCTCTTTGGCGGAAAATGCGCCTGCTTTGAAAAACTTGATTGCATTGTCCAGAGCCTCGATGGCAACCTTCTTATTTTCGATGGTCTTATCAAAGGAATACTGAACCGCGATCTTCATCAGCGCAATGAAGGAATCCATAAAGTTCTCATCCAGGAACTTTTTGGTGATCTCATTGGCCTCTTCCGCGCTCATCCGGCTAAAATCGGTTTCCGGTTTTTTGTACACGTAGTAACCGATTCTGAAGAAGTTATACTGGGTCCGCTCAAGCAGCTGATTTGCGGTTTCTTTCAGTGCCTCCAGGACTTCCACTGTCTTCGTGAAATCCCCGTTCTTTGTGGCTTTCGCTGCACGGATAGCTCCCTCAAGGGCAGCATCGTGCGCCTTCAGAGTCTCCTCGCAGTTCGAAATGAAGTACTTATCGTTAATCTCCTTGAGGCTGCGTCTGATACGTCCCACCTCAGATGCAACATCGACCTTCTGCTTTTTCTCAATGAGGAAAAGCAGGTTTTCGATAGCCGCAATCGTCTCACCGGCTTTGGTGCGCGCATCGTTATAGCTGTTCTCAAGCTTAATGGCCTGAATATTAAACTCATCAAAGGTTTTGATATATTTGTCAACATCTGCGGCAGATACATTGGCATTGGGCGTCTCGGCCAGAGCCTTTTTGATCATGCCGGACAGCTCCGCAAGGGTCTTATTAAAGGTCACACGACCTTCCTTGCGGTTTGCCTTGTTCTTCAGCAGCATAGCCTCTGTGATCTGCTTACCGATTCGCATGATGGGGTTCAGAGAAGACAGAGGATCCTGGAAAATCATGGCGATCTTGTCGCCGCGGAGCTTGTGCATTTCTTCCTCGGGAATACGCACAAGGTCCTGGCCGTCATAAAGGATCTCGCCGCCCTCATAAATAGAGTTGCCGGCAGAAATGCCCATGATGGCCTTGGAGGTAACGGACTTACCGGAGCCGGATTCGCCGACAATGGCCAGCGTCTCGCCCTTGTAAAGATCGAAGGAAATGTTGCGTACTGCCTGCACCTTACCGGCATCTGTGCGGAAGGAGATCTTAAGATCATTTACCGACAATTTGATTTCTTTATTCATGCTTAATCCTCCGTTCCTCTGAGAGATGGATTAAAGGCATCGCGCAAGCCGTTGCCGAACAGGTTGAAGCTGAGCATCAAAAGAACCAGGAACAAACAGGGGAAGAGCGCCACATAGCCGGCATCGGCTGTAATGGCCGCCTTGCCCGCCGCGATCAGAGTACCAACGCTGGTGGTGTTGCCTGCTTCCAGATTGATGATGCCCAGGTAGGAAAAGCTTGTCTCTGTGTAGATCATGCCGGGAATTACCAGAGCAATTCTGGTTACGATGGTGCCCAAGCCGTTGGGGAAAATATGCTTAAACATAATTCTTCTGTCACGGGCACCCAGGGTTCTTGCCGCCAGAACATATTCCTGATTCTTGAAGCGGTAGAACTGCATACGGGTCGTTCCCGCCATGCCGATCCATCCCGTTGCAAAGAACGCTATGAATAGGACCAACGCTTGACTGGTCGCACCCATATGGTACTTCAGAAGTGTAATGACGATCATGCTGGGTACTGCGCCCAGGATCTCGGCAAAACGTTCCATAAACAGGTCGATCTTGCCGCCGAAGTAACCGGAAATGGAGCCCCAGATAACACCCACAATGAAGTTTACCAGCGCCACAACGGTAGCGAAAATGAAGGAGAATCTGGCGCCGTAGGCCAGGCAGGCAAAGATATCCTTACCGGTGGCTGTGGTGCCGAAGGGGAAAACAGGCTCCTCAATACCGTCTTTCAGCACTTGAGTATGCTGATAGATATAGTATTCGTAGTATTCGGCTCTGATCTCAATGCCGCCGTCCACCTTACGACCGTAGGCGTAGAAATACTGGGTGCCGTTCTCAGTGAAGCCGTTCTCGCCTTCGATTCTGAGGGAGTTGTACTCCGGGATCAGGGCAACGTTTTCACCAGCCTCATACTTCCAATAGTTCGGGATGATATCACCGTTCTTATCCAGCTTGGGGCGGATAATAGATGCCTTGGGATTTTCTACCTTATAATAGATATTGGCGTCATACTTGTTCTTCTCAAGGGTAGGTCTGTCAGAAACCTTGACCACAGGATAAATCACCTGTCTGCCGGTTTCGTTCTGATACCGCTGAATATCCTGAAACTCTTCTACGGAGATAATCTTATACTTACCGAAGCCTACACCGTAGTAGGTATCGTAACGGTAAGAATAGACAGAACCGTCTTCGCTGACCTCATACTCGCCGTTTTTGATAACTTCTCTGCCTGTTTCAGCGGCAAGTGCCTTGTCCTTAAGAAATGTGACGTAACCGGTGTCCTTTTGCTTGCAGCCGTCCCAGAAGTTGATATCGCTGTTTGCAAACAGATTGATCTTAGGGGTCACATATGCATAGGACATATCGTAGTATGCGGGCTTGAAGGGGGTGAAGAAGGGGGCAAGAATGGCAAAAAGCACCAAAAATGCGATCACAACACCGCCAACAACCGCACCCTTGTTCTTGCTGAAACGACGGAATGCGCCCTGAAAATAGCTCACAGGCTTGGTTTCAAATTTGCTGTCATGATACAGATCGTTTCTTGTCGCAAACCGAAACTTCTCTACGGGAATGTTATTCATATTGTTATCCATAATTACTTCGCTCCCATTCTGATTCTCGGGTCGATGAAACCGTAACTAATATCGATAACGATACCCGCTGTCAGGCTTACCAAGGTATAGAAGCCGGACAACAGCATAAAGAAGTCATAATCCTGGAAGGTAATGGAGTTGAGGTAGAGTCCGCCAACACCGTTGATACCAAACATTTTCTCAATAATCAGGGAGCCGGAAAGCACGGAAACAAACTCACTCAAGATCGAGGGGAAGATGACTACCATGGAGTTGCGCATCGCATGGCGATAGATGGCCTGTTTTTTGGTAAGTCCCTTGGTTCTCGCCAAAAGCATGAATTCGCCTGTAAGCACCTCGGAAAGCTCCGCCCGGGTGTAGCGGGCATAGCCTGCAATGGAGCCAAGGCACAGGGCAAATACCGCAGGGAGCATGGAATGGAATACATCCCAGGTAAAGTAATCATTACTCGTTGACATCGTCAATGGGAACCAGCCCAGCTTAAAGCAGAATACATACTGGATCATCAACGCCAACACAATGGAGGGCACCGATATCAATAGAATAATGAACACGTTGATCATCTGATCCTGCCACTTGTTCTTTTTCAGGGCAGCATAAATACCCAGCGCCAGACCAATAGGCACGCCGATGAGGGTAGAATAGATGTTGATCAGAATCGTGGGGGGCAGATGGCTGACAAATACCTCCCAGATATTCATGTTAAGATATTCGCCATAGGTGGTGACAATACCGAAATCGCCCTCGGTCACGATTCTCTTGATATAGATTCCGTACTGTTTCAGAATCGGCACCCGGTCATATTCCCAGACGCCGTTCACACCTTCCCGGATGTTGGTAATCCAACCTCTTCCTTCAAGAGTTTTCATAACGATTTCAGGATCTTGTCCCGGAAGAGCGTTTGTGGGGATCGGCAGAAGCTTGATAAGCACAAAGCACATCGTGAAAATGATGAAAAATGTGAACAACATCAAGCCCAAACGCTTCGACACATATTTAAACATATACATAGGTTTTTCTCCTCTGTCTTGTTATTTTCCAATTCATAGTGTTCGAGCCAAAAAAGCAGTTGTCCGTAAGGCGCTGCATACAAAAGCTGCACATCGCCAGAACTGACGTTTCAAACCATCAAAAAATAATCAATCAATAGCTTCCCTTTTCAGCTATTATAAAACCGGTCATTGGCTGTTATGCATCTTCATAACAGCCGGATATATTGCTGTTTGGAGATTTGCGCACTTGTTTTTTTATGTCATATAAATGGCAAACTAGCGGTGAGCACTGTGGCTCACCGCCGTTTGCGTAGGTTTAGTCCAGATAATTCAGATATTGAATATCAAAAATTACTCGGTCTTCTTGTACTCTGCAGACAGGTCGTTGTTGTTTGCAGCAACGTAAGCAGCCCACTCAGCGTCGGTGTAGTTGACCTCGATGTAACGCAGGCCGCCGAAGCCCATGAAGGTGTGCTCGTCTTCAGAGAAGTAGGAGAACTTAGCACCCAGGAAGGAACCGCCGCCGTCAGCGATCAGCATAACGCTGCGGGACTCCTTGATGGTGATCTCTTCCAGAGCGGACAGGATCATCAGTCTTGCCTCAACAGGAGCAAAGCCTTCGCCCCAGTTGTAGGTCTTTTCCTGCTCCTCGGACTCTGCCAGACCGTTCAGGCAGAAGTACCAGTTCTGCACGCTCATGGTGATGGTCTCACCGGCACCGGCGTAGTCGCCAGCGGGCATGGTCAGGGTCAGAGGCAGGTTGGTGGTATCCCAGTACATATGGTAGTTCAGGCTATCATCGGGGTTGACGAAAGCACCGATGATGTCGAAGGGGTTGAAGGCGTTGCCGGAGAAGCCGTAGCCGAAGCCGATCTGGGTTGCACCGGTACGGAAAGCCTCAGCCCACTGAGAGCCGGCGGATGCGTCAAACACAACGTCGATCTTGCCTTCCAGAGCAGTGCCCTTGGTCAGTTCGTCCAGGACGCCCTGCAGGTAATCAGCACGGAATCTCTGCTTGTCGGTATCGGAAGAAGAACCGTAAACCAGAGTGATGTTCTTGGAGGAGTCGTAGCCGTACTTCTCGGGGTCAGCAGTCAGGATGTTGATAGCTTCCTGCATCTTCTGCTTTGCCAGAGTGGGGTTGTAGCCGGTCAGAGCCTCGTAAGCGTCTTCGGTGGACAGATCCTTCAGATCGCCGCCGGACCACTTGCCGTCAGCGCCCTGAGTGAAGCCGTAAGCGCGGAGGATGCCTTCCTTAGCGATGATGGCGTTACGGTACTGACCGCCGTCCTCCAGGTCGGGAGAGTTCTCGATGTCGTAGTAGTAAGCAACGTTGAGCAGGCCGAAGCAGGGAACTGCGGAGCCGGGCCAGATCTTCTCAACGATGTCGCTTCTGTTCAGAGCCAGGTTGAATGCATGACGGAACTCCTGGATAGCCAGGATACCGTTGTTGTTCTCGCTGTTCTTCAGAACGTCCAGGTTGGAGTACAGCTGCATACCGAAGGTACCGGTAGAGGTGGAGGTGAAGTAGACGTACTTGGAGTCCAGGTACTCGCCGACGTTCTCAGTCTGCAGAGAAGCATCGTCGTAGGTGCCGTTCAGGAAGCCCATCCACTTGGTGTCGAACTCTTCGACCTTACGGCAGTTGATAGCAGTGATGTTGTACTGGTTCTTGTACTGCTCCATGTTCCAGCCGTACCAGTACTCGTTCTTCGCGAGCTTGTAGTGAGAGCCAGCCTCAAACTCAACCAGCTTGTAGGGGCCCCAGGAAGCGGTGGTAGTCAGGGAGGAGTTGTAGTTGGAGGTCCACAGAGTTGCGCCTTCAGCAGGCTCGATCTTGGAAGCCTCGTACTTTTCCTTGTGAACAACAGGCAGGCTGGAGAAGTAGTAGGGAGCCCAAACGGACAGGCTGCCGTCTTCCTTCAGGAAGGAGTAAGCCTTATCCAGGCACAGAACGATGGCATTCTCGCCTTCAACAGCGTAGATACCAACGGTTTCCCAATCCACTTCATCACCGTAGCCGGAAATGTAGAACAGGGTTTCCTTGAACAGTTCTTCTCTGGTAGCATCATCCATGGTGCTCCAGTCAAGACCGAAGGGCTGCAGAGCGTAGCCTACCAGCTCCATAGCTGCCTGCTTGTTTTCCTCAGTGATCAGAGTGTAGCCATATTCATTGGCTGCGTCAGCGATGACCTTCAGGGCTGCCTTAGCCTCTGCAGTGCCAACATAATCATTGATCAGGGTGGACAGAGCATAGCTGGCCAGGGTCATGCCGGTGGTTTCGGTGTTCAGATAGACCTCAGCACCATTCAGATCGAAGGAGTAATCGGGGGTCTCATCGCTACCATATGCAGGAACAATGGGAGCATAGATGGGAGCGCCGGAGAAGAAGTACTCCTTGGAGTTCTTGATCATCAGGGTGTCGTAGTAGGTGTTAGCACGGAAGTTCATGAACTTGGGGTCCAGCAGCTGCTTCATGGAGTACTCGAAGTCAGCAGCGGTGATGGAAGTACCATCGTCCCACTTCAGGTCATCACGCAGGGTGATCTTCCAAGCGTAGCCACCCTCGGCCTTCTGAGCGTCGGTGTAGCCCCACTTTGCATCAACAGCAGAGGTAACGTCCTCCAGCTTGGTTGCTGCAGAGTAGTTGGTGGTGTAGGCACCGGGAACGATGCCAGCCTTGTTGATGGATCCGTCTGCATTGAACTTCTTGTCGCCTTCGAACTTGTAGTCATATTCGAAGAAGGAAGAGCCAATGTAGCTCATGATCTGGGTGTCGTTGTTGTCCGCATAGGTGAACTCGTTCCAGTTGCTGGGCATAACGGATGTAGTAGTGTTATACTCAGCCTGCTTAAGAGCAACCTGATTACTCTGCGGATCAGCAGGCTTACAGCCGGCAATGGCCAAAACCATTACGACTGCCAGAAGCATAGCCAATACGCTTCTGAGGGTTTTATTGGTTTTCATGCTTTTCATTTCCTTTCATAAAAAGAATGTTAATAAATTTTAACATAGTATTTCGCAAAATGCAATAGCAGTTTCCCGTTTTTTTGTTGGTTTTCCTTCTAATATTAAATTTTTTGTGAATTTTGCACTCTTTTCGGGTGTTTGTCAGCGGAAAGCTTTTGTATTTCACCGATGTTTTCGGCTCTCGGCCCTCCTTTTGCGGCCATTGTATAGGATATGCAGCGGTGCTGATTCCGGTGCTACGCAAATTGGGGGGTTCTAAAAAGAGAGGGTTTAGCGGCTAAGCCGCCACAAAGGACGGGAAAATACGTTCCCTACAGGAAGGCCGGGTGCTGCCAATGGCAATTTATCGCTTCCGTATCCAAAAGCACCGGCTCCGCTTGTTATGCGGAGCCGGATAAAAGACATTGTATTACTTATGTGTTGCGGAAGCGGGTCAGGAAATCCCTGGTCTCCTGCTTTTGGGGATTGCCGAAGACATCGGCAGGCGTGCCCTCCTCGCAGATCACACCGTCGTTCATATAAACCACATGATTGCTCACATCCCGGGCAAAGGCCATCTCATGGGTAACCACCAGCATGGTCATGCCCTCCTGTGCCAGGTCCTGCATAACTGCCAGGACTTCCCCAACCATTTCGGGGTCCAAAGCAGAGGTAGGTTCGTCAAAGAGCAGCACCTCCGGATCCATGGCCAACGCCCGGGCGATAGCCACCCGCTGCTTCTGACCGCCGGAGATCTGCCGGGGCTTGGCATTGATATAAGGTGCCATCCCCACCTTCTCCAAATAGTACATGGCGTGTTCCTTTGCTTCTGTCTTGCTCTTTTTCAAAACCTTCACCTGACCGGCGATACAGTTTTCCAGCACCGTCATATTATTGAACAAATTGAAGGACTGGAACACCATGCCCACCTTGGCCCGGTAAGGCGGCGCTTTGAAGCCACGCTTTGCCACATTTTCCCCATGGTACAAAATCTCACCGGAGGTGGGGATCTCCAGCAGATTGATGCACCGAAGCAGAGTGCTCTTACCGGAGCCGGAGGCGCCGATGATAGAGGTAACATCACCTTTGTTCACGGTGAAGTCAATGTCCCGAAGCACTTCGTGAGAACCGAAGGACTTGGACAAATGGTTAATTTTCAAAATCATTTCATCCATATCAGCGGTCTCCTTTCGGTCTGCCGTACTTAAGCTCCTGAAGCTTTCTTTCCCGGCGCTCCCGCTTCAGCTCTTTGGCTGTGTGGAACTCCTTGCTCTTCTCGTCAAAGGGAGAGCCTTTGTCGGGATGGCTGTAGGTGCCGGCAGTCATGGTCAGGCTGTCCACCTGCACCAGCTCGTAATTGCTGGCACCGTCCATCTTCTTCTCCCACAGCCGCAGCAGGAAGGAAGCGATCAAGGTCATAGACAGGTAGCCCACCATTTCAATGGCTGCCGAGGGGAAATACTGATAGGTCGTACCTGCCACGCTCTTATGGATGGCAAAGAACTCCGTAAAGCCAATGATGCTCATAACAGAGGTATCCTTGATATTGATAATCAGGTTGTTGCCGATCTGGGGCAGGATATTCCGCAGTGCCTGGGGCAGGATCACATTGGTCATGGTTTGCCAGTGGGTCATACCGATAGCCTTTGCGCCCTCAGTCTGGCCCGGATCAATGGAAATGATACCGCCACGGACAGACTCTGCCATATACGCGCCGGTATTGACGGAAACCACCACAAAGGCACACAGCCACACACTGGAAAACCGCACGGCGTAGTTGGTAAAGTAAGGAAGGCCGTAGTAAATCACCACCGCCTGCAGGATCATAGGTGTGCCCCGGAACACCTCTACATAGATCTGATTCACGATCCGGATGGTACGCAGAAGGATCCGCTTAAAAATGTTATCATTTTTGGTATAGGGAATGGTATTGAGAATGCCGCACAGCAGACCGATCAGACATCCCACCGCTGTGCAAAGCACCGCCAGAGAAACGGTATTCCACACACCGTTTAAGTACAGACCTGCGTATTCCTTCCACAGGCTGACAATATCCTGGCCAAGCTTTACAAATATGTTCATGGTGAACTCCTTTTAAAAACGGCAGTATGCGGAAGCGTTATCGCTTCCGCATAACCGTATTTTTTACTCTTCGATGGGCTGAATGGCTACAGCCTGGGCCATCAGGGCGTTGAAAGAATCTGCATTCATGGGAGACAGAACCTTGTTCATGGCATCCAGCAGGGTCTTATTGCCTTCCCGGACGGAAATACCGATGTTGATCTCTTCCGCGGAAACATTGAAATTATCCTGAGAGTTGCTGAAGTCCAGGATCATCAGGTTGGGATAGGTAATGACAGCACCCTGAGCGGTGGGCATATCGGTACATACGAAATCGCAGGTGCCGGAGCTGACAGCCATCAGCATTGCGCCGGCATCATCGGCTGCAGACTGAATGGTTGCGCCCTTGATCTGAGGCAGGCAGGTGTCGTACCAAATCGTACCACGCTGAGAGGTGCAGGAGCCGGTCAGCTCGCTGATACCCTTGGCAGCTGCCAGAGGAGAATCCTTCTGCACCAGGCAAACGATGGACGCATAGATGTAGGGACCGGCAAAGTCAACGACCTTATCCCGGTCTGCGGTCATGGACTGGCCTGCGATGGCACAGTCGATCTCACCGGTCTGTACAGCAGGTACCAGGGAATCCCAGTCCAGCTTCTTGACTTCCAGCTTCCAGCCGTTGGCTTCGCAGATCTTCTTGGCCATCATAACGTCATAGCCGTTGGCGTAGGAGCCGGGGACATTGGCGATGGGCACAGCGCCGTTGGCGTCGTCATTTTGCATCCAGTTGTAGGGAGCGTAAGCACATTCCATACCAACGGTCAGAACACCGTCTTCCACACCGGACTTAGGCTGTTCACCGCCGCAGGCGGTCATGGACAGCAGCATCATCAGGGCAATCACGATACACAGGATCTTCTTCATTTTTGTTACCTCACAATCTTTGTTTTGGGGAGCTTTCCCCTCCCCCGGGAAATAAAAATTGGACCGCTTTGTTAAGCGGTCCATGGAAATTCGGATAACACCCCAACAGGGCACCGGATGGCCATTGATAGCGCTTCACAAAGTTTTTTGTGACAGTCTGACAGATCTTATCTGCCAAACCAGCAAAGGAAGAGCATGCATTCTTCCCTCACTTCGGCGGTACACCCTTTCCACTCTGACGGCTGCATGGCCTTGCCAAAGCGTACTGATGAGGACCGCGCCTCTATCTAAGCGATTCAATTTTTAAGTATCCTATCACAGGGGTCTAAAATTGTCAATGGTTTTTCAAAGAAGTCGAAAACATTTGTACAGTGTGTTTAGAATGGATATTTCTTTCCTTGGAAAACCCGTCATTTCGACGACAAATGTCCTTGTGCAGCAGACAGTTTGTGGGTCATATCGTCATTCGTAAACTATTTGCCGCAGCACTCGCCCCGGTGTCCCCTTGCCATTTCCCGTTTATCGGGCAGATATGCCTTCCCCTTTGGGGAAGGTGGCACGCCGAAAGGCGTGACGGAAGAGGTTAAAACTTGGCGAATTTTCGTCAAGTTTCGGTGAAAATCAAACATTCTCATTACCTCTCCCGGTTCGGCTTTGCCGAACCACCCTCCCCAAAGGGGAGGGCTTTTGCCCGATAAATGGCAATTTATCGAGCTGCGGAACCAAAAAGCCAACGAAAAAAGGGACTGTTCTGCTTGCAGAGGCAGGTAATCGCATAATAGCCTGCAATCAACATCCATACCGGATGCCGCTTGCAGGCTACGGACTCTTCCGCAAGCTGAAAATTGAGAATCCTGCCAAGCAAATAAGAAAAGAAGATGACCATCCGTATGGATGGTCATCTTCTTTTCTGGCACGTCGCACCGAAAAAGATATCACTTATCAAGTTGAAATAAATAATCGTTATACGTGTAATAATCTTTACTTTGCGGACTGTATTCATCGCAATTATCCGCAACACTTTTTACTTTTTCATATATCTTATATGCTTCACTGTTATCAAACAAATTGCACATATCTTCTTTTGTATTAACGGTTAAACCTTTTGTGCAAAAAAGTTTCCCCGGCTCATTTCCGTAAGGACACATATTCCCGTGTCGGCAAGTCATACAACATTTCAGCAATACACCGTCAGGCAACTGCTTTTGCACATTAGCGAAAGCATCCACCCATAAATAATCTTTACCTTGTCCCCAAAGTTGTTCACCGTTATATTTTACGCCAACACTGACGGTAGGGCCTTTTTCAAGTTTTCCCTGAAAATATGTATCTTCTTCGTGATATACAATGTGTATTTCTGTTTCTTCCTCACCT
>JAFQIL010000057.1 GCA_017397565.1 Oscillospiraceae bacterium | reverse complement strand
CTTCATTCCTCCTTTCCCATCAGTAAAAATGCCCCGGATACCCAACGGCACCGGAGCATTCTTTTATTTAGCAGTCTTTTTTTCGTTCATGCCGCCCCATAAATAAGCCGACAAGAAATGTAAAAATTGAGAAGAGTATAACCTGGGGAGTTGTCATAGTCATTACCTCTCTCACCAAGCCAGGATTGCACAGCGCAGATCCTGAACTCTGCCAATCAGCCATGCAGCTGCCATAGGCAGTCCCATGGGGCTTGCGATAAAGGCAAGCACAAACAGAATCACAGCATTTTGAACATTGCCGGAGATCAGAACAAGCAGACCGAGTAAGCCGATCAGCGTACCAGCAAGGCCAAAGACAAATGCGGAGCAGTACAGGATAGCGGAGCAAATCCAAACGAATAAAGTCAATACTAAAATGACGGGAGCCATCAAAATCTTAAAAAGCACCTTCATGGGAATACCTCCTTGTGCGTAATCTGTGTTTCTTATCTATCTTAATTTTACCTTACCTGGATATATTTGCAAGGATGCGGCAGGGCAAAAGAAAAAGCGGAGGGAGCGACGGAATAAACTCCGTTTCCCCCTCCGCTGTATGGGGTTTTTATTCCAGTTACGAGATTTTTCCCAGTTGGGTCAATATCTCTTTCATCCCGGCTAAGAGGGCATCTTGCTTTTGGAGTATATCTTCCAAGTCCGCATCGTAAATGCGCCCGGTTTCATGCACTCGACGGGTCAGCTGATTGATGTTGTTACTGGTATAGCGCAACAGGGTAAGCATTTCTTTGATTTCAGGCATATCCAGATTTATCACATACCCGTCAATCGCCATCTTCCGCAGATAGGCTTCTCTGTTCTTCGTCCCAACTTGGGACATTTTCTTTTCGATCAATTCAAGCTGATGTTGCGAAACACGGAAATTCAGCTGAATATCGCAGGTTCTTTTTGCCGCCATATTCTTATCTTTCCTGTGTATGCTTCTTAGGACTGGTAGCTCTGGTGGTGTCCGGGACAGTTTTTAACTTGTCACGAACCGAGGGCTTCTTCTCCAAGTCCTGCTGAATCTTGCGGGCTTGCTTCAGGAACAGGTCAGTCAAACCGGGATGACTGTCCACCACGAAGTAACAATTACGGTCGGTTCCCCAAGGATCAGGGTTAGGAGGAATCACCACGGTCGCAGCCCAGGCTTTATTGTCCGGAGAAAAACGAGCGTCCCAATCCTTTTGCTTCACCGTGTTGGCAAGTACATACATCATGCGTTCCATTCCGAACTCTTCCAACACCTGATTGACAGCTTCACTACCCAGCCGGTTATCACGGTAGTGTTCCCGGATGGCAGCTTCAATCGCTTCCTTACAAGCGATATTTGCTTTTCTGGAAGCACGGTATTGGTCAAGTTCATTGTTTTCCGCAGCCTGGGATGCGGGATACTTATAAACAGGAATTTGCTTCATTTACAACACCTCCTCACGGTTTTTGTGTTTCTTTTCGGTTGTGCGTGGCGGCATTTGCTTTTTCAGCCCCTCCAGCACAGACGGTCTTGCGCTTTTAGCGATTTCACGCTGAGCCGGTGGACGTTTTTTTCCATCCATGTTCAATTCAGTATCAAGCAGCACCAGTCGTGCAGTCTTAACACGAAGTTCCTCTTCAAATGGGAACGGTTTCCCAACCTCGGCCTGTGCCGCCGCTTGCTGCTGATGAAGGTTATCAAGCTGTGCGTGGGCTGCATCCAGCCGTGCCTGCATCTGTCCCAGGGCATTGTCAATACGGACTAAATTACCACGGGGATCTGCACCCAAGATTGCCTTATGGGTCATTTCACCACGCAGGGACAGCTCATATTCCTTTCGGAACGCATCAAAGGTAACAGTCATGGCAAAACCACGATAACTGCCGATCTGTACCGGCTCTGTCCCCTTAACCTCAGTTACGGCATCCAGCAAAGCTGCACCGGCATTTTCTTTGTCCGTAAGTACATCACCACGGATTTCCATTCCTGCAAAACCATCTTCCGGATGGGGATGCGCCGCCAGGGTCTGCATATCGGTTTCCAATCCACGGATAAATCCCTTGTTCAGTTCAATCTGTTCCGGGAAATATTTCAGCAAACGACAAAGCTGTTTCGTCCACATCATCACAAGAACGTACCGGGGATTTAGAACTCATAATCTGAGAAATGAACTTCTGCT
This sequence comes from Oscillospiraceae bacterium, assembly GCA_017397565.1. Lineage (GTDB taxonomy): Bacteria > Bacillota > Clostridia > Oscillospirales > Oscillospiraceae > Faecousia. The sequence continues at coordinate 966 of JAFQIL010000057.1, read as the reverse complement.
TATTTTCCACCGTCTGCCAAAGGTAGGCATCAAAGGTTCCCTCGGTCACATATCGGAACACATGAACCAACGGATTTTGGTTGCCCTGTCGTTCAATACGGCCCTTTCGCTGGGCAAGATCGCCCGGTCGCCAAGGGCAATCAAGGTCATGGATCGCCACAAGTCTATCCTGCACATTTGTACCGGCACCCATTTTGGAGGTACTGCCAAGCAGCACTCGCACCTGACCAGTACGCACTTTTGCAAACAGTTCTTTCTTCCGAACTTCCGTATTGGCTTCGTGAATGAAGGCAATCTGCTCCGAAGGAACACCCTGGGCAATCAGTTTACTGCGAATATCGTCGTAAACAGTAAATCCCGGCTGCTCTTCAGGAAGAGGGATAGAGGTTTCCAGCGCATGAAGCTCTGGATTGTCAAGATTACCGGTGACACCTTTTGCAACCTTGCGGCTTGGTGCCGGTTTCGGCGTGCTGATGTCACAGAACACAAGCTGTGTCAGCTTATCGGCTTCTCCATCACGCCAGACCTTCATAATGTTGGATACGCACTGGTTGACCTTGGTTCCCTCCTGATCGGGGAGCAACGGGTTGATAATTCGCTGGTCAAGACCCAGTTTTCTGCCATCGGAGGTGATCTTCAGCATATTATCGACCGACGGATCTACGTTACCGGCATGAACTTCTGCGGCTCTTTCAGACAGAGCGGCAACCATATCCTGCTGATGCTCCGTAGGCTTGGCAACCACTGTATGATACTCAACTTCCGGGCGAGAACGAGATTTAGCAAATTTTTCAATCTGCCTGAATTGATGACACTGTTCAAGGAAGTCGCTGACATTAAGACCTCCGACCAGCTGAATCTTCCTACTCCGGAAGTTGAGTATCATACAGTGGTTGCCAAGCCTACGGAGCATCAGCAGGATATGGTTGCCGCTCTGTCTGAAAGAGCCGCAGAAGTTCATGCCGG
>JAFQIL010000056.1 GCA_017397565.1 Oscillospiraceae bacterium | reverse complement strand
TCAGGATGGCTTCCTTATCGATGGTACCGGTGGTCAGCTTCTCGTTGACATAGTCGAAGCCCAGACGGTTGACGGTATCGGCAAAGCGCTCGCCGGAGATACCCTCGTCACGGAACAGCAGAATTGCCTTTTCGACAACATCCATAACTTCTTCTTCACTGGTGAAAATCTTGGTCAGAGGCTGGCCATGGGCAACCTTCTTGCCCCAGCGGCCGCCAATATAGACCTTAAAGCCGTACTGATATTCCTCAAATGCACCGAAGGGGCACTTGCCGGCACAACGGCCGCAGTTGTTACATGCATTGGGATCGATGCTGATCTTGCCGTCAACGACCTGAGCGATCTTGATGGGGCAGGACTCCACTACCTGGCACTTCTTACAGCCACGGCACTTGGTGTAGTCGACCATGGGAACTCTCTGGCCGATGATACCCAGGTCGTTCAGGCTGGGCTTAGCGCAGTTATTGGGACAACCGCCGACGCAGATCTTGAACTTGTGAGGCAGGGTGACACCGTGGTAGCCGATGTAGAACTTCTCGTGGATCTTTTCGGACAGACCGTAGGTATCGGCCAAGCCGTACTGGCAGGTGGTACCCTTACAGGAGACAACAGGACGAACCAGAGAACCGGTACCGCCAGTGGACAGGCCATGCTCAGCCAGGAAATCGATCAGAGGCTGAATATTCTCATGCTTGACGCCCTGGATTTCCAGAGTCAGACGGGTAGTCATGGCAACAGCACCGGAACCAAACTTCTCTGCAGCCTCTGCCACAGCACGATGCTCATCGGAAGTGATCTTACCATTGCGGGTAATGACACGAACATTGAATACGTCGGGGTAACGCTTATCCTGCAGGCAGCCCAGACCCTTGACGCGCTTGATCTCCTCGGGAGGCAGAACACCGCCTTCGAACTGAATCTTTACCTGGTTTGCGAACAGACCGCCTTCCAGAGCCAGGGTGTTGGTGTAGCCGTATGCCTTCAGACGGTTCTGCAGGAAGTAGCCACGCTTACCCTTAGCGCAGACCAGCAGCAGCTTGGCATCCAGATCCAGGCCGTCAATGGGGCCGGTGACCTTTGCCAGATCGATCCACTGAGCACCGGGGATGGAGGGAGCGGGGCTGACATCGATGACCTTGTAGCCCTTTGCCTTGGTAGCGGCATACTGGGCGGGAGTCATGGTCTGGTACTCGCCGGACATCTTGTTCTCCAGAATGTAGCAAGCCTGGACGAAAGGATGGATCGCAGTAGAGAAAGGAGGTGCGTAAGCAAAGTCCAGCGTATCGAAATCCTCAACCTTAGCACCCATGGCAATGCCGGTGACAGCAATGTCAACCATCTTGTCCACTGCACCTGCACCCAGAACCTGAATGCCCAGCAGCTTATGGGTTGCCTTGTCAGCAATCAGCTTGGTCATAAAGGTGGAAGCGTCGGTATAGTAATGTGCCTTATCGTCAGTAACACAGGTAACGGTGATCACATCGTAGCCTGCTTCTTTAGCCTGTACCTCGGTCAGACCGGTACGGCCTGCATTCAGGCCCTCAGCCAGCTTCACAACGCCGGTGCCCAGGCAGCCGCCGTAGGAAACAGCTTCGCCGGTCAGGTTCTTGGCCAGCAGACGGCCGGTGATATTGGCGGTAGAGCCCATGGCGGACCACTGACCCTTACCGGTCAGACGGTTGAATACCTGAGCGCAGTCGCCAACAGCGTAAACATCGTTCAGATTGGTGCGCTGGAACTTATCCACCACAACGGTGCCACGGTTCAGCTCAATGCCGGAGTCGGCAAGCCATGCGGTAGCGGGACGGACGCCAATTGCCAGAACAACAGCTTCGCCGTCGAAGTTGCCAACGGAGGTGCGGATACCGGTTGCCTTGTCGCTGCCCAGAATCTCGGTGAGGCCTGCGCCGGTGACAACACGGATGCCCTTTGCCTGCAGCTGCTTACGGATGTAGTCGGCCACCTCAGCGTCGAACAGGTTGGGCATAACCTGAGAAGCCATGTCAACTACAGTAACCTTCAGACCCTTGGCCAGCAGGTTCTCTGCAATCTCCAGACCAATGAAGCCGCCGCCGACAATAACTGCGTTGCGGCACTTGTTCTCGTCCACATAAGCGCGCAGGCCGATGGCGTCATCAGGAGTACGCATGGTGAATACGCCGGGAAGGTTCGTACCGGCCACATTGGGAACAAAGGGGGCAGCGCCGGTAGCGATGACCAGCTTGTCGTAGGAAACGACTTCGCCGTTTGCGAAAGTAACGGTCTTGGCAGCAGCGTCAACGCCCACAGCTTCCATCTCGGTCTTGACCTCAACGCCGGTGAGGCCGGTGTACTTTGCAGGGGTGTTGACGATCAGCTCGTCACGGCTTTCGATGCTGCCGCCAACATAGTAGGGCAGGCCGCAGCCAGCATAGGAAATATCCTTGCTCTTGGTGTAAACGGTGACTTTCGCGCTGCGATCCTGACGCATCAGCTTGGCAGCGGTCTTGGTACCGGCGGCAACACCGCCGATTACAACAACGTTCATATCAGTAACTCCTTTTTTATTTTTCCGGTTTTCTGCAACCGTTCAGTACTTAGCCAATGTAGCCTGCAAACAGGAAGCCGAAGGCATAGGAAGCAATGGCAACGCACAGCCAGGTGATGCCGCCCAGTGCGATGGGCTTCAGACCCTTGGAGAAGACATCCTTAAACTTGATTTTGAAGCCGACGCCTGCCAGAGCTGCTGCAAACAGATACTTTGCCAGCTTGCTCAGAACGCTGGTAGCGGTAGCGGTGAAGAAGCCAAAAGTGTTCAGACCGGCCATAACCACAAACCACAGGATAAACATGGGGAAGGTCTTCTTGACAACAGCCAGAGGGCTGTCGTTTGCGTCAGCTTCGCCATTCTTCTTTGCGCGGGATGCCATGATCAGAGTCCATGCCAGAGCAACAAAGATCAGCATGGTGGTACGAACCAGCTTGACATTCAGGGCACCGTTGAAATCAGCATTGCCAATGATACCTTGCCAGGTTGCCTGTGCACCTGCAACAGAAGATGTGTCATTGATAGCAGTACCGGCGATGAATGCGAACTGATTGTCGGTCAGATTCAGCAGCTGGCCGATGTAGGGGTAGGAGAATGCGGCGATGGTATCAAACAGGAAGATTGCAGCCATAGCGAAAGCAATTTCCTCTTCCTTTGCCTTGATGATACGGCTCAGGGTTGCGATCGCAGTACCACCGCAGATGCAGGTACCGCCGCCAACCAGGATGGAAGTATTCTCAGATACCTTCAGAACCTTGCGGCCGATCACCAATGCAACGGTGAAGGACAGCAGGATGTTGAAAATGATCAGGGGCAATGCACGGATACCGGTACCCAGAATTGCTGCAAAATTCAAAGTCGCGCCGGTTGCAATGATGCCCCAGTTCAGGAACTGCTTGGAGCAGTAGGTGGTGCCTGCCTTGAATTCCTTGGAAACGCTGGGCAGCACATTGCAGATAATCATAGTTACCAACAACGCCAGCATGGGGCCGCCAATAACGGTTCTTCCGAACCAGGCCTTCTGCAGGGTAGTGGTCTCGTTTGCCAGTACACCGACCACGATGCACAGGATAATTGCCAGAGACTTACCCCACTTGATGGTGTTCTTGTTTTCGCTCATGGTTTTACCTCCGTTGTTTCTATCTTTCTTCTTCAAAAAAGCACTGTTTCGTGCTTTTTATATCGATTTCTACTTGATTATAGCATAGCATTCATGATAAAATCAACTTAAAGAACATTTATGAATCGATCATATAATCTTATCACGGAGGTTCTTTATGGTAGACCGTCGAGTGGACACATTTTTGCTTTTGTGTCAGTTAATGAATTATCGAAAAACTGCGGATGCCCTTGGCATTACACAGCCTGCTGTCACACAGCAGATCCACTTTCTGGAACGCGAATACGGCTGCAAACTGTTTACATACCAGAATTCCCGGCTGCAGAAAACAGAAGCGGCCATCACATTGGAGCAGTATGCCCGGGCTATACGCCTGCAGGATCAGCATTTGCGTGATAAACTCAGCAGTACGGTCCGGGAGTTGAAGATCGGTGCCACAAAAACAATCGGCGATTATGTGCTGAAAGAGGATATCCAGCGGTATTTAAGCAAGGAAGATCATGCGTTGTCACTGGTTGTGGATAACACAGAGCATTTGCTGAAAATGCTGGACGAGAATCAGCTGGATTTCGCGGTGATCGAAGGCTATTTTGACCGTTCCCTGTTTGATAGCCAGCTTTTTCGCAAGGAGCCCTTTGTGGGTATCTGTCCGCATAATCATCCATTTGCCGGAAAAGAGGTTTCATTGGAAGAGCTGTTTCAGGAAACCATCATTCACCGGGAAGCGGGCTCCGGTACCCGGGCAATCCTGGAGCAGAAGTTGCAGGGTTACAACGAATCCCTTGACCGGTTTAAGCGGCAGATCTGTATCTCCAGCTTCCCTGTGATTCTTGATCTGGTAAAAAAAGGATTTGGCGTTTCGTTCGTATACGAAGTATTGGCAGACAGTGATCCTAACATTGCAAAGTTTACAATCAGAGGAGAACACATTGTCCGGGAGTTTAATATCGTATATCTGAGGCACGCAGATCTTCAGGAAAAAATAAGCTGGTTTTTCCCTGGGAGGAATGAAGTATGATCAAAATCGCTGTTGTCCAGGAATGCGCCCATGAAAATTTGTCGAACAACCTGGAAATAACGCAAAAATATGCAAGCGAAGCAGCACAAAGAGGATGCTCAGTAATTTGCTTCCCGGAATGTTATCTCACAGGATATCGTCCTGACAAAGCTGTATGCAACGCAATTTCGTTAAACGCTCCCGCTTTGCAGCAGGTATCCAAAATCGCCACGGAAAATGCCATCGACATTCTGGTAGGATTTATGGAAAAATCAGATGATTCTTTTTATATTACCCACGGTCTTTTCCGAAAAGATGGTACCCGGGACTACTACCGCAAAACCCATTTGGGTCAACGGGAAAAGACAGTCTTTTCTCCCGGAAAGGAATTGAAGATCCTTTCCCTGACCAATGGAACCAGAATCGGCATTCAGCTGTGTGTGGAGACCCATTATCCGGAAATCACCCAAACTCTGGCCTTAAGGGGGGCTGAGGTGGTTTTCGCACCCCATGCGGTGCCGCGCATCTCCGGTAACAGAGAAAAAATCTGGAGCAAATATATCCCGGCCAGAAGCTATGACAACCGCATTTACATGGCTTGCTGTAATTTATGGGATAATACGAGCTTCGGCGGCGGATGTCTGGTCACCGGTCCCAGAGGAGAAGTCGTTTCCGCCTGCTTTGATGACAAGGCATTCCTCCTGGTCTGTGAGATTGACGAAGATCTGATCGCCTCGTTTCGAACCCTCGGAAATAAGCGTTCCGCCCACTTCTA
>JAFQIL010000029.1 GCA_017397565.1 Oscillospiraceae bacterium | reverse complement strand
GGGAAGGTGGCACGCCGAAAGGCGTGACGGAAGAGGTTAATAATTGGATGTTTTTCTCCAAGCTTCGGCAAAAATGAAACATTTTTATTGCCTCTCCCGGTTCGGCTTTGCCGAACCACCCTCCCCAAAGGGGAGGGCATTAGCTCGGGAAATGGCAATTTATCAATTTCCTGACATATGGAAAAATCGGCAGCACGAAACCGTGCTGCCGATTTGTTATGTAGCAAATCAGTTTTCTACGCGGATGATGCAGGTGTATATGACACCGGCATACTCAGCGTAAACCTCAGCCTTACCGGGGCTAACCGCAGTTACCACACCGTTTTGCACGGTGGCAATGGCAGGATTCTCACTAGCCCAGGACACTTGCTCTGCGGGAACACTGATGGTCTTGTACATTTTCCATGTGTTACCCACGCGAACCACGACGTCACCCTTGCCGTCCGCTGTGATATACTTTGTGTTGAAGGTCAGCTCAAAGGCACCGGGGTTTGCGGGAGGCGTTGTGGGCTCGGTTGCAGGAGGTGTAGAAGGCGTAGAACTGCCGCTGTTGACTCGGATACGGCAGGAATACTTCACGCCACCGTATTCGGCATGAACCAGCACATACTTCTTTGCCAGGCTCTCGGTAGATGCTACCGTCGTCACAACACCGTCTTTGATGGTAACGTAGTTTTCATCGTCAGAAGTCCAGACAACCTTGCTGGCTTCCACTGTCATATACTTGTACATCTTCCAGGTCTTGCCTACCGGCAGAGTCACGTCACCAATTCCGTCATGGGTGTAGTAGCTGGTATTCATGGTCATCTCGAAGACTGTGGGTTCAACATCAGGTTCTGTAGGTGTAGTGGGATCGGGTTCGGTGCTTGTGTTAAAGTTGCAGAACACACGGCATTCCTTGGTGATATCACCGCAGGTAATAATGATAGTCGTATCACCGATGCCCACAGGGGTAACCAGGCCGCCTTCTGTAACCGTAGCCACCGCGGGGTTCATGGAAGTGAAGGTCACTTTATCCGTGGTGTTGGAAGGCGTCAGATTTACAGACAGAAGCTGGCTTCTATCGAGATCCGTAAACTCCATAATGGTGCTGGACAAAATAATGTCCGTGCAGGCGACGCCGCTGGGCTCGGTCTGAGACTCTGTGGGATCCTCTTCTTTGCTTTGGGATTGGACAGTCGTCTGTGCAGCGGTGCTATTGCCTTTATCAGGCGTCTTGTCGGAGCCAAACAGGGTGACGGCCAAATAGATAACCACCGCAATGATGGCCAGCAGCAGCACAATGACAACGATCACCAGGCCCTTATTGGAGCCTTCTGGGTCTTTGTCCTTTTTCGCAGTCCGCTGCATGGGCTGACCGGTCTTGTTGCGCTTACGAACATTGCTCTTGGAGAACCGACCACCGCTGACATAGGAATTGGTGGAGCCGGCTTCCGCCTGAGCGCCGCCCTCTGCCGCGGTTTGTGCGGAAGCATTTTTTGCGCTGCCGCAAATGGGGCATTGGTTTGCGGTTTCCGGGAATGTGGTTCCGCAAACATCGCAGATTACCTTACTCATGAAATCAAACCTCCTAGTCAACGCGGTTTTCCCGCGCCTACAATTTTTTGTATTATAACATAATGTGCGAAATTATGCAAGTACACAAAATCATTCTACAATTGTTTCCAAACATAAAAATTAAAAATCTTGCCTTCCCCCGCAATTTTGGTTGCTTTTTTATTAAAAATATCTTATCATATAAACAACGTATAAAAAGGAGGCGATGGATTTGTCAGAGCCAAAGCTGGTCTGTCCTCTTTTGGATCAATTTGTGGTGGGTCAGCCCATCAGCGAGCACCACGGTGTGAGATGCTATCCCGCCATGCAAAAAGATTCTGACAGCAAATACATACTTAAGATCATTTCCATTCCTGCTTCTCAGCGGAGTTTGGACGCTCTGCTGCTGGCAGGCGCTTTTTCTTCTCCCGCAGCCGCCCAGGACTATTTCCGGGAACTGGCTGACGGTGTTGTCAAGGAAGCTGAGATTTTGCAGCAGCTGTCCAAGCTGGAAGGCTTTCTGTCCTACAACGGTTGGCAGGTCGAGCCTATGGAAACAGGCACCGGCTACGATGTCTATTTGCTCAGCGACTATCGGCACAGCTTGGATCGTCGGTTCCGCCGGGAAACCATGACCCATTTGGCCGCTGTCAATCTGGGCCTGGATCTGTGTGCCGCTTTGGCGGTCTGCCGTCGGTACGGATATCTGTACACCAATCTGAGACCGGGCAATGTTTTTATCGGTGAGGATCAGCGCTACCGTATCGGTGATCTGGGCTTCGCTTCTCTGGATTCCTTGCAGCATGCTTCCCTGCCCGACCGTTACCGCAGTGCCTATACTCCCCCGGAAATTGCAGATGCTTACTGCAGCCTGAATACCACTGTGGATACCTATGCCGTCGGCTTGATCCTGTATCAGGCTTACAACAACTGCCAGCTTCCCTTCGAGGGGACCGCACCGTCTGAGCCTCTGCCGCCCCCTATGTACGCGGATCCGGAAATGGCACAGATCATTCTCAAGGCCTGTGATCCCAATCCGGAAAACCGTTGGGAAGATCCCTTGAAAATGGGTAAGGCTTTGGTCAGCTATATGCAGCGCAACAGCGTCAACGATGTTCCCATTGTTCCCGTCCCCGCGGTGCAGGAGGAATCTGTCGCAGAAGAGGCTTCTGACGATACACTACCCGATGACGATTACCTGGCAGAAGATGTTCAGGCTTCTTTGGCACTGAACAACGCGCTGCAGCAGGAAAGCCAGCCGGAAGTATCCGTTCAACCCGAAGAGATCTCTGAAGCAGAAGAGATTCCTGAAGTGGAAGAAGCTCCCGAGGTAGAAGAAACTCCCGAGGCGGAAGAAATTCCTGAGGTGGAAGAGATTCCCGAGGTGGAAGAGATTCCCGAGGTGGAAGAGATTCTCGAGACGGAAGAGATTCCTGAGGTGGAAGAATCAACACAAGAAGCCCTTTCCCAAGAGGAAACCGCTCCGGTGGCAGAGAACGCCGAAGAATCTGATGATGTCAATGCGATTTTGGCTTTGGTCGACGAGCTGATCGCCCATGAGGTCCCCGACCCTGTGGTTGTCCCGTCTTCGGGAGCCGCGGAAGCTTCTGAGGCTGATGCGCTCCCGGATGAAGAGCCTGTTGCGCAAGCATACGCCGAAGAAGCCGACGATGCTGATGCATATCGTCCGGAAGCAGCTGACAAAGTACCTGCCAAAAAGCAGCGTTCTTATAAAGGCCTGATCATTTTCCTGTTGGTGATCGCTCTGGGTCTGGGTCTGTTTACCGGCGGATATGCCTTCTACCAATTTTACTATTTGCAAAGCGTGGAAGACATTTCCTTGATCAGCTCTGATAACCAGGTCTCTGTCAAGCTCACCACGGACATTGACAACGCTTTACTGACCGTAGTTTGTAAAGACACCTACGGCAACACGCAGCGCAGACCTGTTGAAAATAATGTAGCTGTGTTTAACACTTTGAATCCCGGCACCAAATACGATTTCTTCGTGGAAATCTCCGGGTTCCATTCTTTGGTAGGCGAAACCAAAGCCACCATGAACACAGCCCAGCAGACCTCCATTTCCAATCTGGTGGTGGAAACCGGTATGGAAGACGGCACAGCTATCCTCAGCTTTGCCGTTCAGGGTCCCGACACTTCCTGGCAGGTGGTCTGCACCGCCCCGGGCGAGGAGTCCAAGACCTTCCCCTGCATTGATCACACTGCCACACTGAGAGGTTTGACCCCCGGTGTTACCTACCAGGTGGAGTTGGTAAGCGCCGCTACTTTGTATTTGGTCGGACAGACAACCACCTCCTACACCCCCATAGAGATCATTTATGCCCAGGATCTGCAGGTTGTCTCTTTCCGGGACAATAAGCTGACCATTTCCTGGACTGCCCCTGCCGGAACTTCTGCCAAAAGCTGGACTGTCCGCTGTTACGATGATAACAGTGAAAAAACCATTACCGTAACCGGCACACAGGCCGTTTTTGAGGATTTGGATTCTGCCAAGTCCTACAAGGTTGAGGTCAAAGCCGAAGGCATGAGAAACGGTGTCACCGTAGCTGTTCCTGCCAATATTGTTCACATTTATGATATGCAGGTAGCAGGCGTGGACGCAAACAGTCTGAAGGTTACCTGGAGCTATTCGGGCAATGCCCCGGAAGGTGGCTGGCGGGTACAGTACAAGGTAAATAACGGCATCGATTTTGTGGTATTCAATCTTCAAGCTACAGAGGCAACCTTGCCCTTGATTCCCGGCTGCCAGTATGAGATCTCCGTCTTCCAGGACGACAACAGTCCTGTCTTAAACGGCACCACCACCTTTGACACCGCCCCTGCGGAAGCCTTTAATAACTACTGGCTAACGGCTGATAACATAAACCTCTATCCCTGCCTGCCTACCGATATTCCCCATCCCGGGCTGCACGAAGTAACATGTCCCGATACCTTCGCCCCTGGTTCTAAAGCCACACTTTTGATCCATACTCAGAGCATTTACAGAGAAGACTTTGGTGAAATTGTGAATCTGTATGTAATCAAGGACAGCAACCAGGCTGTTGTCGGTATGACAAATCCGGTCCGGATTTGGGCTGACATACTGGAAGGTGGCGTAGGTATTCTCAACCTGCCCCCACTCCCCTCCACCGTCGGCAGCTATACTGTTGAGGTCTACTTTAACGGCGCTTTGGTCGGTACTGCTCCGATTCAGGTAGCTGTTGCCGAATAAATAAAAAGGGTTGTCTCATTCCTTTTGAGACAACCCTTTTTTGTATTCTCTTACAGCAGCGGAATGCCCGCAGCCTCACACTTTTCTATGGTTTGCGCATCCCAAATGCTGGATTGCACCTCGCCAATGTGGGCGCAGCTCATCATCAGCATACAAAGTCTTGACTGACCGATACCGCCGCCAATGGTCAGGGGCAGCTGATCCTCCAACAGCATCTTGTGGAAGGGCAGTTCCCGGCGGTCATCGCACCCGGATATGGTAAGCTGTCTATCCAAAGCCTCGGCATCCACCCGGATGCCCATGGAGGATATCTCCAGTGCCCGATCCAAAACGGCATCCCAGAAGAAAATATCGCAGTTGAGCTGCCAGTCATCATAGTCCGGGGCACGGTTGTCATGAGGCTTGCCGGAGCGGAGCTTGCCGCCGATCTGCATGATGCAGGCAGTCTTATGTTCCCGGACATAGGCCTTTTCTCTCTCTGAGCCGGTCATATCCGGGTACATATCCTCCAGCTCCTGGGTGGTGATAAAGGAAACCTCTCTGTCCAGCTGCACCTGCAGCTGGGGGAAACGGACATGAAGCCGATCATTGGTTTCGCAAATAGCCCGGACGATAGCCCGAACAATGAGCTTCAGGTAATCTAAGTTTCGGTTTTCCCGGGTGATGACCTTTTCCCAGTCCCACTGGTCCACATAAATGGAGTGGATGTTATCCAGCTCCTCATCCCGGCGGATGGCGTTCATATCCGTATACAGGCCGCCGCCTACGCCAAAATGATACCGCTTCAGTGCCAGGCGCTTCCATTTTGCCAAGGAGTGGACCACCTGAGCATCGGTGCCCACAGCAGGGATATCAAAGCTGACAGGACGCTCTATACCGCTTAAGTTGTCGTTCAGACCCGACTCCCGGGTAACAAACAAAGGCGCGGAGACCCGCTTCAGATTCAGTCCGGAAGCAAATTCCTCCTGAAAGGTCTGTTTGATATAAGCAATGGCCCGTTGGGTGTCGTAAGCATCCAAAACAGGGCGATAGCCTTCCGGAATATAGGTCTTACTCATAGCGCGTTCCGCCTTTCTGAAAATATGCTCTCATTGTAGCTTATTTTTTAAAAAAATCAAGTGCAAACAGGTTCTTTGTTGCATTTTCTTCCAAGCGAGTTGCGCCGGGGGGTAATCTTGGGACTGACTGTCGGGCGATGCTCGTTGCCCATCTCATTTCGCCCGGTTCGTTCCTTGGGTGAAATGTTCAAATTCCCGTTTGCCGGGCGGTTGCGATAAGCTACCGCCTACCAAAACGCTGTCATTGCGAGGGTTTCGAAGAAACCCTCGCAATGACAGATCTTTCGGTTCGTAGTGGTATATCGATGTGGTAACTGCTCGATATATGGCAATGGGGCGGCAAAACGATTGTCAGTATTCGTTATGCAAAAGAGGACACTCTCCTTGGAGAAAGTGTCCTCTTTGATAGCTTTGGAATCAGATTCTTGCCACGCCGGTGTCTCTTGCAGCCTGGGCAACAGCCGCGGCAACAGCGGGACCGACACGGGGGTCAAAGGCCTTGGGAATGATGTAATCAGCAGACAGCTCTTCGTCGGAGATCAAACCGGCGATGGCGTTGGCGGCTGCCACCTTCATTTCCTCGTTGATGTCGGAAGCGCGGACATCAAAGGTGCCCCGGAAGATGCCGGGGAACGCCAGAACATTGTTGATCTGGTTGGGATAGTCGCTTCTGCCGGTAGAAATGATCTTGGCGCCGCCAGCCTTGGCATCATCCGGGAAGATCTCGGGAGTGGGGTTGGCGCAGGCAAAGATGATGGCATCCTTGTTCATGGTCTTGACCATCTCAGTGGTAACCATGCCGGGAGCGGAAACACCGATGAACACATCTGCACCTACCAGCATATCTGCCAGAGAACCTGCCTTCTTTTCCAGGTTGGTGACCTGAGCCATTTCTTCCTTGATCCAGTTCAGACCGTCGCGGCCGGCATAGATGGCGCCCTTACGGTCACACATGGTAACATTCTTAAAGCCGGCAGACAGCAGCAGCTTTACGATAGCGATGGCGGCAGCACCGGCGCCGGAGGTGACGATCTTGATCTCTTCCTTCTTCTTGCCAACCACCTTCAGGGCATTGGTCAGACCTGCCAGGGTGATGACGGCAGTGCCGTGCTGGTCGTCGTGGAAAACAGGAATGTCGCACTTTTCCTTCAGCTTGCGCTCGATCTCAAAGCAGCGGGGTGCGGAAATATCCTCCAGGTTGATACCACCGAAGGAGCCGGAGATCAGGTATACCGCGTTGACGAACTCGTCAACATCCTTGCTCTTGACACACAGAGGGAAGGCATCCACATCGGCAAAAGCCTTAAACAGGGCGCACTTGCCTTCCATAACCGGCATACCGGCTTCGGGACCGATATCGCCCAGACCCAAAACGGCAGTACCGTCGGTAATAACAGCGCACAGGTTGTGGCGGCGGGTCAGCTCATAGGACTTTTCTACGTCCTTCTGGATCTCCAGACAGGGCTGGGCAACGCCGGGGGTATAGGCCAGAGACAGCTCGTCCTTGTTGCTCACAGGAGACTTGGCAATGACTTCGATCTTGCCGCCCCACTCATAGTGCTTCTTCAAAGATTCTTCTGCGTAATTCATGTTCTTCCTCCTAAAATATATATGAATAAATTATGCTTTTGTGTTTACTTCCCAATCCAGCAGATACTGCCACAAATCCCGCAAGCTATCCTTATTGGGTGCATTGGCCGCAAAGCACAGGTAGATGTTTTGCTCATACAATCTGCAGTTCTGTGTAAAGGGCAGATCTGTGATATCCAATGCCACAGGGATCTGCTCACCGGTGGGATTTCCGTCTTCATCTACATGCTGGGCATACCGGAGCTTCTTACCGAACTGCTCCAGCTCCTGCTCTGTGAAGACCTCCCGAAGATCCATCAGAGATTCGTAGCCGATAAAGGGCTCCAGCCGGTCATCATCGATTAAAAGATAATCGATCATTTCCGCACTCATCATGGCAATAATGGCCTGGAACGCCTCATAATCCTGAGGAGATGTGGCAAAATCACCAAAGGATCGGAAATGCAGCCCAACTTCCTGCTTTTTCGGATTGCCCTGAAGCTTGTCAAAATAGGCTTCCTGCAGATAATGCTCGCCCTCTTCTGTAAGATATGTACAGGCACACATACCGCCCATCAGCAGTTCCTTTTTCGGTGTGAATACATTGATGCCCACACCAATGATCACGATCAAAGAAATAACGGTGATCAAAATCACTTCTTTAAAGTAGGTCCAAATATGGTCAACCTTTTGGCGAAATGTCATATCCTTCAGATCAACCTTTAATTTTTTTAACCGTTGGAAAAAGCTGTTTTCTGTCATGTTTGGCTCCTTTGCACAGGGTCTTCACTATCTTATATATCATACACCTTTTTGTATAATATTGTCAATGACCGTTTTTGAACAAACTGCAAACCTTCTATAAACTATCTTGAAAAAATGATGATTTATGATATAGTTAGCTATCATAACCACGGAGGTCTTTCATGACTGATACGATCTATCTGGAAACAGGCAGTACCGATCCCCGGTATAACCTGGCCTTCGAAGAATATATTCTCACCCACCGCCGGGAGGGTGACTATCTGATTCTGTGGCAAAATGCAAATAGCGTCATTGTAGGACGAAATCAGATCTCTGCCCAGGAGGTCAACACAGAATTTGCGCAAAGACACAATATTCCGGTGGTCCGGCGTATCACCGGCGGCGGTGCGGTCTATCACGATCTGGGCAATCTGAATTATTCCTTCATCTGCGATGCTGAAAATATGGAGAAACGCACCGCCTCCCGGTTCACCCAGCCTGTTGTGGACGCCCTGCAGGGTCTTGGTTTGGATGCGGAAGCCTCCGGCAGAAACGATATTTTGGTTTCTGGCTGTAAGGTATCCGGAACGGCATCCCACATCCATAAAGGGAGGGTACTGCATCACGGCACGCTACTGTTTGATTCCGATACCGAAACCATCACTCAGGTTCTGACACCAGACCCTCTGAAGCTGCAGGCCAAGGGCATCCGTTCGGTAAAAAGCCGGGTAGGCAATATCCACAGCTTTCTTTCAAAGGATATCACCTTGGTCCGGTTCTGGGAGTATCTGAAAAATACCCTTTCCGGCAGTGGCTACGTCCAAGGCTTTGTTACGGAAGAAGAAAAGCAGGCAATTTTACAGCTGAAAGCAGAAAAATATGACACCTGGCAGTGGAATTACGGCAGTGCCCCCAACTTCCAGCTGCAATGCAAGGATCGCTGGGACGGCGGCATTTTGGAGATTCACCTTAGTATCGAGCACGGCAAAATTGCCGCTGTGAAAATCTTCGGCGATTTCATGGCACTGACTTCCAGCGAGGAATTGGAGCAAGCTCTCATTGGCTGTCCCTATCAGAAAGATGCCATTGCTGATGCCATTTCCGGTATCGCTCTGCAGGAATGCCTTGGCAGTATCACCAAAGAAGAATTTTTGCAAACCACCATAAAATAAACAGTAGCGGCGCGCTGCATACGTAGCGCGCCGCTACTGTTTTTGGAATACGATAAATTCTTTTTATCTGACAGTTGGCTGTTACAGGCTCTCTGTCTGCAAAGGGTTCCACAAAAGGGTGGCATTTCCCTTCTCCCAGCGGCTTACTGCCTTTGCAGCAGAAGCACGATAGCCGTTTATATCGTCCTCAGAAAACGGCAGATGGTACAAAAGAATATTCTTCGCGTTCAGGCCTTCCAAGGCCGCGCGTCCCTTGCCGAGGGTCAGCCAGGGAAAATCCAAAATGGCCACATCCAAAGAAACCTCCCCCACCGCCTGCTGCAGCTCCGGGGCAGCTACAGCGCAGTCGCCGGAAATCAGGATATTTCCCTCCGGGGAAAGGATCAAAATGCCGTAATGCAACGTATGGGCATACTGGGCCCCCTCATGGGGCAGCCGCAAAAACCGCAGGGTCACATTCCCAAAAGAAGCCTCGTACTGCACCCCGGTTACCGGATCTCCCGGCAGTAAGAGAGTCGCCTCCGGCCATCGGGCAAAAGCCTCAGCAGTTAACTCCCGGGAGTAGTGGTCGGGATGAATATGGGTATAGCAAATGGCGTCCGGCTTCTGAAAGGCCGGTGCGTCCCAAAGCGCAGTCAGCAGCTTGGGGGAAACTGTAGAAAAGCCGGGAGTCTTCCGGTCATGGAGCGCATCCACCCAAATCCGTTTACCGCAAATCTCCACGCAGACACCAGCATTGGCGCTTAAGGTAATTTTGATTTTCCCCATCAGCTCTTATCCCGCTTACGGCAAAGGTAAATATCCAGTTTTTCCTTCACGCAGTCGGGGATCACCCGCTTTACCGGGCAGCAGACCGCATTGGCCATACGGCCGGTGAAGGCAGTGATAAAGGCGATATCCGCCGCCATCTGCTCACCGCTGACCAAAGCCATAGTATCATAGCTGTTGTGGATGGTGCCGGTGTTGGGCGGGGATCTGCGGACAAAGGTCACCGCCGGTACGCCCTTGTCAGCAAAGGGTGTGGAATCGCTGGAGTGGACATCCTGACGGGTGCGAACGCCCATGCCCAGCTCCAGACCCATATACTGGATGTAGTGCATCAAGGCTTCTTCCGTGGAGCAGGTGGCGGCAAAATCACCCATAATGCAGCCGATCATGTCCAGATTGATGTTGAGGACAGCCTTTTTCAGAGCTTCTTCATCCTGACAGTAGGCCTTGGCACCCAAAAGGCCCCGCTCTTCGCTGCCGCACCAAATGAACCGCAGGCCATAGCGATGAGGTTTGCCCACAAAGCTTTCCGCAATGCCCAAAAGTCCCACCGAGCCGGACATATTGTCATAAGCACCCTGAGACAAAGATGTAGAATCATAGTGGGCGGTCAGGATGATATATTCATCCACCTCGCCGGGCATATCCAAGATCACATTCCGGGACTCGCCGGTGTATTCTTCCTGCTTCAGGGTGATCTTTGCGTTCTTACTTCCCTTGCGGATCAGCTCCATGGCAGCTTTGGCATTGATGTTGACACCGGGGATCTTCTCGCCTTTGCTTACATAGCTGCGCAGCTCCCTCTGGTCAATGTCCTCATCGGCATAGTTGATGTTGCCGTCGTAGGTAATGAAGCCCACTGCGCCGTTATCCAGAAGATCATGGTACTTCCAGTAGCCCAAATACCCGTCGATCATGACGATTTTGCCCTTGCATTGGGCAAGAGAAACCGCCGATGTATCCCGCAGATAGTAAAAGGGCGCTTCCACCTCAGCGCTTCCGGCGCACAGATAGCCCTTGCAGGTCACTTCCTGTCCGTCCACTGTCAGGGTAGCTTCCTGAATGGTGGCCATATCCACCGGGAAGGGCATGATCTGAGCCTGCAGGCCCATTTGGGCGCACTTTTCCCGGATATATTCGGCGCAGCGTAGCTCTTCCTGACTGCCGCCGGTGCGGACATAGGCATTGTCGGCAAAAATTTGCATGATTTCCTTGGGGTTCATAGAAGTCGCCTCCTTTTTTTCTTTATGGTAGCGCAAAAACGGCAGTTTTTCAACTGTTTATTTCCGTCTGATCTCCCCGCAGGCGATCTTGGTTCCGGAATTACCTGCCGGTTGGGTCGTAAAATCGTCCGCATCGCTGTGGATCACTACGGTCCGCCCCAAAACATCCTGCAAGCTGAACCGGTCTGTCAGCACCTGCAGGAATGCCCTGCCGTTACAATCCAACAGCGGCGGCAGATCACCGGCATGCTTGGGGTGTAAGGCTCCCGCCGGGTTATAGTGACCCAAAGTTTCTGAAAAATCCGCCCCGGCGCAGCTGCTTCCTGTGTGGATGTGAAAGCCGTAGAAGCCATCCTTTCCCGGCAGCCCGGACACCTCTGCCACCACCAAAATCCCTTCAGGTCGCTGATAAAACTTCACCGTCCCCCGCAGCAGCGGCAAATCCTTGCTGCCCCGCAGATAAGCCACCGCGCCGGGCCTTGATTGATTCACTAACATTTCATCACCTCATGGCACCATATGCGCGACCGCCCCGGTTGGTGCGAACGATAAATTGCCATTTCCTGGGGAGTTACCGCATCGATATGCCACTACGAATCGAAAGAACTGTCATTGCGAGACCCCAAAGGGGTCGTGGCAATCTCCTGGTACAAACTAACGACTTTTTCTAAGGTTAAATAGAGGTAACTGCCTGATTTGTCCTATCTTTACAACCTTTCCAAAGAACGTACTTGGTTCCGGGAGATTGCCACGTCGGGCTAGCGCCCTCCTCGCAATGACAGCGTTTTTGGCAGGTGGTAGCTCTATCGAAACCCACCGACAAACGGAAATTGGTTGGTTTAGCGCGCACAAAGGCGCGGGAGCAATCTCCCGCGCCTTCCGTTTAAATATCTTCCTCGCCGTGCTTCTCCATCCATTCCACAGCAGCATCGTAGACATCATAGTCCAGATCCGCCATGGTGTTGGTATGGAGCACCACACCTTCCGCTTCCCCTTTTAGGATCTGCTCCCGGTAGAAGTCCAGCTGCCACTTCACGGCATCCCGGGTAGCTTCCTTCTGTCCGCCGAAGTCCCACAGGTAGCAGCCAAACATCCGACGCTTTCCGTCGGTCAGTGCCTTAAACTGCTCCCACTTTTCCGGGATCTGGGGTACATTCTTTTCCCACCAGTTCCACATAATGATGCCGTCAAAGGGATCAATATACTTTCTGAATTCCGCGTCCTTTTCCGGGTCTGCGCCAAATTCGTGGGTATAGAGCACCATCCACAGATCCAGCGGGCGCACAGGATTGTTGTGCATCCGCTCCCGGGTCTGCCAAATGCTGTCGATATCGGTCTTTCCGTCCTTGCGCAGATTCTGAAAATCGTCAAAAACGCAGGTGGTGATGTTGGGAAACTCTTTGGCTTCCTCAATGACCCGTTCCACTACAGTGGGATCCAGTCCGGCGGCATCGATCTCCCAGCCTACCTGGCGCAACCCACGGAAGGATTTGTTGTAGCTGCGGCGGTTCACATCCACACCTACAGGCACCATGAACACATTGTTAACCCCTAAGTAGGCGCAGCCCTCCCGGGGTGTCATCCGGGAGATCTTATTGTTGCCATACTCCATGTTATAGCGGCCCTCGGGATGTCCCCACAGCCAAAAACGATCTTTGATTTTCACGAAAACTCTCCTTTTAGAAAATCTCTACAATATCCGCACCCCACCGGATAGCATTACGCATTTCGCTGGGGGTGATAATATTGGCGATGCCCAGCTTGGCATATTTTTTGACCCGGGCGCAGTTTTCCGGAGAGGTCTTATGGCGGTCTGTCAGCCAGGCAAAATGTTCATTGTCATAATACATCCAAACCGTCAGTTGGTCATAAGGCACCAAAGCGCAGATCTTTTGCAGATCCTCTTCCCGGGTATTGCCGTCATAGTTGATCCGCGCATTGGGGATTTGGGAAAGGATATATTGGATCCGCGTTTCCTCACCGCAGGAAAACTCCACAGGAATATCATAGCGCTGTGTCAGCTCCAGTACCGGGGCAAGCTTCTCCGCAGGAATCTTTTTATCCAAATCCAGCAAAATGCCCTTGCCATCCAAAAGCTCCAGCAGCTCCTCCAGCCGGGGAATTCTTGCACCCCGGTATTCTTCTCCGAAAGCGATGCCCGCATCAAACTGCATCAGCTCTTCGTAAGTAAGATCCTTCACCAGGATCTCATGGGGAATCACAGATCCATCTGCGTAGCGGCAGGTGCGGTTGATCCGAATATCATGGATCAGCACAATGACACCGTCCTTGGTGTACTGAGGATCGGTCTCGATCTGCTCAAAGCCTTCCTCTACCGCCTTTCGGAAGGCGATCATGGTGTTTTCCGGGAATCCCGGACAACCTCTGTGGGCGCGAAATTGCATATTGTAGCACTCCTTAACCTAATGTAATTTTAACAGATTGTACTTCCGGATACAAAACCCGACCGGCAGAATCGGCATGGGTGTTACCGGTCATTTCCCGGGTGATGCCCTGGAACATAGAGCTTTTCATGCCCTTGATATTGATGGTGCTGCCCTCGATCTCCACAATGGCATGGAGCGGATCGTTAAATACCACCGTATGCTTGGCATGGGGATACTTGTTCATAATATCCTCGGTAAAGAGACTGTGGGTCACAGGCATATAGTCAAAGGATGCGGAGATGATCTCATAGTAGCACACATTATTGAGAATCCGCATATAGTCCCGGTGGTAGTGGCCGTTGATGCACATCAGCACCGTGCCGGGTTTCCGACGGTTGGCTTCATCGATAATCGCCCTGACCTGGTCCCGGTTCTGGACACCGTCGGGACGCTCGAAGCTTTCATGGCTGATGAGTATACAGGGATAGGGTGTTTCTGCCAGGGTCTTTTCCAGCCAGGAAAGCTGCTCCGGAGGCAGATGATCCCGGGCCTCGGGGTGCTTATAGTAATTGCCCAGAGAATAATTGACATACTCCCCGTCCAGATAATAGACATTGGGATTCAGGATCACCATGCGGTAGCCCTTGCAGTCAAAGTAATAGTAGTCCTTGGGCATTTTGAACTTTTGAACCGCTTCTTCAAGGTGCATTTATCCGCATCGTGGTTACCCAGGCAATGGTAGCTGGGGATGTGGAAATCGTTATAGGCCTTGATGTACTCGTCGGCATTGGCTTGACCGCCGCAGAAGTCGCCTGCGTGGATGATAAAATCGCAGTTTTCTTCCTCAGCGTGCTTTTGCAAAATGTGCAGATCCTCCCAAGTGCCGCCGTCCCACAGACCCGGCTCATAGTGCAAATCGGAAAACAGTAAAAATTTCATTTTCCTATTTCTCCCCTTCTGTACAAAAAAATCATTGCCAAAATACGGGGTTACCCCTATAATATGACTATCCTTATGATACTCAGAGAAGCCCGTTCCTTCCATAGGTAAAGTGGAAAGGAATATGGACTTTTTGGAAATGAGGTTTTATTGTGAAGCTCCGTTACAACGAGCAGCTGGACAGCTGCATCAACAATTTAACCATGGATCTTAGTTTAAGCGGCTATGTGCAAACCGGTCCGGAATGGAAAGGCAATAACATCCGCGCCCCATTTAACCGACTTTATATTGTGGAGTCCGGTTCCGGCTGGGTTCAGAATGAAGGCGAAAAGATCCTTTTGGAGCCGGGATATGCTTACCTGATCCCCTTGGGAATGCAGCTGAGCTTTGGCTGTCCCCAAGCGCTTTCCAAGCTCTACTTCCATGTGAACCTCCTGAAGCCGGATCGGTATGACCTTTTGTTGTCTTTGGACAAAATCTGTGTCATAAAGCTGCCGGAAGGGCTAACAGAAACCCTGATAAAACTGCAAAGCAGCAAGGCGATGATGGACGCCCTGCTGCTCAAGCAACACTTATTCACTTTGCTCTGCACCTTGTTGGCAGAGGCAGATTTCACTCTGGGAAATATCTCCGTCTATTCCCACAATATCAGCCGAGCCATCCGCTACATTCAGCTGAATCTCAGCGCCAAGCTGCAGGTTTCGGAGCTGGCGGAGCAGTGTTTCCTTTCCCAACGGCAGATTTATAACCTGTTCCAAAAGGAATTGGGCGTCACACCGGGGCAGTACATAGAGGATCAGCTGATGCATACTGCCCAGCGGCTGCTGATCCAGACGGAAGACAGCATTGCCGCCATCAGCGAAGAGCTGGGTTTTGCCGACCAGTTCTACTTCAGCCGAAAATTCAAAAAAGCCTACGGACAAACGCCCCTGCAGTACCGCAAAAGCAACCGCACCTAGCGATGCAGCCAATTTCCGTTTATCGGGCAGTTTCGTAAGGCTTCGTAGGGCGGAGTCATGACTCCGCCGATTACTTTCAGGATTTCGAAAAGTTCCTGTTTTTGCAAAAAAATAACTACAAAAACGACTGAAACCGCGAGAAAAGTGCAACCTGGTCGGCGGGGTCATGACATAAGCCCTACGCACGCAGGATTTTTTCATCAGCACGGGAAATGGTAATTTATTGGGTGTATCCCAAAATAGGATACAAAAGATCCCTGATCTGCAAATGGACGATGCCCAGCATATCCGGCCAGCCGAAGATGTGGGTGGCATAGAAGAAGGACAGCTTGTGCTCCGGATCGATCAGTACATCCGCGCCGGCTGCGCCGTCCCAGCCGAATTCACCTATGGTGCTGGGTACACCCTGCCGGAAAGCTGTTCGGGTGCGGACACCCAAACCGTAGCCGTAATCCGGTCCGCAGGTGCAACCAAACTGATCCTCATGCCGGTAGCCGCTGAGCTGGGGCGTGCGCATCAGATCGATATAAGGTTTCGACAAAATTTTCTCCCCCGAGGCCAAAGCATCGGCAAATTTCAGGTAATCTGTTGCGGAAGAAACCAGTCCCGCACCGCCGCTGTAGACCCCGGCAGGAAAAACTATCGGGTTTTTCACCCAGTCACTTTCCAAAAGCGTGCCACTCTTGGCATCATAGCTATAGATGGCTGCCAGATTCTTCTGGTCCCTGCCAGGCTGATAAAAGGACGTGTTCTCCATGCCCAAAGGCTGCCAAATATACTTGCGAAACCAGTCTTCCAAAGTACCGCCGCTGACCGCTTCGATCACCGCGCCCATCACATCCAGGCACAGGCTGTACTGAAACCGACTGCCCGGCAGAAAATCCAAAGGCTGCTCGGCCAAAGCCTGGAAAAACCGTCCGGTGGTCGTGCCGTTTCCGGCCTGAGCTATTGCTGCCTGCAAAGCCGGCGTGCCGCATCGATAGTTCAGTCCCGCCGTCATGGTCAGAAGATGCTTTATGGTGATGGGCTCTTTCAGGAAAACCTTCTCCCCTTTTTCCAGCAAATAAGCATCCCGGAAGGCAGGCAGGTACTTTTCTACCGGGTCTTCTAAGGAAATCAGTCCCTGTTCCAGACATTGCATCGCTGCCGTAGCGGTCATGGGCTTGGTGCAGGAATAGAGCATATACCGGTCTTCACAGGAGGCCGGTTTTGTTTTTTTATAGTCTGAAAAGCCTGCGCAGCTATGAAACAGGATTTCTCCGTCCCGGCATACCGCCAGCTCACAGCCGGGGACACCCTGCGCTACCTGCTGCCACAAGAATTTTTCTAAAACTGAAAAGTCCATACTGTCATCTCCAAAACATTTACACATGGGCGCGGTTTTTGAATTCCGTGGGAGTCATACCGGTAAGCCGTTTGAACACCCGGGAAAAATACTGGGGATTTTCAAAGGAAAGCCGGGCAGAGATCTGGGCGAAATTCATATTGGTTTCCCGGATCAGCTGCTTGGCCCTTGCCACCTTCATGGCCGTGGCCCGGGCAGCCAGAGTATCCCCGGTTTCTGCCTGAAAGACCCGGCTTAAATAGCTGCGGCTATAGCCGAACTCCTCGCAGATATCCTCAATGCGCACCGTTTCCTCCACCCGCTCCCCCAAATAGTCCAAAATCGCCTGAACCAGCGGATTCTTTTCCGGATCCTTTTGAGGGTTTAACCCGGTTTTCCCTGTTTGGGTAATGGTGCGGAGCAAAAACAGCAGCAGCTGCTCCAAATAAGTCTTGATCAGCTGCTCCCCGCCTAAGGGCGCATCCTCCTTGCACACCAGCTTTTTCAGCTCTGTGTCGTTTTTTGGGATCACATAGGTGCGCTCCGCCTCCCGGATGATGGCTGTGAGGTAGCCCTTTAGGGTCTTATCCAGCTGGGTCTGATACCGCTGAAAGTAGCGCATGGCTTCGCTATGGCAGGAAAAGGATATCACAAAGATATTGGGCGCAGAGCCCAGCGCCTGAATGGAATGGAATTCGTTGGGCTTGTGGAATACCACCTGTCCCTGCTCCAAAACGATAGTCTCTTCATCCCGGCGGATCTGCACCCGACCCTTGTCCACATAAACCATCTCCCAAAAGTCGTGGCGCTCCCCCTGAAAAACAAAGCTGGGTCCGAACTCATAATAATGGATGGTGACGATACTGGAAACATTCAGCACCGTTTTTGGTTTAATTTTAATATATTCCGCTTTCATTTTTGCCACCATTCTTTCAACCTGCACAAAATTGAACATAATATATTCAAAAGTGACTGTTCAAAAGTACACGCTTTTATTATGATTATTGTAGCATAGACTCCAAATCCACACAAGGGGGTAAATTATGAAAAAAGGTATTAGTATTTGGTCTTTTCCTGCCATGCAGCTGAAGGATGCCTTCGCACTGGCTAAGGACGCAGGCTTTGAAGGCGTGGAAGTGGCACTGGACGAAAATGCCGGTGAGATCACCCTCACCTCTTCTGAAAAGGAGCTTCTGCAGGTCAAGCAGCAGGCTCAGGACGCGGGCATCGAGCTTTACAGTGTTGCCAGCGGTCTTTACTGGAGCTACTGGCTCAACAGTCAGGACGCCGCCGAGCGTCAGAAGGCTATGGACATCGTAAAGAAGCAGCTGGAGACCGCCTCCATTTTGGGCTGCCAGTCCATTCTGGTCATTCCCGGCACCGTCAACGCCGAGTTTGCCGCTCCCGGTCGGGTCATCGACTACGAAACTACTTACAACACCAGTCTGGAATCTCTGATGCAGGTAAAGAAGTACGCTGAAGAGTACAAGGTGGAGATCGCTTTGGAGAACGTTTGGAACAAGTTCCTCCTGTCTCCCATGGAAATGCGGGACTTCATCGACAAGCTGGACAGCCCCTATGTAGGCAGCTACCTGGATATCGGCAACACTCTGGCAAACGGCTTCCCCGAGCATTGGATCAAGACTCTGGGTCAGCGGATCAAGAAGGTCCACTTCAAGGACTACCGCGTAGAAGCCGGTGGACTCCACGGCTTTGTGGATCTTCTGGCCGGTGATGTGAACTATCCTGCCGTTACCGAGGCTCTGGCCGCCATCGGCTACGACGGCTGGGTATCTGCCGAAATGATCCCTAACTATAAGTACTACACCGAAACCATCATCTACAACACATCCAAGGCTATGGATGCCATTCTCGGGAGGTAAAATATGCTGAAAATCGGTTTGATCGGCTGCGGTTTCATGGGAACCATGCATGCCAACTGCTATAAGAATTTAGAAGGCGTCGAACTGGCAGCTGTTGCCGACGTTCGCCCCGAAAAGGCTCAGGAGCTCGCTGCCGGTACCAATGCCGTGATCTACGGCGACGGCAAGGAGCTCATCGCGGGTGCCGATGTGGATATCATTGACATCTGCCTGCCCACTTATCTGCACGCCGAGTACGCCCTGCTGGCTATGGAGAAGGTCAAGTACCTGTTCGTAGAGAAGCCTGTAACCCTCACCGTTGCAGAGTCCGAAGAGCTGATGAAAAAGAGCGCCGAGACCGGCTGCCAGGTTCAGGTTGGTCAGGTCATCCGCTTCTGGGATGAGTATGTGGCTCTGCGGGATATCGTCGCGTCAAACAAGTACGGCAAGGTGGTTAACGCTAACTTCCGCCGTCTGAGCCCCTCCCCCGACTGGGGCTGGAACAACTGGCTCCACACCACCGAGCTTTCCGGTGGCGCAGGTCAGGATCTGCACATCCACGATGTGGACTATGTGCTGTCCCTGTTCGGTGAGCCCAAGTCCCTGTACTCCATTAAGAATGTGGTAGGCGAGGCCAACTCCTATGTCAACACCGTGATGCAGTACGACGATTTCGTGGTTGGCGTTGAGGGCACCTGGAATCTGCCTGCCAGCCATCCCTTCCAGGCTACCTTCCGGGTGGTCTTCGAGAAGGCTGTTGTGGAAAACGACGGCAAGTTTATGCTCTACACCGAAGCAGGCGCTGAGCAGATCGTCATTGAGAAAAAGGAGCTGGCCGCTGCCGGTGGCACTCAGGGCAACATCTCCGACCTGGGCGGCTACTACAACGAGCTGCTGTACTTCACCCAGCAGGCCATCGCCGGCGCACCCATCCAGCAGGCCGCTCTGAAGGATGCCGCTGCCAGCTTGAAATTCCTGCTGGAAAAGGAGCTTAGTTTCCATGCTTAAAGTCGGTATCGTAGGCTGCGGCAACATCTTCACTATGCACGCCACCAGCTGCCATCATCTGGAGAATGCCACCTTGGTGGGAGTTTGTGACATCAAAAAAGGCCGGGCAGACGCAGCTGCCGCGAAGTACAAGGTAAAGGCCTATTACGATTACAAAGAGCTCATCGACCCCGAAAAGATCGATGTGGTACATATCTGTGTGCCCCACTATCTGCACCCCATCATCTCCCGGTACGCCCTGGAGCATGGCGTCAATGTGCTTTGTGAAAAGCCCATGAGCATCGAATACAAGGATGCCATCGCCAATGTCCAGCTGGCCCAGGAAAAGGGTCTGACCTACGGCATTATCTTCCAGTGCCGCTACAATGACACCTCCCGGCTGATCAAGGAAAACCTGGAAAACGGCAAGCTGGGCAAGATCATCTCCGCCCGCTGCACCCTCACCTGGTGCAAGCCCGATTCCTACTATTCCCTTTCCGACTGGAAGGGAACCTGGGAAAAAGAGGGCGGCGGTGTTATCATCGACCAGGCCATCCACTCTCTGGATCTTGCCAACTGGTTTATTGACGACGAGCCGGTAGAGGTTCAGGCACATATTGCCAACCGCGGTCACTCCATTATGGAAGTGGACGATACCGGTGAGGGCTTCATCCGCTACAAAAACGGTGCTACCCTGTCTTTCTGGGCTATGAACAACTACGGCTGTGATGAGCCTATTGAGATCCGTCTTCTGTGCGAAAACGGCAAGGCTGTTATGAGCTACGATGATGTGCGGATCGAGTTTAACGACGGAACCGTTCTGTCTGCTTCTCAAAAGTCCGACGGTATCTACTACGAGGGCGGCAAGGACTACTGGGGCTTCCGGCACATCCGTCAGATCGAGGACTACTACAAGGCAGTAGAGGAAAAGCGGGAACCCTTCATCAGCGGCAAGGAAGCGCTGAAGATCCAAAAGCTGATCTGCGCCATCTACGAAAGCGGCAAAACCGGAAAAACTGTTACATTCTAAGCAAAAATACCGGCTCAACCGAGCCGGTATTTTGAGTTTGTAAATTCGTTGTGCGTAGGGCGGACTCATGAGTCCGCCGACCCGTTGCAATTTTTAACGCAGTTTCTGGTCTGTTATCGGCAGTTTTTTGCAAAATAGGAACCTTTCAGCAATTCGGAAGCAATCGGCGGACTCATGAGTCCGCCCTACGAAGTTTTATGCCACTCCCCGGCAAACGGAAATTTGACTGTTTAAAAAAACAACCGACCCGGGTGGGTCGGTCATTCTTTTATGCTAAGGTTGCGGCCATGACCGCCTTGATGGTGTGCATCCGGTTTTCAGCCTCATCGAAGACGATGGATTGCGCACTTTCAAACACCTCGTCGGTCACTTCCATAGCTGTGATACCGAATTTCTCATGGATCTGAGCGCCGATAGTGGTGTTCAGATCGTGGAAAGCCGGCAGGCAGTGCATAAACCGGCACTGTGGCCCTGCGTTTTCCAGCATTGCCTTATTCACCTGATAAGGCTGCAAAGCTTCGATCCGCTCAGCCCAAACGCTGTCCGGCTCACCCATGGAGACCCACACATCGGTGTAGATCACATGGGCATCCTTGGTTGCCACCATAGGATCGGTGATGAACTCCAGCACCGCGCCGGTTTCCTTGGCAATAGCCTGACAGGTTTCCACCAATTCCTTGTTGGGGAAATAGGCTTCCGGAGCGCAGGCAACGAAATGCATACCCATCTTCGCACAGCCCACCATCAGGGAGTTACCCATATTGTACCGGGCATCACCGCAGTAGACCAGCTTTTTCCCCTTTAAGCTTCCAAAATGCTCCTGAATGGTGAGAAAATCCGCCAAAATCTGGGTGGGGTGAAATTCATTGGTCAAACCGTTCCACACAGGCACACCGGCATACTTTGCCAGATCCTCCACGATGGTCTGACCGAATCCCCGGTATTCGATACCGTCGTACATCCGTCCCAAAACCCGGGCGGTATCGGCAATGGATTCTTTTTTGCCCATCTGAGAGCCGCTGGGCCCCAAGTAGGTCACGGACATGCCCAGATCCGCACCGGCCACCTGGAAGGCGCAGCGGGTACGGGTAGAGTCCTTCTCAAACAGCAGCACGATATTCTTGCCCTCACAGACTCTGTGAGGAATCCCGGCCTTTTTCTTGGCTTTGAAATCCGCTGCCAGATCCAAAAGCCCGGTAATCTCAGCCGGTGTCAGATCCAGCAGCTTTAAAAAACTTTTACCTGTCAACGTATTCATAAGAAGATCTCCTTTCGGAAATTCAGATTCCCGTTTATCGCGCTGACGCGCGAATGGATAATTGATAATGAATAATGAATAATTGCGGTATTTCCTTCGGAAATGATTTAAAATATGTCGCCGAAGGCGACTCCTTCGTTGTCCATTATCCATTTTCCATTATCCATTAGCAGGCGCAGCCTGCTCGAGAAATGGCAACTTACTTACAGGCAGCCTTGATGACTGCTACTGCCTTTTCCAGCACTTCCATGGGAATATTCAGGGCAGGCAGCAGCCGCACCTTATCCTTGGCAGTGAGGCACAATACGCCATTTTCCATACAGGCCGCCACCACATCCTTGGCGCTCTTCACCGTCTTGATGCCGATCATCAGGCCCATGCCGGTAACGGCTTCCACGCCCTCCGCGTCCGCAAGCTGGGAAAACACAAAGTCGCTTTTTGCCTTGACCTCCGCCAAAAACACATCGTCCATCCGGCTGACCACCGTCAGTGCGCCGGCGCAGCAAACGGGGTTGCCGCCGTAGGTAGAGCCGTGGTCACCGGGACCTAAGACATTTTGTACCTTTTCGCTAAGCAGGGTCGCGCCGATGGGAAGGCCGCCACCTAACCCCTTAGCGGTGGAAACGATATCCGGTTCAATACCGTAATGCATATAGGCATAGAACTTTCCGGTTCTGCCGTTACCGGTCTGCACCTCGTCGATGATCAAGGGAATGTCCTGCTCCTTGGCGATTTTTGCCGCAGTCTGAACAAATTCTTCCGTCAGCGGCACCACGCCGCCTTCGCCCTGAATGCACTCCAGCATAATAGCTGCGGGATTCACTGCTGCCACCATCTTTTCCAAAGCCTGTACATCGTTGGCTTTCACATGGGTAAAGCCGGGGGTCAGGGGCTGGAACAGCTCATGATAGTGATCCTGACCGGTGGCAGACAGGGTGGTCAGGGTTCTGCCGTGGAAGCTGTTTTCCAAGGTGATGACGGTAAAGCAGCCTGCACCTTTCTTTTCGGCAGAGTATTTTCTTGCCACCTTGATGGCACATTCATTTGCTTCCGCACCGGAATTGGAGAAGAACACCTTCTTCATGCCTGTCTTTTCGCACAGTGCCTTGGCAAGGTTGGCGCAAGGCTCGGTGAAATACAAATTGGAGGTATGCTGCAGCTTGGCAGCCTGGGCGCTCACCGCCGCGAGCCACATATCGTCGGCAATGCCGAAGCTGGTGACACCGATGCCGGAGCCCATGTCGATATATTCCTTGCCGTCAGAGCCCTGAAGGATGCTGCCTTTGCCGCTGACCAGCTCCACCGGGAAACGGCCGTAAGTACCGGCAACATATTGCTTATCGATTGCAGTAATGGTTTCCATATTTTATCAGCCTTTCGTTACCATTGTACCGGCGCCTTCGTCGGTAAGCAGCTCCATCAAAATGGAATGGGGGATCCGTCCGTCCATGATGATCACATTGTTGACCCCATGCTCCAAGGCTTCAATACAGCAATCCACCTTGGGGATCATACCGCCGGAAATAATGCCGCTGTCATAGAGCTTCTTGGCTTCTGTGACGGTGATTTGGGGAATCAGGGTAGAAGGGTCGTCCTTATTTTCCAAAATACCGGCAATATCCGTCATCATGATGAGCCTTTCCGCACCCAGCGCGCCGGCAATAAAGGCCGCGGCGGTATCGCCGTTGATGTTGTAGACATCGCCCTGCCGATCGCTGGCAATGGTGGAGATGACAGGAATATAGTTCTTTTCCAGCAAGTCCGTAATGGGCTGGGTGCGGATCTTGGTGATCTGCCCCACATAGCCCAGACGTTCGTCCTTGATCCTGGCTTCGATGATGCCGCCGTCAATGCCGGAAAGGCCTACGGCGTGACCGCCCATCGTCTGGATCAGATTCACCAGAGACTTGTTGACCTTGCCTGCCAAAACCATCTGCACAATGTCCACCGTCTCCCGGTCAGTGACCCGCAGGCCGTCTACGAACACCGATTCTTTGCCCAGCCGCTTCATGGTATCACTGATCTCCGGACCGCCGCCGTGAACCAGCACCACCTTCACCCCAATGAGCCACAGCAGGGCGATATCCTCCATCACCTGCTGCTTCAGCTGCTCATTGACCATGGCGTTGCCGCCGTACTTGATGACCACGATCTTACCGCTGTATTTTTTGATATAAGGCAGGGCGGCCGTTAAAACCTCTGCCCGCTCCGCGTTGGAAAATTGCATATCCATAACGTTCTCCTTATGTACGGTAATCTCCGTTGATTTTCACATAGTCATAGGTCAGATCACAGCCCCAGGCCTGAGCACCGAAAGGACCGTTACCCAAGGAAATCAGAATTTCGATCTCATTTTGTTGCAGGATCTCCTTGGCCACTTCCTCGGAGAAGGGCACACCGGCACCGTTGCGGCAAACCTCCACAGTCCCCTTGGCGCTGCGGAAGGAAACGCCGATCTTATTGACATCCACATCCGCGCCGCTGTAGCCAATGGCGCACAGCACCCGACCCCAGTTGGCATCCGCACCAAACATGGCAGCCTTCAAAAGGCTGGAGCAGATGACGCTTTTTGCCGCGATCTTGGCAGCTTCCTCGCTATCCGCGCCGGTGGCGATGCACTCCAACAGCTTGGTGGCGCCTTCACCGTCCCCGGCGATCATCCGGCACAGCTGGACAGTGATGGTGTTCAGTGCCTGCATAAATCTTGCAAAATCCTCACCCTCAGCGATGATCTCCGGGTTACCTGCCAGACCGTTGGCAAGGACGGTAACCATGTCGTTGGTAGAAGTATCGCCATCGATGGAGAGCATATTAAAGGTATTGGTAATGTCGTTAGACAGTGCCTTTTGCAGCATTTCCCGGGAAATGGCAGCATCGGTGGTGATGAACACCAGCATGGTAGCCATATTGGGATGGATCATACCGCTGCCCTTGGCGATGCCACCCATACGGCAGGTCTTGCCGCCCAAGGTAAATTCCACTGCCACTTCCTTGGCTTTCGTGTCGGTGGTCATGATGGCCTGAGCCGCAGCATTTCCATTTTCATAGGAAAGGCCGGCAGTCAGCTCTGCCATGCCGTCAGCAATAGGGGTAATATTCAAAGGCTGACCGATGACACCGGTGGAAGCAACCACCACATCGTCAGCTTTCACGCCAGTGTACTGCTCCACCAACGCACTCATGGCCTCAGCGATCTCGATACCGTTTGCGTTGCAGGTATTGGCATTGCCGCTGTTGCAGATCACCGCCTGGGCGATGCCGTCGGAAATGTGATTTTTGGTCACTGTCAGAGGCGCGCCCTTGACAAGATTCTGCGTATACACCGCGGCTGCGGTAGCAGGCACATCGCTGACGATCAGTGCCAAGTCCTTCTTAGAATGGTTCTTGCGGATACCGCAGTGGATGCCGTTGGCTTTATAACCCTTTGCGGCACAAACGCCGCCATTGATGATTTTCATATGGATCTGTCCTTTATTTATCAATTTCCTTTGCTGTGCGGTTGCGATAGAACGCAAAGGCTTCTCCTTGAGGAGAAGCTGTCACACACCGGCACTTCGGAACCGGGGTGTGACTGATGTGGTGTAGCCGCAGAGCGGCGCATAAATCAAAACATATCACAAGGCTGCTTCGCAGACCACCACATCCGTCAAAAATCAAAGATTTTTGCCACCTTCTCCTCAAGGAGAAGGCTTAGGGGCTGCGCCGCCGGAGCTAACCGGCAGCGAGTAATTTCAACTTATATGCTAAGTCCCGTGGCTTCGGGAAGTCCCAGCATAATATTCATATTTTGGATGGCTGCGCCGGATGCGCCTTTACCCAGGTTGTCAAACACAGCTGTGACCATGCACTGGTCCTCCCTGCCGCTGACGCTGATGCGCATACTGTCCTTCAGTGCCAAAGCGCTGGCATAGATGACGCTTTCATCGCCGCCAAGGGGAGCAACGCTCACCAGCTGCTGACCCTCGTAATGCTTTGCGATGCAGTCATAAACCGCCTTGGCGTCAAAGCCGGGAAGCAATACGGTTGTCGCCATGCCCTCGTAAAAGTCACCCAAAATGGGAGAGAACACCGGCGGCTTCTGAAGACCGCAGATCTTCTGCATCTCCGGCAGGTGCTTGTGGGTCAGGGCGGTTGCGTAGATCCGGTGGCTTTCATGCCGGGGATCCCGGGAAGGATCTTCATACTCCGCGATCAGGCTCTTGCCGCCGCCGGAATAGCCAGTCAGTGAATAGGCTGTCACAGGAAAATCCTTGTCAAGCAGTCCGGCGGCTGTCAGCGGATACACCCCTGCGATAAAGCCACTGGCATGGCAGCCGGGGTTGGCCACCAGCTTGGCATTTTCAATAGCTCTCCGATGGGCATCAGACAGCTCCGCAAAGCCGTAAGCCCAGCTGTCATTGGTGCGGTGGGCGGTAGAGGTATCGATGATCTTCGCCTTTGCGCCCTCAGCCAAAGCTACTGCTTCCTTAGCCGCCGCATCGGGAAGACATAAAAATACAATATCCGCTTCAAAAAACGCTTCTTTTCTTGCCTGCGGGTCTTTCCTAAGCGCCTCCGGCAGCTTCAAAAGCTGGATATCCCGCCGTTGGGAAAGCCGGTCGGTGATCCGCAGACCGGTGGTGCCGGCACTGCCGTCAATAAAAACTTTAATCATTGGATTCTCTCTTTCACATAGTCGATCTGCGCCTGCACGGAGGTCTCGCAAGGGCCGCCCACGCTGGTGCGCTTTTCTACACAGGCCACCAAATCAATCGCTTGATACAAATCTTCTCCAAACAATTCGCTGTACTGCTGATAAGTGGCAAGATCCAGCTTTTCCAGTACGGTGTTTTCCCGGATGCACAGGGCGACCAGCTCACCGGAAATTTTATAAGCGCTGCGGAAAGGCAGGCCCTTCTTTACCAAGTAGTCCGCCAAATCGGTGGCATTGATAAAGCCTTTTTGGGCCGCCAGCAGCATATTATCGACCTTGGCCTTCATGGTAGCTACCATGGGCGCAAACACCTGCAGGCACATTTTCACCGTGTCGCAGGCATCAAATACCGCTTCCTTGTCTTCCTGCATATCCTTATTGTAGGCCAGAGGCAGACCCTTCAGGGTGGTAAGCAAGGCCATTAAATCGCCGTAGACCCGGCCTGTCTTGCCCCGGACAAGCTCTGCCATATCGGGGTTTTTCTTTTGGGGCATGATGGAAGAGCCGGTGGTATATTCATCGCTGAGCTCCACAAACTGGAATTCCCAGCTGGACCACAGGATAATTTCCTCCGAGAGCCGGGAAAGGTGCATCATCAAAATGGAAATGGCGCTCATGAGCTCCGTGCAGAAATCCCGGTCGGAAACACCGTCCAAGCTGTTTAAGCAGATCCCGTCAAAGCCAAGCTTCCCGGCTTCAAAGTAACGGTCAGTATCGTAAGTCGTGCCAGCCAGTGCGCAGCAGCCGATGGGGCTTTGGTTCATCCGCTTGCGGCAATCCTTCAGGCGGTCTATATCCCGCAGCAGCATCATGGCATAGGCCATCAAATGGTGACCGAAGGTAATGGGCTGGGCCCGCTGCAAATGGGTATAACCGGGCATGATGGCGGTTTTGTATTCTTCTGCCTTATCCGTCACCGCGGCGATCAGATCCTTGGTAAGGGCCGCGATTTCATCCAGCTCAGAGCGCAGGTACATCCGCACATCCAAAGCCACCTGATCGTTGCGGCTTCTGGCGGTATGGAGCTTTTTGCCCACATCCCCCAGCCGCTGGGTCAGCACCGCTTCCACAAACATATGGATATCCTCGCAGGTCATATCAATGGGGAGCTTGCCGCTTTCGATATCCCCGAGGATCTGCTCCAGTCCGGCAATCAGGGTATCCGCATCTTCCTGAGAAATGATCCCTTTCAGCGCCAGCATGGCCGCATGGGCCATGGAGCCTTCGATATCCTGCCGGTACATCCGGCTGTCAAACCGGATGGAGGAATTGAAATCGTCCGCGATTTGGGAGGTTGCGCCGTCAGTACGGCCTGCCCACAGTTTCGCCATGGTTTTTACCTCTTCTCTCAATTTCCTGATAGGTTATGCCTCTCTCTGACGAGGGAGGTGCCCCGAAGGGGCGGAGGGAGAGAAAATCAAATATTCATGCTTTATCTCTCCCTCAGTCAAATTGCCTAATATCGGCAATTTGCCAGCCCTGTCGGGCCCGCGCCCCTTTTGTCCGCTTCGCGGACATTTTCCCCGCTAGCGGGGAAATCAACCCTCGTCAGAGGGAGCCTTACAGTGCAATGCCACACGTTATCCCGCAATATCGTTATGAATACACCGAAAGGGTCGATATGCAATCGACCCCAACGGGATAAAACTCTTACAGTCTTCCCTGCTCCCGCAGCGCCTGTACCTTGGTGGGCAGACCCCACAGGTTGATGAAGCCGGCGGCCTGGTTCTGATCGTAATCACTCTCACCGAAGGTCACCAGATTCTCAGAGTACAGAGAGTAAGGAGAGGTGG
Organism: Oscillospiraceae bacterium; assembly: GCA_017397565.1. Taxonomy (GTDB): domain Bacteria; phylum Bacillota; class Clostridia; order Oscillospirales; family Oscillospiraceae; genus Faecousia. The sequence continues at coordinate 9,807 of JAFQIL010000029.1, read as the reverse complement.
TGCCGGCAGGAATGATGTTGCCCTTATAGAGCTTCAGCTTCACAGTGCCGGTAACATACTTATTGGACTCGTTGGCAAAGGCGGTCAGTGCCTCCTGCAAAGGAGAGTACCACTTGCCGTTGTAGATCAGGTCAGCATAGTCCACTGCCAGCTTCTGCTTGACATGGAGGGTATCCTTGTCCACCGTCAGCATTTCCAGCTGCTCATGGGCAAAATACAAAATAGAGCCGCCGGGAGTCTCGTACACGCCCCGGTCCTTCATACCAACCAGACGGTTTTCCACGATATCAATGATGCCGATACCGTTGGCGCCACCCACCTTGTTCAGGTTCTCGATGATCTTGGAAGCCTTCATCTTCTCACCGTTGAAGGCAACGGGAGCTCCGGCTTCAAAGTCGATGGTCACATAAGTCGGCTCGTCGGGAGCCTGCATGGGAGATACACCCATTTCCAGGAAACCGGGCTTTTCGTAGTTGGGCTCGTTGGCGGGATCTTCCAGATCCAGGCCCTCATGGCTCAAATGCCACAGATTCTTATCCTTGGAGTAGCTGGTCTCCCGGCTGATCTTCAGCGGAATGTTGTGAGCCTCGGCATAGTCGATCTCCTCGTCACGGGACTTGATATCCCACTCACGCCAGGGAGCAATGATGTGCATATCGGGGGCAAACCGCTTGATAGCCAGCTCAAACCGGACCTGGTCGTTACCCTTGCCGGTAGCACCGTGGCAGATGGCATCCGCACCCTCAGCCAAGGCGATCTCGGCTAATTTTTTGCCGATAACAGGGCGGGCAAAGGCAGTACCCAAAAGGTAAGTTTCGTACTTGGCATCCATCTTCAGGGCGGGGATGATCACATCCTCTACCATTTCGTCTACCAAGTCGGCAACGATCAGCTTGCTGGCGCCAGTTTTCAGAGCCTTTTCTTCCAGGCCCTCCAGCTCGTCTGCCTGACCCACGTTGCCGGCCACGGCAATGATCTCAGGGTTGTTGTAGTTTTCCTTCAGCCAGGGAATGATGATGGATGTATCCAGGCCGCCGGAATAGGCCAATACAATTTTTTTGATATTTTCCTTTTTCATAGGTATGCCTCCTGATAACGGTTTCTTTGTTATGCGCCAAATTATACATCTTATTCCGGTATTTGTCAACGGACTTGCATAAATATTCGCTCTTTCTCCCTATTTTATACAAACAAGTCGGAAAACGCCGCCACTTTTATGCAAATGCACAAAAAGACACAAAGCCTTTTGCAAAAAACAAAAAAATTCCCTGTTTTTTCATTGCCATTTCCCTTGGCAAATGATATACTACAGAAAAACACTGTATATTTTGAACAGGAAGTGTGTATATGGATCAGACCCTGCGAAATCACGCAAATGCCATCGTATCCGCCGCCATCCGGGCGGTACAGCCGGATGAAGCCGTTAATCGGGCGCTGGCAGGAAAGACCTTCCCCGGCAGGGTGATTCTGGTAGCTGCCGGCAAGGCCGCCTGGCAGATGGCAAAAGCCGCCCAGGACACTTTGGGAGATCGCATTGACCGTGGCATCATCCTTACCAAATACGATCATGTGAAAGGCCCTGTCGGAAAGCTTATTTGCCGGGAAGCGGGGCATCCCATACCGGATGAAAATTCCTTTTTGGGAACGGAGCAGGCTTTGGCGCTGACGGAAAACCTTACGAAGCAGGATACGGTTTTGTTTCTTCTCTCCGGCGGTGGCAGCGCCCTGTTTGAAAAACCCCTGATTCCCGGACAGGAGCTGCAGGATATCACCTCCCAGCTGCTGGCCTGCGGTGCGGAAATTACCGAAATGAACACCATCCGCAAGCGGCTTTCCGCCGTAAAGGGCGGCCGGTTTGCGCAGCATTGCGCACCGGCACAGGTCTACGCCATCGTCCTTTCGGATATTTTGGGCGACCCTCTGGATATGATCGCCTCCGGTCCTGCCTGTCCCGACAGCTCCACCTGCGTGGAAGCTCTGGCCATTGCGGAAAAATACAGCCTGAAGCTGTCCGCTGAAGCAAGGGCTTTGCTTCAGCAGGAAACCCCAAAGGCCTTAGGCAATGTCACCACCCAAATCACCGGCTCTGTCCGCCAGCTTTGCGCTGCCGCGGCAAAGTCCTGCCGGGAGCTGGGCTACGAGCCTGTTTTGCTGACGGATCAGCTTTGCTGCCAGGCCAAGGAAGCCGGAAGCTTTTTAGCCTCCGTTCTGAAGACCCACGCCGGACAAGGCAAGTCTTTGGCCTTTATCGCCGGCGGTGAAACCGTGGTGCAGCTGACAGGCACAGGCCTGGGTGGGCGAAACCAGGAGCTGGCCCTTGCTGCCGCTGCCGGGATCGAAGGCATCCCCGGGGCTGCTGTGTTCAGCGTCGGCAGTGACGGCACAGACGGACCAACCGATGCCGCCGGTGGCTACACGGATTATGAAACTGCCGCCACGCTCCGGAAGCAAGGCATCCAAATCTTTGAGGTTTTGCAAAATAACGATGCCTACCACGCCCTTGCCTGCTGCGACGGTCTGATCATCACCGGTCCTACCGGTACCAATGTCAACGATGTTGCCGTGGCCTTATTGCGTAACCACTGATTGCTTAAGGAATTGACAAAATTCCTCCCCTGCATTACAATAATTTCAATTCATTTTTGAGGTGATTTCCATGGAACAGAAGCTTCACACCGAAACTCTTTGCATTCAGGCCGGCTACAGCCCCGAAAGCGGTGAGCCCCGGCAGATCCCTATTATTCAGAGCACAACCTTTAAGTATGCAACCTCTGAGGATATGGGCAAGCTCTTTGATCTGGAGGCATCCGGCTATTTCTACTCCCGGCTGCAGAATCCCACCTGTGATATGGTGGCAGCCAAGATCGCGGCGCTGGAAGGCGGTACAGCCGCCATGCTCACCGGCTCCGGACAGGCCGCCAATTTCTACGCCATGTTCAACATCGCTTCCTGCGGTGACCATATTGTGTCCTCTTCTGCCATCTACGGCGGCACCTTCAATCTCATCAGCGTCACTATGAAGCGCATGGGCATTGAAGCCACCTTTGTCAGCCCCGATGCCACCTACGAGGAAATCTGCGCCGCCATCCGCCCCAATACCAAGCTGGTATTCGGTGAGACCATCGCCAATCCCGCTCTGAACGTGCTGGATATCGAGGTCTTTGCCAAGGCCGCCCACGACAACGGCTTGCCATTCATCATCGACAACACCTTTGCTACTCCTGTTAACTGCCGTCCTATTGAGTGGGGCGCTGACATCGTCACCCACTCCACCACCAAGTATATGGACGGTCACGGTGTTGCGGTGGGCGGTTGTATCGTAGACAGCGGCAAGTTCGACTGGACCAAGTACCCGGATAAATTTCCCGGCCTGTGTACCCCCGATGACAGCTATCACGGTGTCACCTACACAGAGCGGTTCGGTCTGGAAGGCGCCTTCATCACCAAATGCACCGCCCAGCTGATGCGGGACTTAGGCTCTATCCAGTCTCCCCAGAGTGCTTTCTATCTGAATTTGGGCTTGGAGAGCCTGCCCTTCCGGATGAAGCAGCACTGCGCCAACGCCCAGCAGATTGCGGAGTTTTTGGCCGCCAATCCCAAGGTGGCTTGGGTCAAATACTGCGGCCTGAAGGGCGATAAGTATTACGAGGTCGCCAAAAAGTATATGCCGAATGGCTCCTGCGGTGTCATTTCCTTCGGTCTGAAGGGCGGTCGGAAAGCAGCCGAAGCCTTCATGAAGAACATGAAGCTGGGTTCTATTGAGACCCACGTGGCAGACAGCCGCACCTGCTGCCTCCACCCCGCCAGTGCTACCCACCGTCAGATGACCGACGAGCAGCTTGCCGCTGCCGGCGTAGGCGCCGACCTGATCCGCCTGAGCTGCGGACTGGAAAATGCCGAAGATCTCATCGCAGACCTGAAGCAGGCCATCGACAAGGTATAATTCCTTCCCGGGTCCTCACCGACCCGGGATTTTCTTTATTTTTAGAACAGACAAATTGCCATTTATCGGGCAGTACACTAGAACCAGCGGCGCAGCCGCTGAGCTTCCCCCCAAGGGGAAGCTGTCAAAAATCTTTGATTTTTGACTGATGAGGGGACGTTTTTCTTCATTTCCCCCTCATCCGTCTTCAAAAAATGTCCACTTTTGGACATTTTTTGAAGCCACCTTCCCCCGAGGGGGAAGGTTTGCGGGACGGGAAACCCGTCCCCTACAGCCCGACAAACGGGAATTGACATTCTCCGTAATCCCCCTTACTGTCTTTACGGCAAATCTTGACAGTAAAGGGGTTTTCTTTTATAATAAGTCTGTATTTCGATACAAAATCATCGATTTAAGGATGTGTAACAGAGAATGGATAAAAAATATGATGCCCTGTTTACCCCCTGGAAGATCGGCAACGTAGAGATCAAAAACCGCATCGTCATGTGTCCCATGGGCGGCACCTCCCTGTTCGGCTGGTTTGAGCTGACAGGCAGTGGCTTCGACAAGGAAGCTGCCAAGCTGTTTTTGGAGCGCGCCCAAAATAATGTCGGCCTGATCATCCCCGGTATCGCGCCCCTGCGGAACACCTTCTGGGGCAGATGGCTGTGGCAAAATCCCAAAATGTTCGATGAGCTGAAGGAATTTATGGTACAGATCCATAAAACCGGCGCAAAGCTTTTCATTCAGCTCACCGCCGGCATGGGTCGCAGCTGGGCCATTACCGAGCTGGTTGGACCTCTGCACAAGAAAAAGTTTACCCGGGCTCTGATCAAGCCCGTTCTGGACACCAGTCATGAGCTAGCCTCCCCCTCCGCTCAACCTGCCCGCTGGGCACCGGACATTATCTGCCCTGAGATGACCAAGGAGCAGATCCACGAGATCATCGAGGCCTTTGCCAAAACAGCCAAACTGTGTAAGGATGCCGGTGTTGACGGTGTGGAGGTCCACGCAGTTCACGAAGGCTACCTGCTGGATCAGTTCGCCATTGAATTTTTCAACAAGCGCACCGATGAATACGGCGGCAGCTTTGAAAACCGCTACCGTTTCGCTGCCGAGGTGGTCAAGGCCATCAAGGAAAGCTGCGGTGACGATTTCCCTGTCTCCCTGCGATACTCTGTCGAGTCCAAGCTGAAGGGCTTCCAGAAGGGCATTGTTCCCGGTGACACCGCCGAAGAAAAGGGCCGGAACATGGAAGAGTCCGAGCGTGCCGCCAAATACCTGCAGGATGCCGGCTACGATATGCTCAACGCCGACAACGGTACTTACGACAGCTGGTACTGGGCCCATCCGCCTATGTATATGCCCCAAAACTGCAACTTGGAGGATGTGGCACACATTAAGAAGTTTGTGGACATTCCCGTAGTCTGCGCCGGCCGTATGGAGCCGGAGGATGCCGCTCAGGCCATTGCCGAGGGCCGCATTGACGGCATGGGCGTTGCCCGGCAGTTCCTGGCTGACCCCGAGTGGATCACCAAGCTGATCGAGGACCGGCTGGAGGATATCCGCCCCTGCATCTGCTGCCATGCCGGCTGCTTCAACTTCTCCTCCTCCAAGGGTCACTATAACACCCAGGATCTGAAGGACACCATGGGGCTTGCCCGGTGCGCCCTGAATGCCGAGACCATGCAATCCAGGAAGCATTACATCAAACCCGCCAAAAAGCAGAAGAAGATCGCCGTTATCGGCGGCGGTATCGGCGGTATGGAGGCTGCCCTGGTCTGCGCCAAGCGCGGTCACACCGTCAGCCTCTATGAAAAAACCGGTGAGCTGGGCGGTGTGTTCATCGCCGCCGCTGCCCCCTCCTTCAAGGAAAAGGATAAGGCCCTCATCGCTTGGTACAAGCGGGAGCTCCGTAAGTACCCCATCGACATTAATCTGAACGCCGAGATCACCGACATTGCCGCACTGGGCGCTGACGAAGTGATCGTTGCCACCGGCGCTACCCCCAACCGCATCCCCATCCCCGGCTTTGAAAAGGGCATTCAGGCGGTGGACTTCCTGCTGGGCAAAGCCGAAGTGGGCGAAAACGTCACCATCATCGGCGGCGGTTTGACCGGCTGTGAAATCGCCTACGAGCTGTACCTCCAGGGTAAGCACCCCACCATCGTAGAAATGCAGGACGACCTGATCACCACTCCCGGTGTGTGCCTTGCCAACACCAGCTATCTGCGTGACTTCTTCGAGGCCAACAAGGTTCCCGTCCATCTGGAGACCCGGCTGAACGAGATCACCGACGAGTGCGTTACCGTTACTGACAAAGAGGGCAAGACCTTTAAGATCGCTGCCGACAATGTGATCCTGTCTGTCGGATATAAACCCGCTCCCCTGGCAGCCAAGGGAAGACACATCCATGTCATCGGCGATGCCCAAAAGGTTGGCAACCTGCGCAGCGTCATTTGGGGCGCGTGGGATGTTTGCATGAAACTGTAACACAGTTTCATGCAGTCGATATAAATCCCTAACGGGATTTTCGATATACGCTGACGCGCTCGATATGTGCTGCCGCACTCGATATGCGCTGCGGCGCGAGATAGGATTTATATCATATCGAATGCCGAAGGCATATATCGATTTTGCGAAGCAAAAATATCGAGTTGCGAAGCAACATATCGACAGCAAGAGGTGTGAAGCATGGAAAAGAATCAATTAAGAGAAGACAGTATCGTTTTTGCAATCGAGATTTCAGATGTTTGCGATAATATTAAAGGTTGTTCTGTCTTCGTAAATCAGCTTCTTCGTGCATCTTCCTCCATTGGTGCCAATATCCACGAAGCCAAATATGCCCAAAGTCGGGCAGACTTTATCAGCAAATTGGAAATCGCTTTGAAAGAAAGCTCCGAAACGGATTATTGGCTGGAGTTGTTATACCGCAAAGGAAAGATAACGGAGGACAACTACAAAACATTACGAAATGATTGCGGTTCTATCCGTCGCAGATTGATCGCTTCCATCACCACGGCGAAAAACAACAAAGCGTGAATCAATCGTGTGCCTTGCACATGATTGATTCATCGATATAAATCCCTGACGGGATTTTCGATATGCGCTGACGCGCTCGATATTCCGCTTCGCGGATCGATATGCCCTGCGGGGCGAGAGGGATTTATATCGCACTTGTCGCCAACGGCGACATGTTGAATCGCAAAGCGATATATCGACTTAAAAATGATTAATAAAGGAGTGGATACAATGTACTTAACCGACGAACAACAAGCGGTACTAAACGGCTCCAAGGGTGAGACCATGGCCAAAGTCATGAAGACTTTGGTGATGTACGGTGAGACCTTTGGCGCTGACAAGCTGGTTCCCGTCACATCCGACTATAACCATCTGGTCACATCCTTTGGCCTTAAGATGATGAAACCGGTCTTTGATCTGATGCAGCAGCTCATCGATGCCGGTGCCATCTCTTCCCAGAAATTCTCTGTTGACCCCCGTCCTTTGGACAAAAATGTTCCCGCCAACTTCCTGCAGAAGCTGATCTTCAACAAGTTCATGTATTCCACCCAGGAAAGCTACGAACAGCAGCTGAAAGAGCTTGGTCTGATGAACGAGGATGCCTTTACCTGCGCCTGCTACTTAGATCAGGTAGGCAATAAGCCCAAAAAGGGCGATATTCTCAGCTGGGCAGAATCCTCCGCCGTGGTCTATGCCAACTCTGTTTTGGGTGCCCGCTGCAACCGCAACTCCGGTATCATGGACATCATGGGCTCCATCGCCGGCTGTGTCCCCCACTTCGGTCTGCTGACCGACGAGGGACGGAAAGCCACCTGGATCGTCAAGGTGGAATGCGCCAAGAAGCCGGAGGCTCAGCTTCTCGGCTCTGCCATCGGCATGAAGGTTATGGAGGATGTTCCTTACATCACCGGCATAGAAAAGTGGCTTGGCACAGAGCTCAGTGACGAAACCTGCGCCTACCTGAAAGACTTCGGCGCAGCCACCGCCAGTAACGGTGCAGTAGGCCTTTACCACATTGAGAACCTGACCCCCGAAGCCAAGGAGCTGGGCACCGGACTGATTGCCCCCGATGCCAAGGTCTATGTTATCGACGATGAAGAGCTGGCCCGGGTCCAGCGGGAATATCCTGTTATGTGGAAAAAGCCTGATGGCGCACCCAAGCTTTGCTTCATCGGCTGCCCCCATATGTCCATGCAGCAGCTGAAAGATTGGACTGTCCGTGTGGAAGAAGGTCTGAAGGCCGCCGGCAACAAGAAGGTTTTGGTTCCCACCGTGTTCACCACCGCCCCGGCTGTGAAAAAGGAATTTGAAAAGACTGAGTTTGCCCAACGGCTGAAGGATACCGGTGTCATCCTGTCCTATATCTGCCCCCTGATGTACATGAATAATCCTTTGTGCAAGAGCATGAATGTCATCACCTCTTCCAACAAGCTGCGGACCTACACCACGTCCCGGTACTACACCGAAGCCCAAATTTTGGAGATCATCACCAAAGGAGGTCAGCAGAAATGATGGAATTTAAAGGACGCATCGTTGCCCCCGGCACGATCACTGCCGAAGCTGTGGTTTCCCATGGCGGCTTTAACACTCTGGCTTCTTTGCAGGGTGCTTTGCAGTTTGGCGACAAGAAGGCCACCTGCGGCGATCAGAACAACCCGGACCTTCACGGTAAGGAGCTGGCAGGCAAAGCTCTGTGCCTGCCCATGACCATTGGCTCCACCACCGGTGGACTGGTGCTGTACTGCGCCTGTGCCATGGGTCGCCAGCCTGGATGTATGCTGTTTAGCAACCCCATTGACTCTCTGGCAGCAGCCGGTTCCATTCTGGCATCCGTCTGGCTGGAGGGCGTACAGATGCCGGTTATCGACTCTCTGGGCGAAGACTTCTTAAGCTACGTCAAGGACGGTATGTCCGTCACCGTTAAGGAAGACGGCACCGTCGTGGTAGAAGGCTAAACGAACACAAAATACCCATCGGACTTCCGATGGGTATTTTTGTATCAAAACCAACATATTGTCATTTTTTCGGGTAGTTACAGCATCGATATACCGTTACAAATCGAAAGAACTGTCATTGCGAGACCCCGAAGGGACTCGCAATGACAGCGTTTTTGGTAGGCGGTAGTTCTATCGCGACTGCCCGGTAATTGGGCAGTCGCCTGCATCAACAATTGACCCCGGCGGGTTTTCCCGTCGGGGATTCTTTATGCTTCGTAGCACAGCGTGCAGCATCTGCTGTTCACGCTGCCGTCGATATAGGTCGCTTGCTCTGAGATCCTTTGAAAACCGCAAGCTTCATGGATGGCCAGCGAAGGCAGATTTTTCTTGTGGACATGAGAATAGATCCGTTTGTCCGCAAATTGTGCCTGCACCGCCTGAATCAGTAGTCTTCCATAGCCCTGCCTGCGGTAAGCCGGAGCAGTCTCCAAAGCTTCCAAAAGCAGTCCGTCTTTATAGGGCTCTAAGCGTAGTGCCGCCTGATACTGCCCATCGGATTCCCACAGGGCATAAATCGCCCCGGGTGTTGTAAAGAACACCTCCCGCAAATACTGGTAAAAATTTTCCTCCTGTAAAAACATCTGCCGTGCTTGCGGCTCATCAGGATAGTTTTCCAAACCATTTTCCCGGTTGCCTTCTTCATATACAGCCATGAGCTTTCCAAAGTCCAGCTCCCTGAAACTTTTTGCGATCTGTAGCATAACTACCTCCTGTAATTCAAATTCCCGTTTGTCGGGGAGATTGTAGGGGGCGGCGCCCACGACGCCCCGCAAACAAATTACCCACATTTTGTTTGGTTTTCAAAGGGAGATTAACGATTATCACCTTACGGCGATGTGCTTTTGTTTCTCAAAAGCACCGGGGCGT
>JAFQIL010000055.1 GCA_017397565.1 Oscillospiraceae bacterium | reverse complement strand
CCATTCTGATCCCGCTGCACCAGCAGCTTGCCGTCAAGGATAAGCACGCCAACGGTGCGAAGATCGCAGATATATTCGTCTGTTTTGAACATCAAGTCTTTAGCCATACTTTACTTCCTCGCAAACCTTTTAGCCAAATGTAATTCTCCATCTTCACTGTAACCCAGCTTCCCATATACACTCTGAGCACCATCATTTTCATCGCCGGTAAGCAGTTCAAATTTATGGAGCGGATAATGACTTTTACAGTATTCCTCAGCATAGGTGATCATTGCCCGTGCGATACCATTGCGTCTGTACCTTAGTTTCACATAAACTTCGGTGATCTCTGGCATATAGTCATCATAGCAGAAGGACTTTTTCAACTGCACACATACAAATCCAGTCAGTTCTCCGTTCTGCTCATCGACAACAATAACCTCTTGCTTGTTATTAGCAAGGGAGCTTCTGATATTGTCCAGAGCTGTTTCACCTTCACCGTTAAATTCATTATTCAAAATCTCTAACTGTTCCGCGTCCTGTACTGTCGCAATGCGTACCATCATTATACCTCCGTTGCCAGCTTCTCTTATGCTTTCACTCTTATTTCAAATCATATTTCCACTCGCTGCCCTCTTGATAGTAGAAGAACTCGCTCAAATCTTCCTCCGTGAAAACACGGAGCATATCATTCATATCCAAAGATAACTTGAGATTGGGCAGGTTTGCAATATCCTCCCACCAAACTTCACCTTCGGAGCTGGCACACAATTCGCCCTCAAAATGGTTTGTCTTATAAAACAGCACTACATATCTGCACTGATCTTCGCACCAATCTTTGATACCACATAACTGCGGGGAACGGATATTAAGTCCGGTTTCTTCCTGCACCTCACGAATTACTGCATCCGAAAAGGATTCTCCCGGCTCCACATGACCACCGGGGAAAGTAACACCCGGCCAGTCCTGCTTTTTTCGGTCTATCACCACAACCCGGCTACCGTCGCAGACCATGCACATATTTGTAAATTCAACTTTTTCAGTTCTCGACATAGGGGTTCTCCTTATTTCATTTTCAGATACCAACCAGGTACCGCATTTTTCATTCCATCGTACCACGCAAGCACCTGAGTAGCCTGATTCCGCATCACTTGTATTTCTTTTTCTCCGAAGGGAATTGCCCAGGGAAGTGAACCGAGGGTGTTGGAGCAAATATACAGCGCCAACAGTTCCCAAAATTCCATAGGGACTTCATCGTCGAAATAGCCGTCTACCATTCCACTGGCAAAGGCCGGGGCAGCTTGGGCACACCAGACGATGCGGTTAAATTCCTCCCAAGGATCACCAAAGTCATCCCGGTCAAAGTCAATGATGGTCAGCGCACCATTGCGGTCGATCATCATATTTCCGATATGATAATCACCATGCTGATAGCTCTGGGGTCTGGCACGCAGCAAATGGCGGTTTTCCGCGATGTATTTTAGGAACGCTTCGCCGCTTTCGTACTTCAAAGTGCAGCCCGCATACATAGCGATCTTGCGGTCAATTTTTGCGTTGAAGCGAGATTCCCACGCCGGAGCATCCGCAGGTGCCGGGATTGTGTGCAGCTTTGCAAGTATCCTGCCCGCGTCCAGGCCGTAGAAATACTGTTTTTCGGCAGGAAGCCCAGCGATATACTTTTCCGCGTCCACGCCCTCAATAAAGCTCTCTATGGTATACACGCCCTCATGGCAGACGCCAAACTCCACAGGCTGGGCCATGGGGATGCCAAGAGCTGCGACTTCACACATCTTGTCAAACTCCCGCTTCCTGCGGTCATGTTTTTCCAACGGAGAGATTCGGAGCAGATATTTGCCGCCGTCAGCGGTGCTGGCGCAGTATTTTCTGTCACCCGACCAGCCTTTTTCTATAGAAATCCGACCGATAATTTTCTGATATATGCCCATTCCCATCCCCTCCTCTCGTTTTTTGCCATTATACCATGCTGATTCAGACTTTGTAAACCTGTATATTCTCCCGCGCCCTGTAAACAATAATCTCAAAGGAGTGGTTTTTATGGACAGACAAGAGCTTGTCAGGCAGACTCTGGATCAAATTCCTCATGCAAATCCCAACGCAAAGCGGATCGTGGGTTTAGTTAAGGAAGGTGGCAGGATCACCGGATATCAGCTTTCCGACAATTCCCTTGTGGAAAAGCAGCAGGCGGTGAATATGGCAAAACAGGGGAGAATCGCCGGTGTCGGCATCGCCCACCGGGGGGATACGGAATACCTCAAATCCATCCCCGACGGCAGCGAAAACAACAATCTCGGGAACCTCCCCTCTGTATCGCCCCAAAGTTAACGCACCGCCCCGCTTTGGAGTGTATCCTTAACGGATATTTTTAGCCGTAGGGCGGGGGCTTGCCCCCGCCGCCAATTCAAATCATAATCACCGGCCGTGCCGGTGGTATGCACAGGCCCCCTTAGGGCCTTTTACCAGCCGAGACTATAAGGCTCATCGAATTTTCTTCGCTTGCGTGTCTCGCCTTGCCACCGCAGATGCGGTTATGTGCGCACCTGCCCAGGCCCCCTCTGACGAGGGGGCTGTCAGCCTAAGCAGGCTGACTGGGGGAGAGAATATTTTTCTTCTAGTTTCTCTCCCTCCGTCACGGCTTACGCCGT
>JAFQIL010000054.1 GCA_017397565.1 Oscillospiraceae bacterium | reverse complement strand
TAGCAACGTCTACAAGGTAGTTGTCTATGCCGACGGTCTGATTGATGCCGAGAAGAAGAGGCAGCAGCTGGTTGCGGCTGGATTCAGCGCGGTAGTCGAGGTGGTCAAGCCGGAGCAGATCCCGGAGGAAAAGCCCGCAGAGCCCAGCCCTGCACCTGCAGAGCCTGCATGGGAACCGGAAATCGGTGATATTGTGCAGTTTAAAGGTGGCATGCAGTATGGCAGCTCCAATTCTTCTGCCGGATCTGAAAGACCAGCCGGAACGGCAAAAATCACCAAGATCGTCCCCGGCAAACTGCATCCTTATCATTTGGTGAAGACCGGATCACAAGGCCCTTATGGCTGGGTGGATCGTGAAACCTTTACCAAGGCATAAGGGGGGTGAAAATGGTGGGCGAATCAATACTGGTTGCGCTGATATCCGGAGGTTTATCCTTGGTTGGCGTGGTGATAACTTGCATGGCGACGGCAAAAAAGAACGAAAACTCAATGCGCGTCACGCAAGCTGTCACGGACACAAAAATTGAGGAATTGACACGGGAGGTTAGAGCGCACAACAACTTTGCTCAGAGAATGCCGGTAGTGGAGGAGCAGATCAAAGTGATCAATCACCGGCTGGAGGATTTAGAGCAATTTCACAAGCCGACAAATTAAGGAGGTGGAAAAATGCGCAGAGGCTCAACACCGACGCATACTTTTACCCTGCCGTTTAATACCGAAGTGATCGAAAAGCTTCGGATCACCTATAAACAGCAGGGGGATACGGTTCTCACAAAAACAGAGAAAGATGTAGAACTAAGCGAAAAAACTATCGTTTGTGAGCTTACACAGGAGGACACTTTGTCTTTCCTGGAGAAAGTAATTGTGGAGATCCAGTTGAAGATACTTACAAAAGACGGCAAAGTGTATCCTTCCGATATTTATCGGGTATCTCCGGGACGCGTCTTGGATGAGGAGGTGCTTTGATGACTCTGGATGTTACATTCAGCGAAAGCAACCATGATTTTCCCGTAGGATTCTCCGAATCAAATCTCGTGGTTGGCGCAGACGGCGCAACTTTTGTCCCCAGCGTTTCTGAAGACGGTGTTCTGTCTTGGAAGAATAACAAGGATCTTCCAAATCCAGAGCCTGTTAACATTACAGGACCGAAGGGTGACTCTCTCGGCAAGACAACCCCGAAGGGCGGCGAAATCTTCAACTTCTACACAGACACGGTGTATACGGGGGATAACCCGCCCAAGGAGTACCCCGGCAATACCGCCGCCAAGGGCGCTCACGCCCAAAACTTTGGCACCCATGCGGATGGGGAGTATTCCAGCGCCAGTGGATGGAACTCCACCGCTTCCGGTGGCATTTCCGATGCTGGTGGCAGAGAGACGGAGGCTGGCGGCTACTGCGCTGTAAGCCGTGGTTGGGGGACAAAGGCATCAAACTCTTGTGCGGATGCTGGAGGCAAAGACACGGAAGCATCCGGGCTATACTCCTTTACAAGAGGACTTAACACAAAGGCGCCGGGAAGTTGCGCTGATGCAGGAGGCAAAGGCACGGAAGCATCCGGGCCAAATTCCTTTACAAGAGGGCTTAACACAAAAGCGCCCGGAACAGCTGCCGTTGCAAATGGAGAGTCGACCGAAGCGCCTGGCTACTGTGCAGATGCCGGCGGCTACAAGACGAAGGCAAAAGGCACGACTTCCTTTACCCGTGGTCGGGAGACGGAAGCCAGAGAATACGCATCCAGCGCCTTTGGCCGGGGAACGATTGCAACGGCTAGAAATCAGCACGTGCAAGGTGCTTGGAATGTCCCCGATGTACCGGATGCCAACGGTAACGGCAAATATGCCCATATTGTTGGCGGCGGCAAGGGTAACAGCAGTAGAAAGAATATCTACACCATTGACTGGAACGGTCTTGGATGGTTTGCAGAGGGCCTGAAAGTTGGAGGCACAAGTCAGGACGACAAGAACGCCGCATCGGTGCTGACAACCGCAGACATGGCAACGATCACGGCATCTGTTATTGCCGCATTACCTAGATATAACGGTGAGGTGATTGCGGTATGAGTTGGAACATAGAGGTTGAGGGCGGCAAGTCTGTTCGGCTTCCTACTGCCGGAAAATATTGTGAGCAAGATATCGTGGTAACGGCTACAAGCGATGATTTAGGCAAGCAGGTAGTTGAAAGAACTATTACAACTCTTGTAAATGACCAAATCACAAAGATAAATGCTTACGGACTAGCCTATTGCACAAAATTGGTAGAATTGAAGCTTTCTAAATGCACCTTTTTGAATGGATACGGCCTTTACCATTGCACTAGTCTTACAATAGTGGATTTTGCGAATCACTTATCAATAGAACACAGTGCATTTAGTGGCTGCGGAAATTTGTCTACAGTAATTCTTAGGTCTAACACTATGTCATCGTTGTCATCAAATAATCAAAGTGTATTCACTAATACTCTCATCGCAGACGGCACTGGTCACATCTATGTTCCTGCTGCATTGGTGGATACCTACAAGGCAGACAACAATTGGAGCATATATGCAAACCAAATCCGGGCAATTGAAGACTATCCCGATATTTGCGGGAGTTAATACAAATTAAGGAGGAAACACAAATGGATTACACAACTATCATTAACGCAATTTTCCACTACGGCAGCATCCTGCTGGCAATTATGGCGGTGCTGGTCTTTGCCGTCACCATCATTGTCGAGGTTATTAAGGGCCTGTTTCCAAAGGTGCCGACCAACTTTGTGGCGGTGATTGTGTCGCTGATTATCACGGCGCTGGCAATGCTGATTCTGTGCGCAGTCATGGATATTACAGTTATGTGGTACTACGCGGTCGGCGCTGTGGTTCTGGGCCTGTTCGTTGGCTATGCGGCTATGTTTGGGTTTGATAAGTTTAAGGCAGCATGGGAGAAACTGAAGGCACTGAAACAGTAAGAGGCCTAACGCTCATAATTTAAGAAAAAGTGATCGTTAAATAATTACACCCCTCTTTGGATGTTGGTCCAGGGAGGGGCGTTTTTGTACCCTTATTTTCACCCTTTTGCGCTTTTTTTGTTATGGTGTCCAGCAATCCACAATAATAAGAAAACAGTTTAAAACGCATAGTTTTATGTGTTTTTAACCGGCTGTGGACAAGATGGTGCAAATTCAAGTCCTTGTGCCCCTGCCAAAAAAGACCACACCGAAAGGTGTGGTCTTTTTTGGCAGGGGCACAAGGACTTGAAAGGGCGGCACCAGTGGGCACACTGGTGCAAAAATTGAGAGCTGGCGAGCAATTTTTAGCCCGTGGGAAAGTCCATTGGCAACTGACGGCAATCCGTAGGATTGTTGGCAGTTGTCAATTATGGGTTTTAGCAACCCATCGTACCGAGAAAAATGCAAACAAGTCCTTGTGCCCCCTGTGTATTAAAATGTAAAGCACTTTTGCGAGTTTGCAAAAGTGCTTTGCTATTTATTTCTTTTATAGGACTGTATCCATCAATTGTCCAGCGATGTCGTGACTTGTAAAGCGCATGATGCTTTCTTCTGCTGTATCTTGTAATGGTTCCACGGCAGTAGTCTTTGTGTCAGATATGCCCAACTGCGCACGGAGCTCTGCATTTTCTTTTTCCAGTTCCGCTACTCTGCGTTCAAGTTGTTTGCAGTATTCTTCGTTTGTCATATCTAACACCGTCCGTTCGTTTAGCTTTGGATCTGATGGGGGAAGTGCAATTATTCTTCCGCGTTTTGCTCCTTTAGTAAATGATTGAGGATATCTGCGAGATTATCCTCCTTCAGAACATCCGGGTATTTGTCTTCGAAGGTGATGAGCGCGTCTTTGGCGGCGGCTTCTTCGTTGGCATAGGCCTCGTACAGGGCATCCATATCTTCGTTTGCCAAGATGCTTTCAATCATGTTTTTTGCGTTCTCAGGCAGGTTCTCCCAACTATCGTACAAATCCTTCACGGCTTTGTCGATTCGTTCCAAGGTCAGGGGATCACCGCTATTCTGCTGCTCTCGCAGGATTCCAACAATATCTGAAATATCGTGTTTATACTGACGGTATGCCATCAGTTTCATCGCGACTAAATACTCACCGGTGATAGTGCGGACAGCCAGCACATTGGAAAAAGTCCGGTAATATTTTGAATAGTTAACCAAACGGGGCGTGTAGGATTTGGTGTTCTTAAAGTCCTCGTTGAGCCAGCCGTTGGGCAGGCCTAAAGTATCGGTCACATAATTGATGGCATCCTTCATAGCAGAGGATGCGTGGATCAAGGCGTCCACATCGTATGTGGAATCCCGGAAACCGTAGTTGATCAAAATGGAAGCACCGCCGATTAAGGTGATCTCAGCCGGTATTGCCTTGCCGTTCAGTTTGCGGAATTGCTTTGCAAGCTCCTTCAAATAGGTATCCAGATTTTCTTTTGTAATAGGGGTTTCAGCAGACATTTCGCACCTCGCACTCTACGATATTAAACCGTAAAAACTCCGGGATTGCCATACGGATAATTTCCTTCTTTGGCTCGTCGGACTTCATTGTCTGGCACAGGATAACCACACTGGAGGGGTATATCAGTGTTTGCAGCTTGCTGTTGCGGATATCGTTATAATTCTTGCAGATCGGTACATTGTTCTCCCGGGACAGGTAATCCAGCATAGCCAGGAGATACAGTGCTTCCGGATACCACTTCTTTTCGTATAGTTTGCGAATCTGATTAGATTGCAATAGTTGGATGATAAAGGGAATATCTCCAAGATCTTTGACTTGGTGACACACATTGCTTTTGAACACATCGAAAGAAGGGCGTCTGCGTTCTTCGTCAATACTTTTGACTGCGGGAGCGATCAGACTCTCCATAGAAACATCCAACACTTTTGCAATCCGATAGATAGTCTCGGCGGAGCATTTTTCAATCTTTGTCTTTCCAGTGCAAATATCCGAAATGGTCGCTTGGGGAACGCCACTTTCTTTCCATAGTCTGTACTTGGTAATATTCTTCTGCGCTAATACTTCATTCAGGGACATATTGCTCCCTCCTCTCACCAATATTATATCGGTATGCCGAAGTATTGTCAATAGTATTTCCAAGGCTGAATAAGAATATTCCCCAGATCAATATTGTATTTGTGTACCTGCTAGGCAGCATTATAAAAAGTTTTCCCTTATTTTTCCCCTTATTGGGGTGGTAATAGGTGGTTAACGATGGTATTTAGTGGGGGTTAAATGTTCGGAAAACCCGTAGAATTGGTGCTAAATGGTTAACAAAAGTTAAGAAAATGCAAAATCTATGGCAATTCAAGTCCTTGCGCCACAAGGATTTCATTTATGCAAGGGTTCGAATTCATACGCAAAAACGGCAAAAATATCTTTTTCGTAGCCCATAGACAAGAAAAAAGACCACACCAAAAGGTGTGGTCTTTTTTGGCAGAAGCAAGGACTTGAAAGGGCGGCACCAGTGGGCACACTGGTGCAAAAATTGTTCAGAGGATAAAGGGACCCCATAAAGGCGAATGGCCTTTATGGGAAGGGGAAGAATAGGGGGACACCGAAAGCACGTTCGGCGCTTGTTCACTTGCGTCCGTAGGATGCAACATCATTTAGATGAAGACTGTCAAAGACCAACTTTTCTGAAGTGATCTGATTGCTATTCTCCCTGCAGTACCAACACCGCCTCCAGATCCACCGGCTCACGGCTGTAATTCAGCACAAAGTTCTCTAACTTCGCTAAAACCGCTACATCATACTGGTAGCTGTCTACGATGGTAACACCCACCTTGTCCAAATAGTATTCCTTCCCTAAAACTGTATCACGCTCGCGTACCAGATAAACGTAATGATAACCATCTTTACCTGTGTGGATAGCACGTTTGGGAATGACCGATTTATATCGTTCGGTAGTATGCCGCATCGATATCTGCACCGGCTCTCCATGAAGGGGGATGAAATCTTCTTCTAAAGAAACCTCTGCCCGAAACAGATACCGACCGGTGGCAGCATCGAAGGATACATCTGCTTTCTTTGTTGAGAAGGCTTGATTCCGCACGGCAAAGGTATACTCCGTATACGCACGGTATTGCCCTGCAGAAAGCAGCCAATGCACATAAAAGCCGTCTGCCAGCACACCATATATAAGAACGGATGAGCATTCCAGAACTTGTCCTGCCACCGGTGCATACATAATACCGTCTGCATCCAGAAGGGCTTGAAGCGTATCGGCTTGGCTTTGGAGCGTCTCCCGCTTTACTTCCCGTAAAAATTTCTCATTGTCAGTTTTTGGCTGTGTAGCAGAAAGGTCGTCCAATTGCATCAATGCTGTGTATAGCTTTTCTTTCAATTTTCCGAGATGGAGCTTTGCCAATGCGTCACCCTCGGCAAAATCGGAACCGACGGAAACGAACCACTGCTCCACAGAACAGCCTTCCGGAATCGCCAGTGTATCCGTTTTGGAAAAGTAGATGCTTCCTGTGCCATCTTGCGTAATAACAAATTCTTTATCTACAGATGAGGAGATTGTTACCCGGTTAAGTCCGGAAATATAATTTTTCACTGACACTGCGGTACAAACCACCGCAAAAAGCAGTACCGACACCACGCATATCCATATTTTTCGATGTCCTTTTTTCACCATCTTCCTGCCTCCTGTTCAAGATCCCTTCTGCACATCAAAAACAGCAGCACCAAGGGAATTGCGTAGATAATTGCACCGACACTTTGCAACGCTGTCTGCATATCCCGCATAGACAACGATAGTGGGTACTTGGTGATATCCTGCAAAAACACCAAAGGCTGTTCGATCATATTCCAAAAATCCGCTGTGCAAATGAGTATTAAGGTGTACAGTCCTGCACGCATTTGCGGGATCGCGATACAACGATAAACCGTAAATTCCCCGGCTCCGTCCAAACGGGCTGCTTCAAACAGCTCCTGCGGTATCTGCCTGCAAAACCGATAGGTAAAATACACATAGTAAGGACTGAAGCAGCAGGCTAATATCACGGCCCACCGGGAACCAATCATATCAAGATTGTGAAGCACCACAAAATTAGGCACCAATAGGACCTGCGTTGGCAACAGAGCCAAAAGAATATAAATTCCCAGTATCCACTTTTTTACCCGACGCGGTGCCATCACCAACGCATACGCCGCTAATGTAGAGAAAACATAAGTAAGGCCCACAATCGGCAACACATAAGAAATTGTATTCCAAAAACCGATCCAATACTCGTGGTTTTGAAACAGTATTTGCCGATAACCCGCAAAAGAAAAACGGTCGTACAGAAAAACCCACAGATGCTCTGTTTCCGAGGATGTTGGATTTTTTAAGGAGCAGAAAAGAATATATGCCACCGGAAAAAAGACAAACAGGGAAAGTAACACCTTTACCAACCCTCGAAGCCACTTGGGAGAATTATACCATTTCATGCTTTGTTCCTTTCCGGAATACGATTCCATGTAAAACCAACAACATCACGATTACCAACACAGCACCAATGGAAAGACGTTGATAATTGAGGTTCTGAAAATTGTTAAAGAAGAAATTCTGTATTAGGTATACCGAATCTGGCGGATACAACCCGTAGAGCAGGTAGCTTTCCCGAAACATCCGGAAAAAGCATATAATATTGAAAATGTACAAAAATTTGAGATGCGGCATTAAATACGGCATATCCATAGCAAGAAAAGCTCGCCATTTATTCGCCCCATCTATCACCGCTGCCTCGCTCCATTCCTTTGGCATCATGTTTTGGGCGCTTTTCAGAATTAACGCATTGATCCCAATATGCTTCCAAAGATAAATCAAGCCAAACATCACCGGGGGAGCTATGTTTTGCAGGATTGGCAGCTCCTGTACACAATTGGTAATGAGTGCAGGCGGAAGAAACATGCTGATGGAAATCACACAAAGAAAAGCGATTGTTCGATTGCTGCGGTTAAGTAAATAAACCGTCCCGATTGCCAGCAGATACAGTGCCGCCAAATAAATGATTAACAGCAAGCATGTATTCCAAAGTGCCAGGCGAAATGTTTCTGAACGAAACAGAGAAATATAATTGTCAAACCAAGCAAACTGAAAACGGCCAAAAGTACGGCTAAAGGAGAATAACAAGCAATAACACAACGGAAAGACGAAAAAACAAAGCACACCAGTCATACTGGGGAACAAAAACAAAATGTTGGTTTTTCTTTGCCTTTTCATATCTATCACCTTTTACTCCTGCAAATAACGACGAATCTGATTTTCCAATTCGGCATAGCAGTCATCAAAGGTCGCTTTGCCGGTAAGATAATCCATCATACAGCCGTCAACCAACTCGCCTAAGACCGGATTTGGAATATAGGCTTCGGAAACATTTTCGGGCACAGAGCGCAGGAATGCGGCATTTTCCGGATTCAACGGCGCAATTCGGACAGGGCCCTGTCCAGACTGTGTTTCCAACTGCACAACACAGTTTTCATATTCTTTCACCGTTATAGGGGAATAATAGCGACTGCCGGCATCATATTTCTTGAAATCGGTTGAAAAAGGTGCATCCAGGATGTACTGCAGCAGATTCCACGCAGCATCGGCATTGGCCGTATTTGCGTTGATAGCTCCATAATGTATGATTTGTGCAGACAATCCATTTCCTTCTAACTGCGGAAAATAGGCAGCATACATCTGCTGCTGCATATAGCTGGGATACAGGGTTTGGTAGAACCGCAAATTATGCATAAAGGAGTAGTTTTCAATCAAAAACGTAAAGTGGGATACTGCGCCTGCAAAATCGTTTCTAAATGCGCTGTTAATTGCCTGAGTTTTTTCCAAATTGTCAAAGAAGGATTTTACCACAGCAGCGGTTTCTGCCATCTTTTCTTTATCGGCAGAGAACGTTCCCTTTTCAGCGTCTACTACCGTAATTCCAGCATTTTCCAAAAACATGTTTAACGAATCTGCCCGCATAAGGGAAAGGCTGGCAGCAGCATACATCTCTTCCACAGCCAAGCGGTCGGCCTCGGTCAATAACGCATCATAGATATCGGTATCATTGTAGCCGTTCTGATTTACAATATCTTGGGTGGAGTAGACCTGCAGTAAATTCCAGCTCATAGGAAGCACGTATTGCTGATCCCCAACTTTCCCTGCATCCAATAATGTTGTATAATAACGGCTCTGATCTTGAAGAGCGGTCATATACGAATCCAGTGGCAGAAATACCCCGGACTGGGAAAGCTTATAATAGTCCGTTGTGCTGTTTAGGCTGTTAAACAGCAGGACATCCGGCCCTTTGCCGCTGAGAAGCTCTGTAGTCATTCGCTCATTCAATTCTTCGTAGGACGCAAATTGAACTACATTTAAAGCTACATCCGGATTCTCTTTTTTGTAAGCTTCAACAGCGTTGGTGTATAGCGCATCATCCCTTACGACATACACAGTCAGCGACTGCGCTTCTTTCCGGCAGGCACACAGGAAGATCGCAAAAAGCAACACGAATAACAAACAAATCTTTCTCATAGAGATTTCCTCCTTCAATGGTCTGTGTTGTAATCTTAGCATATGCATCCATGTATAGTCAATAAAAATTTGTTAATGCAAAAAATTTTTATATAACAAGTATTGCAATATAGATTGTGCTGATGTATAATCAAGTTGACAGCGACCCGATTTTCGTCTATCATAAACATGAGCACTCGAAAAACTTACATATTACCCGAGTATAGGAGTGGGATATGGGCTCTGTTGATAACGAAAAGAATCTTGGTGCCGCGCTGGAGGAAAACTTAAAAAAAGCCCTGACAGAGCTGGTCATGCTGTATCTGCTGTCAAAGAAAGACAGATACATTGGTGAACTGACAGAATTGATCAAGCGGCGTAGTAAAGGGACGCTGACTATTGCGTTTCCTTACAGCTCTATTTACCGCCTTTTGCAAGCAGGGTATATAAGGGAAACGGAAAAGCGCTACGCACCGGATGGCCGACGCAGGCAGTTTTATTTTATCACGGCTATAGGAAGAGAACACCTGAACATGTTGCTGTCAACTTATCGTTTGTTTATCGGAAACATCGAAACAATTTTGAAGGAAGAGGACAGAGAGAATGACGGCAACAATTGAACAATATAAAAGAAGACTGAAGCGTCATCTGCGCTGTGACAGTCTTACAAAACAGCGATTAATGAGTCGCTTTGAGGGTATGCTAAATGTATATCTGGGCGATTTCGGTTGGCCGGCAAGCTGGCCCGGAAAGCAGGATCTGGAAAATGCTTTTGGAACACCCGAACAGATGGCGGAAGTTTTGATGGAAGAGATTCCGGCTGATGTAATTGCGAGATGCCGCAGAAAGAGACGAATTTTTCAAATTACTATAGTCGTGATTTCGTTAGCGTTGTTGGTATACATTGCTTATTTGTTGCGCTTTCGATAACATATAGTCCTTCAAAAGGTGGAACAAAAATTCATGGACATCCGAACGCACCCGGCAGGGGTGTGGGCGGATGTCCATATTGTTATGGGAAGGGGAAGAATAGGGGAACACCGAAAGGTGTGGCCTTTTTTGGCAGCTGGGTAGATACGGTCGCCTTATTTACAAAAACGCCACCCTGTGATACGATATATTCGTCATTAGGGGCAGCGAGTCTGTTCATTTTGTTGTATAGGAGAAAGAAAAATGGATTTGAGGGTATTTGGCGCAGTTCATTTTATGTATTTGGCGATTACAATTCCGTTGTCCGTGATCGAATCCATCACCATCGCAATCGGAACCGCTGCGCAGGAATAGGCAGGCAAGGTTTTTCGCAGGAGAATTAGTATCGCTGCGTTTTTGTGATTCTTACATCTGAAAAAGGAGGCGAGTTTATGGTCAGCACTGATTTGCGGGCAAAAGACGAACAAGGGGTTCTCAATGGATATGCACGCTGGCAGTATCCCAACGGACAAATCTTTGAAGGGGAATGGAAAAACGGTCTCCCCCATGGAAAAATGACGGTGAATTACCCTGATGGTGCGCACATGGTTGCTGACTATGTGCATGGTCAGATGCAAGGTCATATGAGATTGGAATTGCCTAGCGGGGCCTATTGGGATGGAGAGTGCAGCAACGGGAAGCTGAACGGACAAGGCTGTGCCTGTTGGCCAAATGGCGGTACCTACGAGGGTAACTTCGCAGACGGATTACGCTCCGGCATGGGTGCTATGTATTACCCGGACGGCGCGATTTATCGGGGGTACTGGTACAGAGATCTGCGCAGTGGAACGGGAACGCTGACCTTGCCTGACGGAACGATCTATCAAGGATTGTTCCAAAATGATATGTTGAACGGAAATGGTACCTTTTCCGGAAGTGACGGCCGCTCTTATGACGGTGAATTTCGCAACGGTTTGAAAAACGGACCAGGCGTTTTCAAGTGGCCAGACAAATCTTGTTACGAGGGTGCTTTTCAAAACGATGTGCGTTCCGGCTACGGAGTTTATACAGAGCAGCGGGGTGAGCGCTATGAAGGACAATGGAAAAAGGATCGTCGGTGGGGAAACGGTCGTCAGCTGTGGCATGACTATTCTGCATACGAAGGGAAATGGCGCTGCGGTGTTATTCACGGATGGGGTGTAACTACATGGCCCAACGGAGAATCCTATACAGGCTTTCGCAGAAAAAGCAGGATTTCCGGTTGGGGTACATACATAGACACCACAGGTAAACGCTACCGGGGCTTTTGGCGTAACGGTCGTCTGCTCTTTCATAAAAAAGTCCCTGTACCTGGAAGCCAGTTTTATTTTACCGGACAGGGAATGCGGCAATATATCCATTACCGTTATGAGGGCGGTTTCCGTAACGGTTTGTGGGACGGCTACGGCGTGGCGGACTGGGACGACGGTGCTCATTACGAGGGTGAGTTAAAAAACGATATGCGGCATGGCTACGGCATTATGGTCAAGTCGAATGGTGTCCGTTACGAAGGACAGTGGCAATTCGGCAAACACCACGGACACGGCAGCTATACCAGCCCGGAACACGATTTTGAAGGCGAATTCGTGCGCGGAATGCGCCACGGGCGCGGCATTACCCGATATAAAAACGGCAACGTGTATGAAGGGTACTATGAAAACAACAAGCGGCACGGCAGTTGCGTCTATAAATTTGCCAGCGGCGATGTTTTCGAAGGGACTTTTAAGAATGATAAGGCGCACGGCAGTTGTACCTACACCTATGCCGACGGCACCCGGATGCTCTGCACTTACGAAAACGGAGAAATCGTTGGTCAAGGCGAAAAATACTATTCTGACGGCAGTGTCTACAAAGGAGACTTGGGTCACAACGGACGTCCCCACGGTACCGGCGTTTGGGAACTGTCAGACGGCAGCCGCTACGAGGGAGAACATGACATGGGATTCCGCCACGGCAAGGGCGTACTGATCCTGCCAGACGGTACTCGCCAAGAGGGGCGTTTTGAAAAAGATTGTTATGTTGGTCAGGACACAGAACAGACGAAATAATCAAATGGATAGCCCCCCGGGAACGGGGGGCTTTTATGTGAGATACATAATCAAGCTTATCTTAGATGTTGCAACCAAGGGGAATTTGTGATAAAATAACAAAGTAAGGCGACAAAATACGACAATATTTTTCAGGAGGCGAAGATATGAAAAAGTTTTTGGCATTGCTGTTTGCACTGGCGATGCTGTTTTGTCTGACTGCCTGCGGGGAAAAGAAAGGCGCAGAAAATAACAGCACACCGGAAGCGTCCCATGTCCACAGCTACAGCTCCAAAGTAACCACCGAGGCCACTTGTGGCACGGAGGGCGTTAAGACCTTCACCTGCGCTTGTGGAGAGACCTACACCGAGAAGATCGCCGCCACCGGAGAGCACGCCTGGGGAAATTGGACAACAGAAACAGCAGCCCTGGTAGGTAAGGATGGCACGCAAAAGCGGACCTGCACTGCCTGTGCCGCTACAGAAACCGGAACCACCACGGAAAATGCGGCGATCAATTCCTTTGAAGATTTGCTTTTAGGCTGCTTCTTCGATATCGCGACAGGTCACGATATGTACATCGGGAAGAATCTCGTGGAGACCAATTTGGTAAACAGCTACATCGACCACATTTTCTTCCATGAAAATGAGGGCACAGAAACAACCGTTTCTGTGAGTCAGTATTTGGAAAAAGCAAAAGTATACTTTTCTATGAGTAAAGAAGCACAGGACAGATTGGTTTACGGTTACACAGATACCGTGGAGATCGGCTTCCAAAATCCCTCTTTTTCCGTTTACGACTTTTTAGGCTATAAGCACAACAGCGGCAAAACCTACACCATTTATTACAAGCAGGATTTTGGCACGGAAAAATACTATTTTGAAGTGGTGCTGGAGTATAACCTTTTGGAGGGACAGCCCAACAGATACCTTTCCATCGTAAGAATCAACGCGCTTCCCACGGATATCACAAAATAAATGCAGCACCACAGGGGTGACGTGATGAAAAAGATACTGATATTGCTGCTGACTGCGCTTCTGCTGCTGGGACTGACGGCCTGCGGAGAAGATGGCAGCGAAACAACGGGCAGCACACCGGAGGCAACAAAGCCGCATACCCACGATTACACCGGGGAAGTGACTACGGCTGCCACCTGCGACAAGGAAGGCGTCAAGACCTTTACCTGTGCCTGCGGCGACAGCTACACCGAGAAAATCGATGCTACCGGGGAGCATACCTGGGGCAACTGGAAAACAGAAACCGAGGCGCTGATCGGTCGGGACGGCACGCAAACAAGGACCTGTTCGGCTTGCGCTGCCGCGGAATCCAGAAGAACCACAGAGGGAGCTTTGCAGAACTCTTTCGGAGAGTACGGCATTGAGCGGCTTATGGAGCATTGGCCCGTAGAAAACGGTTGGGCACAGGAGGTTCCCCTTCAGGAGGAGGCCATCCGGGGCTTTATGTTGCTGCATTTTGTAAGCGCGCAATACAATGGTCCGGACAGAACCGATGAAGAATTCACCATCTCTTTTGACGCGGTAGTGGAATTCCTCAGCCCTTATTTTTACATCACAGAGTCCATCAAAGCGGAAATGAAACAAGATTACCGCTACGATGCCGCAACGGATCGGTTTAATCTGAATTATCCCGGCTCCGGCCTGAACATGGATGTCAGGGGCTATGTCCACAATGGCGGAAATAGATATACTGTGTATTACTATACGGAAACACCTTATTTTGATTATCCGTCCTATTGGAAAGTGGAGATCGAATTCCTTTTGCCGGAAGGACAGCCGAATAAGTATCTGTCTATCATCAGAATCCCGGAACTTCCTGAGAACATCACAAAATAAAAGAAAAGATTAGGCGGTCTCGCATAGGGATAAATCCCTATGCGAGACCGCCTTTAGCGCCATTCCTCTTTTTGGTTGCAAGCGGAAAGGAAATGTGGTAAAATGCTTCCATAGGACAATAAATGGTTTTTTAGGGAGAAAAATGATGAAAAAGATTCTTGTACTGTTTATTCTTATGGGTTTTATTGTGACACTGACGGCCTGCAGCGGGGAAGGGGAGGCAGCAACGGTTCCTACCACGACCGCTCCGGAGCATACCCACAGTTATTCGTCTACGGAAAAGCCTGCCAGCTGCACCGAAAAGGGCCTGGAGACCTTTACCTGCGCTTGCGGCCATACTTACACGGAGGAGCTTCCGCTGTTGGAGCACAACTGGGGAGAATGGATCATTACCGCGCCCGCGCTTCTGAACAAGGACGGCACCGAGACCCGGACTTGCAAGGTCTGCTCCGCTACGGAAACCAAAGTGACAAAAGAAAATGCTGTGGAGAATGCTTTTACGGATGTTGAGCTGCAATATCTGTTTGACCGCTGGAACGGTGTAAACGGCGATATTACTGCCGATGCCATGCTCTCATATTTCTCACAGAAATATACGGGAAGAGAAGAGGATCCTCTGATCATACCGGCGGCAACAGTCTTTGCCTGGCTGGAGGAACGGTTTGCTCTTACCGATGGGCTGAAGGAAGAAATGAAGCGCTTAGATGATTACTACTTAAAATACCATGCCGCAACGGATAGCTTTGAGCTGACCTTTGCCGGCAGTATCGCAGAGGTACTGCTGATCGGCTATATCCCCAACGGTGAGAATAGCTATACGGTCTATTATCAGCATAACGCTTGGGATGGAACAAGCCGGGGGGACGGCATTTGGGAGGTTACAATGGAGTATAACCTGCCGGAAGGGAAGCCAAATAGGTATCTTTCCGCGATAAAGGTAGATGCGGTTCCCGATAAAGTCATCCAATAAGATAAAAAGAGGAATGGTGATGCGCCATTCCTCTTTTTTTGTATAAGAATACCACCGAGGATGGGTTGAATTTGCAGTAGCTTCCAAATAAAATGCGAAATTGTAATATTTTATCATGAAAATATGTGATTTTCGCACTTGTAGGAT
This sequence comes from Oscillospiraceae bacterium, assembly GCA_017397565.1. Classification (GTDB taxonomy): domain Bacteria; phylum Bacillota; class Clostridia; order Oscillospirales; family Oscillospiraceae; genus Faecousia. The sequence continues at coordinate 9,353 of JAFQIL010000054.1, read as the reverse complement.
TTTAATAGTCATATTACAATAAAGAAAAGGGGGTGCGGAAGATGGCTTCAGAAAATCCGATTATTCAAACGGAGGCGGTATTTGGAGATGCCTTGTGCCGGCTATACCAGTTTGTACACGGGGAAAGCTCTGCCCAGGTGACGGCCTGGCATCTGCCAATTTTCCACAGTCATTCCTTTTTTGAGATCATGATCACCGGAGAGCAGGGCTACCGGATCATTCTTGAAAAAGAAACAGTAAAGCTGCCGCCGAATAGCTTGTATATGATCCCGGCAGGTAAGCAGCATTGCGCGGCAGATACGGTAGGACTGGGGGATATTTCCGTCGGTTTTTCCTTAGAACCGGCCAAGGGCGGAAGCCCTGCGGTTTTCAAGACGGTCAGCAGCGCATTACTGCAGGCTTTGGAAGCTCCAAAACCGCTGTCTGGGGAAACAGAGCGCTGTTTTCGGGAATTTTATCAGTGCGACAACGGCAGTATGCAGGACGTTTTCTATAAAAAGGTGCTAGCTTATCGCCTGATCTATGGTTTGCTCCGGGATCTGCAGGTTCTAAAGGACGAGCCTCAGTTCTTCGGTGACAGGCACACAAACCTGGCGGCGGCAGTGGAAGCCCTGATGGAAAGACGCAAGTACCGCTTAGAGGAGATCGCGCAGATTCTGGGATATACGCCCAAGCACATGGCGCTGCTGATCAAAAAACAATACGGCTGCGATTTTCGCACCTTACGGCAGAGAAAGATCATGGAAGCCGCGAAAATTTATTTATCCAGCCGGAATCTTTCGGTGGCGGAGATCGCTCAGCTGCTGGGCTACCGAAGTGAATCCGCGTTTTACGCATTTTTCAAAGAAGAAACCGGTGTTACACCCAAAACATACCGGAAAACCTTACTTGGTGAAGAGGAGACGCAGTTTTATGAATCCTAATAAAATGTGGGAACAGAATTACCATCAGAACCCCGGCGTTCTTCATGTGGGGTGTGAGCCGGATCATGCCTATTTCATTCCCTTTGATGATGCTGCAACGGCAGCAACCGGGGAGCGGGAAGACAGCGGTCGGTTTATCTCCTTGTGCGGGGATTGGAGCTTTCGGTTTTATGAAGCACCGGTGCTGGTGGAGGAGATCCAAAAGACTGAGGATGAAAAGTGGGATACAATTCTTGTTCCCATGAGCTGGCAGATGGCCTTGGGAAAGGGGTATGACCTTCCCGGTTACCGGAATTTGGATTATCCGTTCCCGGTGGATCCACCGGTGGTCCCCAGCAAAAATCCCTGCGGTCTGTACAAAAGGGAATTTGCGGTCACAAAGCAGATGCTCACGGAAAAGAAGCTGAATTTGGTGCTTGAGGGCGTGGATTCCTGCTTTTACCTGTATGTAAACGATAGCTTTGTGGGCTACAGCCAGGTGAGCCACTCCACCTCGGAATTTGACATCACAAGGTTTGTTCAGGAGGGTATGAACCAGCTGAAGGTGCTGGTGCTGAAATGGTGCGACGGTACCTATCTGGAGGATCAGGACAAGCTGCGGCTTTCCGGCATTTTCCGGGAGGTCTATTTGCTGGTAAGAGATAAGATCGGCCTGCGGGATCTGTATGTTCGCAGCAGCTTAACGGAAGATATGACCCGAGGTGAGCTTCGGGTGGAAGCGGAGCTGTCCGGGGACATAGAGCTTGTCTGGCAGCTGCTAGGCCCCAATGGGGAATTGGTGGCAGAAGGTTCGGCGGCTTCGGAAAAGGGGAGGGCTTTCTGGACTGTTCCGGTGGAGAATCCCCTGCTTTGGAGCGATGAGACTCCCTGGCTTTATTCTTTGTTCCTTAAGGCGGGAGACGAAGTCATCCGGGAACAGGTGGGTATCCGCAGCTTCCGGATCCGGGGCAAGATCCTCTATGTCAACGGAAAGCCGGTGAAGGGCAAGGGTGTCAACCGTCACGACAGTCATCCTGAGCTGGGCGCAGCAACACCCAAGGACCATATGCGCCGGGATCTGCACATCATGAAGGCCCACAACATCAACATGGTGCGCACCTCCCACTATCCCAACGATCCCCGGCTTTTGCAATGGTGCGATGAACTGGGCCTGTATGTATGTGATGAGGCGGATCTGGAGACCCACGGTGTAGACTATGTAGAGGGCTTCGGCCGGGATTATATCACCGACGATCCTGTCTGGACAGAGGCATATCTGGATCGGGCCAAACGGTTAATGGAACGGGATAAAAACAGAGCCTGTGTACTGATGTGGTCTGTAGGCAACGAAAGCGGCATCGGCAGAAATCTAAAGGTCATGGCAGACTTCTTCCATGCCAGAATGCCCGGCTGCATCGTTCACAATGAACGGTGGAACTTCATCGAAGCCTGCATCCGGGCAGGAGACCCGCAAATGGCAGGGCTGGAAAAGCACCTGGCGGGTGAGCCCTATTTTGACATCGACAGCCGGATGTATGCCCCGGTGGAAGAATGCCTGGCGTACATTCACAGCGAACATTCTACAAAACCCTATTTTCTCTGCGAGTACTGCCATGCCATGGGCAACAGCCCCGGAGACCTGAAGGCTTATTGGGATGCTATTTATGCCAATGATTGCTTCTTTGGTGGCTGCGTTTGGGAGTTTATCGACCACGGAGTAAATGTAGGTACAAAGGAAAATCCCAAATATCTCTACGGCGGCGACTTTGGAGAGCAGCCCCATGACGGCAACTTCTGCATGGACGGATTGGTGTATCCCGACCGTCGGCCACATACCGGCCTTTTGGAGTATAAGCAGGTGTTAGCGCCCTGTATCGCCACAGACTTTGACGAAGAAACAGGTCTGCTGACGGTGAAAAACCGCAAGTATTTCACCGATGCATCGGATATTTCCCTTGCGTATACCTTGGAGGAAAACGGAGAAGTGACGGCTGGCGGCTGCATCGGGCAGCTGACGGTGGCTCCCGGAGAGGAGAAGACTTTCTCTCTTGAGCTTCCCAAGGGTACTGTCCAAAAGAAGAATCGGTACTTAAACCTCAGCTATCGCACCAATACTGAAAAGCCCTGGGCGTCCCGGGACTATGAGATCAGCAACCAGCAGATCAAACTGAAAGCCGGAACGGAGGACTTTTTCAGCCGGATGCCGGGCGTGAACGACCTGCGTGTAACGGAGGAAACCGGAGCGATCACCGTGGAGGATGGGGAGATATCTTACAGAATCGACAAGGTTACCGGTGAACTGTGCTCCTTGGTTTGTGGCGGCAAAGAGTGGATGCGTGCCCCGGTGGTCTTTAACGTTTGGCGCGCTCCCACGGATAATGACCGGAACATCAGACTGAAATGGCAGGAAAAGGGCTACGACCGGATGCTCAGCGACCTGCGGTCTTTGGAAATTCAGACCAAAGATCCTCAGGAGGCAGTGATCTGCGCCAAGCTTCGTATCGGCGCAGTTGCCCAGCCGGTTTTGGGAGATGTTACGGTGCAATACCGGTTCAGAAGCGGTGGCGGTGTGAAGATTTCCTGCGATTTTAACCGCAGAAAAGAAGCGACACTGACGCTGCCCCGGGTGGGCATGCAATTCTCTCTGGAAAAAGACTTTGAAGACCTTCGTTACTTCGGCAGAGGCCCTGTGGAAGCCTATTGGGATAAGCAGCTGGCTTCCCGGATGGGACTGTTCCAAACTACGGTTAAGGAGCATTTTGAGCATTATCTCAAGCCTCAGGAAAATATGGCCCATGCCGATACCCAGTGGCTGGAGCTTTGGAATCAGGACGGCTTCGGTCTGCGGATCTGCGGGACAGAAGAAACGGAGAGCTTCAGCTTCAACTGCAGCCACTATACCCCCAAGCAGCTTACCGAAACCATGCACGATTTTGAGCTGACTCAGAGTGAGGAAACGGTGGTGAACATCGATTACCGGCAATGCGGTATTGGCTCCAATTCCTGCGGTCCGGAGCTGGCCCCTGAGTATTCTCTGCTGGATATGCATGACCGTTTCTGCTTCCGGCTGCTGCCGCTTTTGGAAAAGTAAGTGGATAAATTGCCATTTCTCGGGCAGTCGACAAAGGCCCCCTCTGACGAGGGGGCTGGCATGCGAACAGCATGCCAGGGGGAGAGATATGACTACCCCTCAGTCAAAAATCAAAGATTTTTGACAGCTCCCCTGACAAGGGGAGCCGAGGGCGGCTGCGCCGCTGCAAGGGACGGGAGAATAAGTCCCCTACAACCCGACAAACGGGAATTTGCCAGAAAATAGCTAAGGCGCGTTGCGATTGCCGCAACGCGCCTTAACTTTTAGGATCAGAAAATGTTATAAAGTCCCAGCAGACCCAGCACAGCGCAGAAAGCAACACCGCCGGCGGACATGAGGAACAGCTGGCCGAAGGCCTTATTCCGTTCCTTTGCGGTAATGTCACCGGAGGAGTAAGCGGCCAGCATCAGTCCGCCGCAGCTGGACAGAGGGCTGATGGCGGCGGCATGAGCACCAGCGCAGATACCAATTACCAAAGCTGGCGCGTTGGCACCCAGCTCAGGTACTGTGGGGATCAAAGTGGGCATAACCACACCGGAAGCGGAGGAGACCCAGGACATGACACCGGCCAAAGCGGTGATGATACCGGCGGCAGTCTTTTCAGTCATAAACTTATTGAGCGTTGCAGACAGCAGATCAATACCGCCCAGCTCGGTTACCAAGCTGATGAGAATACCGACACCGGTGATCATAATGAGAGTGCCCCAAGAGAGTTTTTTCAGAACAACGCCTTCGTCACCGGCACGGAGGATGATGAGAATCAGGGAAACAGCGAATGCTGCCAGACCAATATTGATCTTCAGGAAGATGGTAAGAGCAGCCATTGCCGCGATACCACCCAAAGTAAACCATTGTTTCAGATTAAATCTCTGAGACTTGCCGGTTTCTGTAGCGGCTACTTCACGGGGAGCAACCTTGTAGCTGTGCCACCGGAATACAAAGAAATACAGAATAACAGCATACAGGAAATTAGCAACTGCCAGACCCAGCAGGATTTGACCACCCATATCGTTAAGGCCGATGGCTTCCGATTGGGTGACGCCCACAATGCCGGTGGGAGTGATGGGGGACAGACCGCCGGCAAAAGAGCCTAAAGCGCCGAAGGGGAGCAGCCGCATAGCGGGAACATTGGTTTCCTTAGCCAAAGCAATGGTGATGACTGCCATCAAGGCACTGACTGTGATGGGGCCGGGACCAATGGCAGCAATCAAAGCGGCAACCAGAAACAAAATGGGAGGGAATAGCTTCACTTTGCCGCCACACAGGGCAAGGATCTTTTTGGCAAGCAGCTCCAAAGTGCCGTTTTCCTGGGCAATGCCAAACAGCAGCATCACGCCCAAAAGCATGATGAACAGGTTGTTGTCAAAAAAGGAGATCAGGGTTTTGTCAGCGATGCCGGCACACCGTGCCAGCACCAGAGAAACGGCAATGGCCACTACACCGGAGTTGATCTTCAGAAGAAATGCGGCAACGATGGTTGCACACAGGATCAAAAGGGAAATCAAATCAAAATTCATATGTAGGATTCCTTTCTGTTTCAATGCCTTTATTTTACAAAAAATAAAAATATTTTAAAATACATAATTGCATATAGAAAACATATATTGTATGATATGTTTTAAGAGGAGGGATACATATGGAACTGTTGCAGCTGCGGTATTTTTTGACGGTGGCGCGGATGCTGAATATCTCCCGGGCGGCCCAGTATCACCGGATTCCCCAGCCGGCCATGTCCAAGACCATTTCCAAGCTGGAATCGGAGATCGGCACGCCCCTGTTTGACCGCTATAAAAACAAACTCCGCCTGACGGCGGAGGGAGAGGCGTTTTATCATTCGGTAGCCGCATCCGTCGGCGGTTTGGACGTGGTGTTGGAACAGCTTCACGCACCGGATATGCCATTGCGGGGGAAACTGAAGCTACTGGTAAAGCAGCACAGAAACACTGTTGCCGACAGCATTATCGGTTTCCAAAAGCTACACCCTGAGGTGGATTTCCAGTTTGTCTATGAGCTGGAAACCGAGGACCACCACGAATTTGACCTGTGTATTTCCTCTGCACCACCGGAGGATACCTTTGACAACAGCACCTGTCTGATCACAGAACGGCTGATGCTGGTGGTTTCCCGGGAGCATCCCCTGGCACAGAAGGACTGCGTCAGCTTCTCAGAATGCAAAGAGGAAAATTTCGCGCTGATCTCCCGAAAAACAGAGCTATGGCAGCAGACGCTGCTGCAGAGCCGGCAGGCCGGTTTTTCGCCCCGTGTTGCCATGGTCTGCGGCGATCTGCACTGCCTGATCAAATATGTGGGGGCAGGCATGGGGGTCACTCTGGGGCCGGAGATATCCTGGCAGAGCCTGAAAAATGACAGCGTGGTATTTTTGCCTACCAACCCGGCGGTGAGCCGCTCCACTTATGTATTTTGGAACGGCAGCAAAAACCAGTCCCGGCTTTGCACTGCCTACCGGGAATATCTGGTTAATTATTTTTCACAAAAGGAATCCTAATAGCCATGATATCTGCCAATTCCCGTTTATCGGGGAGATTGTAGGGGGCGTCGTGGGCGCCGCCCCCTACAGTTAATAACCAACTGCCCGAGAAATGGCAATTTGGCGGTTTTGATGTATCCGTATAAATCAAAAAATTTGCCTCCCGCTGAGGGAGGCAAATTTACTTTTACTTATGAATCCAAACACGGCGTTGGGAGGTAGCGATTCCTTTGTGGGATGAATCTACGGCAAAGAGGGGATAGAGCCGGTCACAGCGCTGCTCCAGATCCCAGCAGGGGCTGTCCATCGCTTCGCCGATGTGGGGAAAGCACCCTTGCTCCCGGGCCTGCTTTAAGATGGCGCGGCCCCGATCCCGGAAGGCCAGCACCCGGACATAAGGGGGCGCTGCGTCCAGATCATCGGCGGCAATGCCTAAAAAGGCACACAGGATCATCCGGCAAATGCGGGTGTGGGTATAGCGCTTGGACTTGGTGGCGGTGATGATCTGTTCCAAAGTGCTATGCTCGCGGCTGGCATGCATCAGCTTTCGCCACAGGCCCTCTGAGCCGTAAGGGAGCGCCTCAAATTCGGCATCCGTCATGGTTTTCAGCCGGTAAAGGATGGCCTGTTCTCCCTGGGCCAGATCGTGCACAGGCGCGTTTTCCAGGTGAGGCAGCGCAGCTGCCGGTACGAAGCTTTGCCAGGCTTCCTTTGCAAGCAGCAGCCGACGCACAGAGGTGGCCGAGGGATTCTCCGCATCCGGGGTTTGGGCGTGATAGCTGCCTTCCCGGCGGATGGGAAGGGGCTGAAGAGGACTATCTTGCGCAAGAATTGCCTTGCAGTATTCTACGGCTAAAATGTCATTGGCACAACGCAGAAGACCGAAATCTGCCCCCATGGCTGCCAGGGCTGCCTGCCGGGCAGCAGGGAAGGAAACACCGGTATCCAGCTGAATGCGAAGATGCCGGGAAAACTCCGGGGACAGCAGTGCCCGGGCGGTGTCCATCAAAGATTCTGCGTTTCCGGATTCTGTACCAAAGCAAAGACCGTCGCACATTTGCGACAGAATCTTCACACCGCCGGCGGCAAAGCCTTCCGCAGAGGATAGGGCATAGGTTACCGGAAGCTCCAAAACCAGGTCCGCGCCGCAGGCGGCGGCAGCCGCTGCCCGGCAGGATTTGTCCATAATTGCCGGAGCACCCCGCTGGACGAAATTGCCGCTCATCAGGCAAACAATGGCGGTGTCCTGACCGAATTGCTGCCGAAGAAGGTCAAATTGCTTCTGATGCCCCAAATGGAAGGGGTTGTATTCACAGATAATGCCGATTATTTTCAAAAATTTCCCTTCCTTTCAAAAAATTTGTGTTTCAGGGCTTGAGAAATGAATCAAAATAAAGTACAATAACTTTAGCTATGGTTATCATACCACAAAGAAATGAAAAAAGAAAATATTATTTTTTAGGAGGCAGATTCCCATGAACATTTTGATCATCAATGCCGGTTCCTCCAGCCTGAAGTATCAGCTGATGGATCCCGAGACCGGCGTCGTTTCCGCCAAGGGTCTGTGCGAGCGTATCGGCATCGACGGCCGCCTGAACCACAAGGTCGGCGAGAATAAGGTCGTCAAGGACATTCCCATGCCCACCCACTCCGAGGCTATTGCCGCGACTCTGGAGATCCTGCAGGACGCAGAAGCCGGCGTTATCAAGTCTGTTGCTGAGATCGATGCTGTTGGTCACCGTGTGCTCCACGGCGGTATGGAATTTTTTGATTCCTGCATCATCAACGACGAGGTCATCAAGGCCATCGAGAAGTGTATCCCCCTGGGCCCCCTGCATAACCCCGCTAACCTGATGGGCATCCGTGCCTGCCAGGCTGTTATGCCCACCACTCCCCAGGTCGCCGTGTTCGACACCGCTTTCCACATGACCATGCCCCCCAAGGCTTACCGCTACGCCATCCCCACCGAGTACTATGAGAACGACTCCATCCGCCGCTACGGCTTCCACGGCACTTCCCATAAGTATGTTGCCAAGCGTACCGCCGAGCTGGTTGGCAAGAAGGAATTCAAGATGGTCAACTGCCATCTGGGCAACGGCTCTTCCATGTCCGCTGTGAAGGACGGCAAGTGCCAGGATACCACCATGGGTCTGACCCCTCTGGCCGGTGTTCCCATGGGTACCCGCTCCGGTGATATCGATCCCGCCGTTGTACAGTTCCTGTGCAACAAGTACGGCTACAGCGTGGACGAGTGCCTGAACATTCTGAACAAGAAGTCCGGCATGCTGGCTGTTTCCGGTATTTCCTCCGACTTCCGTGATCTGGAAGACGGTGCTAAGAACGGAAACGAGGATTGCGCTCTGGCCCGTGAGAAGTTCTGCTACGAGGTTGCCAAGTATGTTGGCGCTTACGCAGCTGCTCTGAACGGCATCGACGTGCTGACCTTCACCGCCGGCGTTGGCGAGAACGACGTCAATGTCCGCGCCAAGGTCTGCGAGTATCTGGCCTTCATGGGCGTGAAGATCGATCCCGAGCTGAACGGCAAGCGGGGCAAGGAGATGTGCATCTCCACTCCCGACTCCAAGGTTCAGGTTTGGGTCGTTCCCACCAACGAAGAGCTGATGATCGCTCAGGATACCGCTGAGCTGGTCAAGGCTGCGAAGTAAGAATTGTTTATGAAAATGCACCGCTTCGGCGGTGCATTTTTGTTGCCGGGAGGCTTTGCCAATTTCCGTTTGTCGAGCAGCCGATGGCTGCCAATTGACAATTGAAAATTGACAATGGACAATTAAGGAGTCGCCAAAGGCGACATTTTTAAATCATTTCCGAAGGAAATACCACAATTGTCAATTATCAATTATCCATTATCAAT